>CAZHIE010000064.1:8267-21402 GCA_964532435.1 uncultured Planctomycetales bacterium
GCAGCCGAGGGCGGCCTGCGGTCCAGGCAATGCGGCCGAGGTCGGCTGCGGTCCAGACAGAGACTCGACCGGAGCTATTACGCGAGGTCGGCGGCCGTGCTTACGTTGACCGCCCTGGCCGTGCGATGGATCTTCCGCATCAGGCCGGTCAGCACGCGCTGCGGGCCGATTTCCCGGAACTCCATGCAGCCGTCGGCGACCATGCGCTCCACGCAGGATTGCCAGCGGACCGGATTGAACACCTGAAGATACAGCGAGTCGCGAATCTGCGACGGCCCGGTGTGGTAGGTCGCATCGACGTTCGCAATCACCGGGACGCGCGGCGCGCGAATCTCGCAGGCGTCCAGCACCGGCCGCAGCCCGTCGGCCGCCGATCGCATCAGCTCGCTGTGAAACGCGCCCGCCACCTTCAGCGGAATGGCGCGGCCGCCGAATTCGTCGATCAACCGGACGGCCGCTGCGCAGCCGCCTTCTTCGCCGGAGATGACGATCTGGCCGGGGCAGTTGAAGTTGGCCGGCGCGACGCGGCCTTCGCGCGCGGCCTTTTCGCACAGAGCGAGCACCTGCGGCTCGTCGAGCCCGATGATCGAAACCATGCCGCCGCGCTGCCGCTCCGCCGCTTCCTGCATCAATCGTCCGCGCGTCTGAACCAGCCGCAGCGCGTCGTCGAACGACAGCGCGCCGGCCAGGTGCAGCGCCGTGTACTCCCCGAGGCTCAGGCCGCCCATGTGCGAGAACGTCGATTCCGAGAATTTGCCGGCGGCCAGGCCGGCCCGCCAGATCGCTACGCTGGTGGTAAAGATGGCCGGCTGCTGAATGTCGGTCGCGCCGAGCCGCTCATCCGGACCGTCGAAGCACAACGCCGAGAGCGGAAAACCGAGCACGCGGTCGGCCCGGGCGAACGTCTCGGCCGCGGCCGGGTGCGCGGCGGCGACGTCCTTTCCCATGCCGACGATTTGCGAGCCTTGTCCGGGGAAGATGGCGGCGACGGGCATGGCTCAGTACCTCATCACGATCGAGCCCCACGTCAGCCCGGCGCCGAACGCGACCATCAGCACGAGGTCGCCGCGGCGGACGCGGCCGGCCGCGATCGCCTCGTGCAGCGCGATCGGCACGGACGCGGCCGACGTGTTGCCGTAGCGGTCGATGTTGATGAACATCTTGTCGCGCGGCAGGCCTGCTTTCTCGCAGGCCGACTCGATGATTCGCAGATTGGATTGGTGCGGGATGATGATCGCGAGGTCGTCGATCGTCGCGCCGGCGTCGGCGAGCGTGTCGCTGATGAGCGACTGAAATTGCGTGACGGCGAACTTGTACACCTCGCGGCCGCGCATGCGGACGTAGTGCAGCCGCTCGTTGACCGTGCGGAGCGAGGCGGGCTCTTTCGATCCGCCCGCGGGCACCCAGATGAGGTCGCCGCGGGCGCCGTCCGCGCCCATGCGGGCCGCCAGCACGGCGCGCGGGTCGCCCGGCTCTGCGCGGCGCAGCACCGCCGCGCCCGCGCCGTCGCCGAAGAGGATCGCGGTGGCGCGGTCTTCGGGATCGGTGATGCGCGAGAGCGCGTCGCAGCCGACGACCAGCACCGTGCGCGCCATTCCGGTCACGACATATTGCGACGCGGTGACGTAGCCCCACATGAATCCGCTGCACGCCGCGGCCAGGTCGAACGCGGGCACCCAGCGGCACTTCAGCGCGGCCTGCAGCTCGCAGGCGGTGGCGGGCAGCGGGTGTTCGGGCGTGAACGTGCAAACGATCACGAGGTCGATTTCTTCCGGCGTAACCTGCGCCGCGTCGAGCGCGGCGCGGCTCGCGGCCAGGCAGAGGCTCAGCGTGCCTTCGTCCGGCGCCAGCGCGCGGCGCTGGCGAATACCGGTGCGGCTGACGATCCACTCGTCATTCGTGTCGAGCCGCCGGGAAAGATCGTCGTTGGTGATGACGGTCTTCGGAATCGCGATGCCCGTGCCGAGCAGGGCCACGGGCCAGGACAACCTCATGCAGCGTCCTCTTGTTGTGCCCGCCCGCCGAGTTGATCGCGGATCAGGTTGTTCAGCCCGAGGCGCAGCTCCTCGACCGCCACCCGAATCGCGTTGGCGATGGCGCGCTGGTCGCTGCGGCCGTGGCAGATGATGCCGACGCTGCGCAGGCCGAGCAGCGGCGCCCCTCCATATTCGGCGAAATCGTGGCGGCGCCAGATGCGCTCGACCACCGGCTCGAAGAGCTTCGCCAGCTCCGCGTCTTCGGCCTTCAGCTCGTTGACGATCGTCTTGAACAACCCCTCGGCGACACCTTCGGTAAGCTTCAGCACGACGTTGCCCACGAAACCGTCGCAGATGAACACGTCGCACTGGCCGGCGAAAAGGTCGCGCCCTTCCATGTTGCCGACGAAGTTGAGCGAGCGGTCGGCCTTGATCAGCGCGCGCGCTTCCTTGACCAGCGAGTTGCCCTTCGTCTCTTCCTCGCCGATCGAGACGATGCCGACGCGCGGCTCGCCGATGCCCAGGATCGTGCGGGCATAGATCGTACACATGCGCGCGTATTCGTGCAGGTGATGCGGCTTGGGCGCGACGTTGGCGCCCACGTCGCAGATCACCACCGGACCGTGAAACGTCGGCATGATGACCGCGATGCCCGGCCGCGATACGCCCTCGACGCCGCCGACCTTGAGCTGACACGCGGCCGCGAACGCGCCCGTGTTGCCCGCCGAAATGAGCGCGTCGACCTCCCCGGCGCCGGCGGCGACGGCCATGCGCACGATGGACGAGTTCTTCTTGTGGCGCAGCGCGTCGACCGGCGAGTCGTGCATCGCGATGACTTCGGGGCAATCGACGACATCGAAGCGCGGATCGGCGGCCCCGATTTCGCGCAGCCCGGCCTCGACGACGGCGCGCGGGCCGAACAGCACCAGCCGATCGTCGGCGCCGAGAAAGCGCAGCCCCTGCGCGCAGCCGCGAAGTATCTCGCGCGGCGCGTGGTCCCCACCCATCGCGTCCACGGCGATGCGCATACGGGACTCCTACGCGGACGCGGCGCCCGTCTTGATGCGCGTGTTGGCGTTTACATAGCCGCAGTTCTGACAGGCGCAGTGCGGCAGCTTGGCATGGTTGCAATTCGGGCATGGCTGAACGTGCGCCGGCGTCAGGGCGTGGTGCGACCGCCGGGTTCGTTTGCGCATCTTGCTTTTTTTTGTTACCGGTTGCACGTTGACTCCCGTTTTCAGTCGCCGCGGACGGGGCGACGCCTCTGCGGCGGAGCCTCCCCCGGGAGCCGCGCTCCGGTCCGCCGCGCCCGCGTTTGCGAACGGGAAAGGCTACGCAACCCCCCCGCGCGTGTCAAGCCGGGAGCGCCCGGAGGCGACGGCGGACAATCGATGATAGCCCCCGATCGCCGCGGGAACTGTCGCGTCCCGTCCGCGTCGAATATCCTTGAGGCCGACGCGGAACGCGGTTCCCGCGCGCCCAGCGGCAACCAACGCAGGGGTATTTTCATGCGCACGCCAATCGTCGCCTTCGCCACCGGGCTGGTTCTCGCCGCCGGCGCCGCCGTCCGGGCCGATCCGCCCGCCGACCTGGGGGTAAACCGCATCGCGCTGTTTTCGAGCGGGGTCGGCTATTTCGAGCGCAACGGCACCGTCAGCGCCGACGCGACCAGCGAGCTGAACTTCCGCACCGACCAGATCAACGACATCCTGAAGTCGCTGGTTGTGCAGGACTTCGACGGCGGATCGGTCGGAGTCGTCAGCTATGCCTCGCGCGACCCGATCGAGAAGGCGCTCAAGAGCTTCGGCGTCGACATCACCGCCAAGCCCACTCTCGCCCAGCTCCTCGATCAGCTTCGCGGCGAGCCGGTCGAGGTCACGTCGCCGCGCGCCGCCAAGGGCGTCATCGTCGGCGTCGAGAAGCGCAAGCAGGCGGTCAAGGACCAGATCGTCGAGACCGACGTGCTCAACCTCCTCACGCCGGACGGGCTCGTGCAGTTCGACATCGCCGGGCTGGGCGGAATCCGCCTGACCAACGAAAAGGTGGACGCCGAGCTGCGCAAGGCGCTGGCCACGCTCGCCACCGGCCACGACGCCGACAAGAAGAGCGTCGTGCTCAGCTTCAACGGAAAGGGCGAGCGGCGCGTCCGAGCCGCCTACCTGCTCGAAGCGCCGATCTGGAAGACGAGCTATCGTCTCGTGCTTTCGCCGGAGAAGAAGCCCTTCCTGCAAGGCTGGGCTACGGTAGAGAACGCCACCGAAGAGGATTGGAAGGATGTAAAACTCTCGCTCGTCTCCGGGCGGCCAATCTCGTTCCGCATGGACCTGTATACGCCGCTCTACATCCCGCGGCCGATCGAACAGCTTGAGCTGTACGCGTCGCTGCGCCCGCCGGAGTTCGAAGGCGGCTTCGCCGAGGAAGCGAAGAAGGCTGTCGAGAAGCTCGCGGACCGCAAGCCTGCGGCGCCGCCGGCGGCGATGGCGCCGGGGCGCCGCGGCGCAGGAAAGGGCGGCGGCGGGCGCTTCGGCGCGGTGGCCGCCGACGCGGAGGCGATCGGGCGCGAGCCGATGGAGATGTCGGCGGGCGTGGAACTCGACGACGCGGGCGTCGCCTCCGTCGCCACGGCGCAGGAAGCCGGCGAACTATTCGAATACGCCATTCAGACGCCGGTCAGCATTCCGCGGCAGCACTCGGCGATGCTCCCCATCGTCAACATGCCGATCGACGGCGACAAGGTCAGCATCTACAACCCCGCCACGCACCCGAAACACCCGCTCAACGGGTTGGAGCTGAAGAACACGACCGATCTCCACCTGATGCAGGGGCCGATCACGCTGTTCGACGGAAACGTCTACGCCGGCGACGCGAAGCTGCCCGACATCAAGCCGGGCGAAAAGCGGCTGGTCGCATATGCCCTCGACCTGTCGGTCGAGGTCATGGTGCGCTCGACTCCGACGCCGGACGAGCTCGTCAGCGTGCGCATCGGCAAGGGCGTGCTCTATCACCGCCACCGTTATGTCGACGCGCGCACATACGACCTCAAGAACAAGGCCGACCGCGAGCGCACCATCATCATCGAACAGCCGTTCGTGGAGCCGTGGCGGCTGGTCGAGCCGAAGGAGCCGTACGAGCGCACGCAGAATCTCGTGCGCTTCAAGACGGGCGTCCCCGCGGGACAGACCGCCGCGTTCAAGGTGACTTCGGAGCGCGTCGGCGACGTGTCGATTATTCTCGCGCAGTGCGGGCTGGACGAAATCCGCCAATGGTTGCAGGTGAAGGTCGTCACGCCGGCGGTGAAACAGGCGCTGGAGCAGATCGTCAAGCTGCGCACCGCGCACGACGACGCGGCCCGCCGCCGCGCCGCGCTCGAACAGTCGGTCAACGAGGCCGTGCAGGAGCAGGGCCGCGTGCGCGAGAACCTCAAGACGCTGACCGAGAGCACCGACGCGCGGCAGCGCCAGCTTCGCAAATTCGACGAGCTCGAAACGCAGATCGAGAAGCTGCGCGGCGAGATCGTCGCGGCGCGACAGGATGAGGAAGCGAAACGAAAGGCGCTGGAGGACTTCCTGCTCAATCTGGACGTCGACTGACGAGCACGACGGCGGCGAAGCAGGCGATCGCCTCGCCGCGCCCGATCGCGTCGAGCCCCTCGTTCGTCGTCGCCTTGACGCCGACGGCGCCGGCGGAAACGCCCAGAATCCGCGCGACGCTCTCGCGGATGCGCTGCTTGTGCGGGCCTAGCCGCGGAACCTGGGCGTGGATCACCACGTCCACGTTGCCGACGCACAGCCCGCGTTCGCCGGCGCGGCGCAGCGCTTCGGCTACGAATCGGCGGCTGTCGGCGTCTTTGTTGGCGGGGTCGGTGTCGGGGAACAGCTCGCCGATGTCACCCTCGGCCGCCGCGCCGAGGATCGCGTCGGTCAGCGCATGGAGCACGACGTCGGCGTCGCTGTGGCCGAGCAGGCCGCGCTCGTGCGGAATCTCGACGCCACCGAGCCGCAACGCCCGGCCGGGCGCGAGTCGATGAATGTCATACGCAATGCCGACTCGTGGGGCATCGCTCATGTGCTGGCTCCTTGCGGCATGCGGATTCGCCGACCGATTCGCACACCTCGGGTAGCACCGGCTTCTAGCCGGTGCTACCACAGGCCGGTGCTACGGGGCGCCGGCGCCACCGGAGGCTCACTCCGTCGCAGCGCGCGGCGCTTCAGCCCGGACTATAATCCGGACACACGGCGGAGTTCATGCTGCGGACGCGAAAGACAAACGAACTGAGCGACTATCGCGACCTGCTGGCCGGCGCGGGCGAGCGCAGCGTGGGGGCCTATGCCGCGCGACAGCGCCGGCGAAACCTGCTGATCGGCGGCGTCGGCGTCGGGTTGATCTTCCTGGCCGCAACGCTCGCGATGTTTCTCATGCCGTCGGGGGGCGACGAGCAGCGCGAAGGGGCGTATCGCGCCTGGATCACCTGCGAGAATTGCAGCTATCGCGCCGTCGCAGACATCGCCCCCGGAACGACGTTTCCAATGGTCTGCCCGAAGTGCGGCCAGCGCGCGGCCCTGCGGCTGTGGGTCTGCCGCGCGTGCCGCACGGAATTCGGCGTGACGAGCGGGAAACAGGCGGTGCGCTGCCCGCGCTGCAACAGCCGAAACGTAGGATCGCTCCCGACCGTCCCGCCGACCGCGACCGGCGGCGGCTAGGCCCAACGGCCGCGCGCCTTCCCTTCGTGACTCCGTGCCTTCGTGCCTCCGTGCCTCCGTAGTTTCGTGCCTTCTTATCGGCCCTCCACAAGAGCAAATCCAACCCCGCGTTGACCCTGAAGGCCGGCAGTGATAACGTTTACCAATGGGGGTTTGCGCCGGACGGGCTGACTCGGGCGGCTTGTACCGGCATTTCGCCGTAGGATCGTTTCCCAACACGCGCGTCGGGAGAGTGCTGCATGAAGCGCTGGACGTACGCCAGCCTGATTCTCGCCGGGGTCTGCCTGACGGGCTGCCCGCAGAACAACCCGGGCGATGAAAACCTGCCGCCGCTGGGCGATCTGTTTCAGCCCGCCCGTCCGGCGCCGCCCGTCGCGAAGGGGCGCGTCGCCGTTCTTTTCACGAACGAGTCGTCGTTCGAGGCGAGCACGCGCGTCACGATGCGCGCCGCCGGCGCCGAGGTGTTCGCGTCGCAGCGGCGCGTGCCGTCCGGAGCGACGGCGCTGCAGGTCGGCCCCGACGAAGCCGACATCGTCGTCGTCGAAATGACGCTGGCCTCCGATACGCCCGTCGCGCTTCCGCTTCAGCAATTCGTGCTCGGCACGGACTTTCGCCGAAACGAGACGATCGAGATTCTCATCGCCGAACCCGACATCGCGCCGCGCGCCCCAACCGGCATCGCCGCCTCCGACGGTTCGCAAGTCGCCGGCGTCGCGGTTTCATGGAACGCCGCGACGGGCGGCGTCCGGCCGACCGGCTTCGAGATTTTCCGTAGCGCGACCGGCGCGGGGTGCGAAGGCGATCCGCTCGCGACGGTTGCGGCCGACATGGCACAGTTCGTCGACGAGAGCGCCACGCCGGGCGTTTCGTACCTGTACTCCGTGCGGGCTCGCACGGCGACGCAGCACAGCGCATGCGGCGGAGTCGATCCCGGATTCGCGCCGGTCCCCCCGCCCGCGCCGCCGGCCGCTCCGACCAACGTCAGCGCCAGCGACGAGACGACGGTGGACGGCATTCGCATTACGTGGCTCGCCCCGAACGGCGGCGGACCGCGCGTCGCATATCGCATCTATCGTTCGGCGGTCGATCAGCCTTGCGCCGAGATCCTGGCGGGCGGCATCGCGGCCTCCGCGACGCAATACTTCGACGCGACCGCGCAACCGGGCGTCGAGTATTTCTACTCCCTGCGCGCCGTCGGCGAAGACGCGGACAGTCCGTGCAGCGAGACCGACGCCGGCATCTGGCGCGATCCGCCGCAGCCGATCGTGATCGCGTTCTCCGGATTGGAGTCGCCGAGTTGCGTAAACCCCGGCGCAGCGCTGCCTTTCGACGTGCGCCTGAGCGGCGCGTTCGACGGCGGCCACGTCGCCGTCTTCGCCGATTCCGACAGCACGCCGCTGAACGGCAATGAGCTGACCATCGCGTCGGGATTGTCCGCGGCCGAGTCGCTGCCGATCGTCTGGAGCGTGGGCGCGACGGAATTGCCGCGCACGCTGCGCGTCTTCGCGGCGGTCACGATCGACGCGGAGACGACCGTCTCCCCGTACGCCGCCGGCCCGGTGCGCATCAACAACGTGCCGCAGCTTCTGATCGACGCGCCGCTGGACGGCACGCTGACGACCAGCGGGCGAGACGTGACGATCGGCTGGGTCGGGTTGGACACGGACGACTCCGCCACGATCGACATTCTGCTCGACCGCGACGCGGCCGGCGATCCGAACGGCGATGAGATCGTGCTGGCGGTCGGCGTCAGCGCGGACAGCCCGATTCGCAGCCTGGACTACGACACGTCGGGCCTGCTGGGCGATTACTTCGTGCGCGGACGAATCTCCGATTGCAGCGGCAGCTACGCTGCGCAGAACGCGCCGCGGCTGTGCCTCACCTCGCGCCTGGCCGGCCGGCTCAGCTTCGCCTCGCTGCGCGCCGCGGAGCGCACGATCGTTTCCGGCGGGACGGACAATCGGCGGCTCGGCGAATCGATCGACATCGGCATCGACCTGAATCGCGACGGGCGGAACGATCTGCTGCTGGGCGATCCCGAGGCGGCGCGCGGCAACATTTCGCCCGGCCTGGCGTATTACCACGAGTCGGCGACCGGCGCGTGGCCCGCGACGCTGGCGATCGGCGACATGCGCACGACGATCTTCGGCGAGCGCGACGGCGACCGGCTGGGCGAGCGCGTCGCGCTGCTGCCGCACATCGACCCAGAGCCCGGCTTCCTGGGCGGCATCATCCTCGGCGCGCCGCACTACACCGTCACCAATCGCGAAGGGCGCGTCTATTTCCTCGACGGCGGCGCGGCGCGCACGCGCATCGCGATCGAGCTTGCGACGCTCAGCAACCCGGTCGGCAATCCCATCACGGGAGCGCCCGTCGCGGCGCTGCTCGGCCTCGACCTCGCGACGATCGGCGACATCGACGCCGACGGCAAGGCGGATTTCGCAATCGGCGCGACCGGCGCCCCGAGCGACCAGATCGGGCGCCTCGGCTTTGTCCGCGGCAACATCGTGACCCAGCCGCTGAGCTTCTACGACATCGAAGATCCGCAGTATGGCGCCATCGCCGAGGGCTGCGCCGAGAACAACCAGGCCGGCTTCGCCATCCGCGGCGTGCCCGACGTGAACCAGTCCGGTGCAAGCGGCGCTGTGATCGGCGCGCCGGGCGCGATCGACTGCGCGTTGCAGGGCGTCGGCCCCGCCGCGGGCGTCACCTACTACGTCCCCGGCCGGCCGAATCTGTTCAAGTCGCTCGGCGGCGCGTTTTCGCTCGGCGGCATCGGACGGCCGGAGGATCCCGTCGGCGGGCGCTACTTCGTCGGCGAGAACGCGGACGACCGCGCCGGCTCGGCCCTGGCGGTGGGCGACTTCGATGGCGACGGGCGGCTCGATCTGGCCATCGCCGCGCCGGCGCACGGCCAAAGCGCGGGGCGCGTGTACATCGTGTCCGACTTCACGAGCGCGACGTTGCCCAGTGCGGTCGCGCTGGCCGACGTCGCCGCCGGCAACCTCCCCGGCGCGGTCATCGACGGAATCGATCCGTTCGATCAGCTCGGCTATGCGCTGGCGGCGGCCGACGTGGATCTCGACGGGGCGGCCGACCTCGTGATCGGCGCGCCGGGAATGAACGGGCAGGGCGGCGTCGTGTACGTGCTGTACGGCGGACCGCTGCTGAGCGGCGACGTGCCGCTCGCGCTGGCGGCGACGTGCGATCTGCCGGGGCTGAAGCTGCAAGCGCCCGCGGGGATCCGGCGCTTCGGCGCTGCGCTGAGCGCCGGCGACGTCACGGGCGACGGACATCCCGACGTGGCCATCGGCGCGCCGGGCTCGGGCGAAGTGCATGGAGAGGCGTACCTGATCTTCGGACGGTGAAGCCCGCGGCGCGGCCGCGCGTGATTACGAGAGTTCCAGCACGAGAGCCGTGACGTCGTCGGCCGGGTGCAGCGACCCCTCCTGCCCGTCGAGATGCCCCGCAAGGGCTTCGACGAAGCCGGCTGCCGGCAGCTTCGACCAGGCCAGCAGGTCGTTTGTGTACTCGTGCTCGCCGCCGGGTTCGTCGCGCGGCCGAACGAGGTGCTCTTCGATGCCGTCCGTGTAGAACAACACTTTGTCGCCCGGCCGAAGCGCCACTTCGATCTGCTCGAATTCCATCGGAATGTCGGGCAATCCGAGCAAGCCGCCGGCCGGCCGCAGCTCGCTCAACTCCCCGCTTGCGCGCATGACGATCGGATAGGGATGACCCGCCCGCGCGACGCAGAGCGTCCGCCGCGCCGCGTCGGCGATCGCGTACACGCCCGTCACAAACTGGCAATTCGGCAGGTGCTGGTTCACCAGGCTCTGATGCAGCCGCGAAATCGCGTCGGCCGGCGCCACGACGCCCGCGCCGCTTGCGTCCGCGTGTCGGGCCACGAGCGCCTGGCGCAGGAACATCGTGAGCAGCCCCGCCGCCACGCCGTGCCCCATCGCGTCGGCCACGAACAACCCGACGCGCTCGTCGTCGATGCGCAGCAGATCGTAGAAGTCGCCGCTCACCCAGCTTGCCGGGCGATAGAGCGCTTCGAACGCGAACGGCCCGACGCGCGGCATGCGGCGCGGCAGAAAGTCGCGCTGCAACCGCCCCGCCAGGCGCATCTCCTGGTCGATCTCCCCGAAGTAGCGATTGAGCTGCTCGCCCAGGCGCTGCATGTGGTCAAGCTCGCGCTCCAGCCGGCGCAGCATCGGGCGATAGCTGGCCAGCGCGCTCAACCGACCGACGATCTCATCGGCCGAGGCGTCCGGAGCGAGCCAGTCGACGGAAGCGCCGACCGCGGGCAGCCGATGCGCCGTGGCGCCCCAAACGATGGTGGCGACGTTGGCTTTGCCCAGGTCGTCGATGAGTTCGAGCATGCGGCGCAAGTCGGCGTCGCCGGCGAGATGATCGAAAAGGACGACCGCCACCTCGGCGTCGCCCGGCGCGAAGCGCCCGCCGGCGTCGCCCGCGACCGGCGCGAACCCGCGCGACGCGAGCCGTGCGTGCAATTCGGCGCAACGCGACGATTGGGCGTCGTACAGCAGCACCGGGATGGGTGATTTCATGCGACCGCCGCGCTCCGATCCGCCGGCGCGCGGCCTCGCCGCTCGAGCGCCCGCTTATCGGGCGTCGTGGGCGCGTTCGCGCGTACACAGGCGCTTCGACGCGCTACGGACGGTGCTTGAATACGTCGTCGGGAATGACCATCCGCTGCCCCTCTTCGATGCCGCGGGCGGCGAACGTCCCCTGCTTGACCTCCAGCGCGAACATGGCCGGCGCGTCGGAGGGGAACGTCTGCGTGGTGAGCGGCGGCATTTGCAGAATTTTGACGATCGTGCCGTCGGCGCTGGCGTAGGCGATGTCGAGCGCGGTCAGCGTGTTCCGCATCCAGAACGAAAGCTCGCGCTCGTCCGGAAATACGAAGAGCATCCCTTCGTCGGCGGCGATCTCCTCCTTCGGCACGAACATCAGCCCTTCCTGCTGCGTCGCGGGCGAGAGCGCGAGCCAGATGCGAAATGTGTCGTCGCCAATGGTGAGCGTCGAGCGCGGAAGCGTGTCGAGCGGGAATTGCCGCGAGCGGTCGCTCTGCCGCACGCTCCCCGGCTGGCTTGCCGCGTTGGTGTTGCCGTCCGTGTTGCCGCCGTTCGGGGTGGTGTTGCCGTTGCCGCCTGAGGAATGAAAGCAGCCCGACAGGGTCATCATCACCACCGCGCCGATCGCGCCTACTTTGAACCGGCGCGAAATAATCCGTTGCGACATCTGCGTGCCTCCCGCCGTCACGGGCCCGCCCGTAGCATATCCTGCCGCGCCGCGCGCAGCTACGCCGCCACATCAGCCTGCCTGTCCTCAGGCGGGTCTTCACGGCGACAAAATTACTCACGCTCTTTCTCTTCGCCCGTCAGGGCGCACGATGGTTGCCAGGGGCTTCAGCCCCTGGAAACCCGCCCCACTTCTCTATCCGTGCGGCCCCCGCGCGGTACGCTGCGCCGCATGTCGCTTGCTCCCGCCGAGCCGCTGGCCGGCCTGCTCAATCTCTACAAACCCGTCGGCATCACGAGCGCCAAGGCGCTCTACCGCGTCCGCAAGCTGGCCGGCGAACGCAAGAGCGGACACGCCGGAACGCTCGACCCCGCCGCCGAGGGCGTGCTGTTGATCTGCTTCGGCCGGGCGACGCGGATGGTCGAGCGGCTGATGGAACTGCCGAAGACGTATGTGGCGAGCGCGCGGCTGGACGCGACAAGCGATTCGTTCGACAGCGACGCGGCGGTTCGGGAAGTCGCCGTCGCGCAGGTTCCGACGCGCGCGGAAGTGGAGGCGGCGCTGGGCGAGATCGCGCGCTGCCCGACGCAGACGCCGCCGGCGATCAGCGCGCTGAAAATCGGCGGCCGGCCCGCATATCGGCTGGCCCGCGCGGGGAAGCCGGCCGTTCTCGCGCCGCGCCCGGTGCGCATCTACGCAATCCGCCTGCTCGAATACGCTTGGCCGACGCTGCGCTTCGAGATGCGCTGCGGACGCGGCACGTACGTCCGCGCGGTGGCGCGCGATCTGGGGATCGCGCTGCGGACGGGCGGATGCCTGACCGGGTTGGTTCGTACGGCCGTCGGGCCGTTCGACGCAGCCGGCGCGTCGACGCTCGAGAGTCTGGCGACCGGCGGCGTGCGACCGGCCGTGCTGCCGCTGGAGGAACTGACGGAGCTGCTGGCGCGCTCGCCGAGCGGGACGGGATAGGGACGGAGCGACATGTGCCGCAGAATCCGAACCCACCACGCAAGTGGTGGATCGAGACACGGCGACGCCCGCGGCATTTGTGCCGCCATCGGGCCGAGTCGTGCGCTCAGCCCCGCGCGTCGCCAGACTAACGCGAGCGTCGCCCCCCCGACCCACCACTTGCGTGGTGGGCTCGGATGTCCAGTCACACTCGGACGCTCAATCAGGCTCAAATCCGCGATCGGC
>CAZHIE010000065.1:0-7898 GCA_964532435.1 uncultured Planctomycetales bacterium
TCGTCGCGCTCCAGCATCTCGGCCGCCTGCTCGCGGCTCCAGCCGGTCGATTCTTCGCTGAGCGGCGAGACGGGGGCCGGAGCGCTGGCGGGGGCGGCCGGCTGCGAGGTTGCGGGGGGCGGCGGGCTTGCGTCGCACGCGTACAGAAACGCCGCGACGAGCGCACCGCCGGCTGCGCCGATGGTCGAGCGGATTGTGCGTCGCGTGGATTTCACAATGGCATTGGATGCCCGCGGGCGGGCGATTTCAAGCGTGCGCGGCCGGCGCGCGTGTCAGACTTCATGCACCCAGCTTGCGCCGCCGCCTTCCCACAGCTCGCGCTTGAAGATCGGCGCATCCTGCTTGAGCTGCTCGATCAGCGCGCGACAGGCGGCGAACGCCGAATCGCGGTGCGGCGCGGCGACGACGACGGCGACCGACGCCGCGCCGATCCGCAGCAGCCCGAGCCGATGCGCCACGCGAACGTGCCGCACGTCGTGCGACCGCAGCGCCTCGTCGGCCAGCACTTGCAGCATCGCCGCGGCCATTGGCTCGTGCGCCGAGTAGTCGAGCGCTTCGAGCGCGCGACCGTCGGCGT
Source organism: uncultured Planctomycetales bacterium (assembly GCA_964532435.1). Classification (GTDB taxonomy): domain Bacteria; phylum Planctomycetota; class Phycisphaerae; order UBA1845; family Fen-1342; genus CAZHIE01. The sequence continues at coordinate 578 of CAZHIE010000065.1, forward strand.
TTTGCTCCGCGCGAACGACGCCGACGAACGCCGCGACGCCTCCGCACGCCGGATCATCGACCTCCGCGCACATTGCGGCCAGATCGAGCGGATTTCGCGTCAGCAGGGCGACAGCCGACGGCGCGGCGGGCCCGCCGCCGGAGACGGGTGGGATGATCGCCAGCTCATCGCCGGGCTGGAGCGCCTGCTCGGGCGCGGCGTAGGCGAGATTCACGGCGTAGCGCAGGCGGCTGCGCGCCTCGGCCAGCCGGGGATGTTCGGCCTCCAGTCGCGCGATGACGGCGGCGAGCGATTCGCCCGGCGCGATAGGGATGCGGCGCTCGGCCCAGCCGATCGCGCCGGCCAGGCTCCCGAACGCCAGTACGGTGATTTCCGCGGCAGGCATTGCGGAAGTGTAGCATCGCGCCCGCTTCCAGAGGGAGCGGCGCTTCGCGCATCCGGCGCTTCGATTCGCGTCGCTGCCCGGCCGCACGTACAATCCGCGAACGGCGGGGCGAAGCGAGCGGGCGAACGCGAGAGCGCCAGGAGCAGTCCGTTGAACGCAAGCATTCGCTGCATTTGTCTGGACGTCGACGGCGTTCTGACCGACGGCGGCATCTACACCGATGCCGACGGCGGACAGCTTCGCCGGTTTCACGTCTACGACGGCCTGGCGATCCGCTGGTTCATGCGAACCGGCGGCGTGGTCATCATTCTCAGCGGGAAAGACGTGCCCGCAGTGGGCGCGCGAGCGCGTGAGCTGGGCATCGAGCACGTGATTCAGGGCAGCGACGACAAGCTGGGCGACCTGCGCGCCAAGCTTGCGGCGCTCGGGCTTACGCTGGCTCAGACATCGGTCGTCGGCGATGATCTTCCCGACGTGCGGGCCATGCGCGCCTGCGGATTCCCAATCGCCGTGGCCAACGCGATGCCGGCGGTTCGCTCGGTCGCGAAATACGTCACTGCGGCGCGCGGCGGGCAGGGCGCGGTGCGCGAGGCGATCGAGCACCTGATGCGAATGGACGGGCGCTGGGCGAAGGTGATCGAGCACTATGGCGCCGAAGAGGTCTGACGAGCGGGCGAACGGGTTCGGGGGGCAGTGAGACGGAATGATTCGAAACGTCGTCTTATTCGTTTCGTGCGTCGCGCTCCTGGCGATCCTCGTTTACGGATTTCTGGCGCTGACGGACGAGCCGGACTATGCCACATCGCGACCCGCGTCGCCCGAGGAGTCGCTGCCCCCGCGCAGCGAGCTGAGCGGCGCCGGCGAGCCGTTCCGTTTCGCCGAGATGGTCGAGGTGCCCGGCGGCGGCGAGATGATGTTCCGCCGCTACGACCCGCGCACCGGCCAGCCGACGGACATGCTCCGCTGCGCGGACTGGCAGACGGCGCCGGATTCGCGGAACGAAATCCTCGTCACCCGGCCGGAGCTGACGATGCTCCTGCCGAGCGGAATGATCGCGGTCATTTCCGCGGACAAGGGCCGGCTGGCCGCGGAGCGCGTGCGTCGAAACGAGATCGCGCCGAAGTTCGGCCGGCTGGACGGGAACGCAACGATTCTCATCGATCTGGAGACGCGCGCCGATCGCGGCCCGCGCGACGAGCGCCCGCAGGACTTCATCAAGATCGAGCTGGGGACGGTGGAGTTCGACCTTGAACGCGCGGAGCTGCGCAGCGAAGACGCGCTGCACGTCGAGTCGCAGGAATTCGAGATTTCCGGCCGCGGGCTTGAGCTGGTGTGGAACCAGATCGACAACCGCGTGGATCGGCTCGTACTGGCGCAAGGCGAACAGGTCGTTCTTCGCAGCAGCCGCGGACTGCTGGGCGACTTTGGCGAACCCTCCAGCCGGCCCGCCGCGGACGTGAAAACTCCGTCGCCGGCCAGCGCCAAATCGAAGATCGTCCGCAAGACGCGAAAGCCGCGCCGCCGGCCGACGACGTATGAATGCACGCTGACGGGCGGAATTGTCGCCGATCACTATCGCGGCGACGCGCGCATCGCCGGACTGCGGGCCGAGTCGCTTCTGCTCACGTTCGACGTGGGTGGCGGCGCCGGTTTGCCGGGGCGCGGGCCGGCCGGCGAGCGCCCGTCGCAGGCCGCCGAGCGACTCGTCGTTCGCTGGAGCGGACCGCTGACGCTCATGGGCGCCGATCCGCCCGCGCAGCGCGCGACGGCGCGGCGGCGGCTGACGGCGTCGGGCGACGTGGTGCTCGAGCGCGGCGAGGCCCGTGTGCAATGCGGCTCGCTCGAATATCACGAAGAAACGCGGCAGATCTGGCTGCACCCGGCCGCCGATGGACGCGTGGAGCTGACGCTTGGCGATGGCCAGTCGGCCAGCGCCCGCACGATCTACGTGGACCAGGCGCGCGGCATCATCAAGCTGATCGGCGACGTTTCGCTGCGCTCGCGCGAGGCGGACGCGGCGGCAGCGGACGGCAAGCTGGGCGTCGCGTTGCGCTGCCGCGACTGGGCGGAGTTGAAACTGGCTCGCCGGACGGACGCCGCGGCGACGCAGCCGGCCGCGGCGAGCGCGGCGGCGCCGACGGATGAACTGCTGGCGCTGGGGCGGCTCGAATCGGCGACGTTTGTCGGCGAAGTGCGCGGAGATTTCGGCCGGCAGCGCCTGGGCGCGCAGCGTTTTGAATTGCGATTTCGCGCGGATGCGCCGCAGACGGACACGGCGGCCGGCTCGCTGGAGGCCGGTCTGGAGGCGGCGACGGCGTGGGGCGAGGTGGAGCTGCGCGACGGCGGCGACGTGCTGCGCGGCGCGCAGGTCGACCTCGCATTTGCGCAGACGGCGGAGGGCGAGCTCTTTCCGCGGCGGATGGTCGCGCTGGGCGGCGTCGAGATTTCGCGCGGCGACGCCGAAATCAGCGGCGCGCGCGTAACCGCGTCGTTCGAGCCGCTGGTCGCGGAAGCAGCCGCGCCGAGCGCTGCGCCGAGCGCTGCGCCGGGCGTCGCGCCGGGCCGCACGCGTTTCTCGCTGCGCTCGCTGGAAATCGCCGGCAACGCGCGGCTGGTCGATCCGCGCTCGGAGACGGCCGCGCGGGGCGATCGCGTCGTCGCAGCGTTCGTCGGCGAAAACAGCCTTTCGACCGCGACGGTCTATGGCACGAGTTCTCGCCCCGCGCGGCTGCATGCGGCGCCGTTCACCGTCCGCGGCGAGCAGATCGACGTCGATCGCGCGGCGCAGACGCTGCACATCGACGGCCCGTCGCGGCTTTCGTTCCGCAGCGATCGCGGACTCCAGGGGCAGAGCCTCGCCCGCGCCGCGACCGTCACCGTCAGTGCCGACCGCACGCTGCACGTCGATGGCCGCGCCAACCAGGTCGATTTCGACGGAAACGTGCTGGCGCGTTCGGGCGACGAGACGATGCGGGCGCGGTCGCTGCGCCTTTTGCTGGAGGACGCCGCGCCGGAGGCGGCCGCAGCGCCGCGGCCCGATTCGCCGTTGCAGATCTTCGTGCGCGAGGCGCGCCGGGCGGTCGGCATCGACGAGAATTCGCGCAACGACTCGGTGCTCGATCTCGACGCCGAGGTCGGCGAGCGCGTGCGAAAGGTTCCCGTCCGCCTTGTCGCGCAGTCGGCGCTGGTCAAGAGCGAGGTGGCCGCCGACGGCGGCGCCCCGCCGCTGACCTCGGCGAGCCTGGAGGCGCCGCGACTGGAGGTCGATATTCCCGGCCGGCGGATTACGACTACGGGCGCGACGACGCTTTTGCTCACGAATCGCCGCGGCGTGGAGGAATCGTCGGGCGAGCGCGACGCGCTGGGTCTGCCGTCCGCGCTGTTGACGAGCGGGCCGAGCCAGACGGCGATGGCCTGCGACGACGGCATGACGTACCTGTTCGGCGAAGCGGGGCCGGAGCGGCGCGACGTGGCGCTGTTCACGGGGCAGGTCTATTTCGTGCATCGCGCCGGCCGGGAGATGGTGAATCTCGAAGACATGCTGCCCGCGGCGCAGCGCGACCCGGCCGCGCTGGCCCGGCTCAAGAGCCGCAACGCCTCGCTCAACAGCGACCGGATGGAGGTCGAGTTTTCCGTCGAAGGCGAGCCCGGCTCGCGCGGCGCGGGGGCGCTCGGCACGGCCCCGTTGCGGCTGGCGTGGCTTCAGGCGACCGGCAACGTGCTCTTGCAGGATCGGCAGGAAACCGGCGGGCGGCAGGTGAACGCGCACGTGGTAGAGTTCAATCGACTGCGCGGGCTCGTGCGCGTCGGTGGAACGTCGACCGTCTGGGCGCGCATCTACACCGAGAATCGCCAGACCGGCGCGACGGACCTTCACACCGCCGAGCAATACATCATCGACATGACCAACGGCACGGTGCGCGTGCCCGGCCCGGCCGAAGGCACGCTGGGACGCCAGTAGGAGAGCGGGCGGAAACGTGCCACTGCTCTTGAGCAGTGCGCCCCACGGCGGGAGCACGGCTCGCGCGCCGGCGGCGCGCGGCGCTATTCGCTCGTTTCGGACCCCTGCGCGGCGTGCCGGGTCAGCATCTCGCGCCAGCGCGCGGCCTGCTCGGGCTGGTTCTTCGCCTCGTATAGCCGCACCAGTTCCTGCCACGCGACAATCTGCTCACCGGGAACGAGCCAGCGATTCTGCTCGGCGGAGATCAGTCGCCGTTCGGCCTCGTCCAGCGACCCGCGCTGCGTCAGGTGCGCGCCATAGGCCAGGTCGATCCGCGCGGCCAGGTCCATTTCGCGCGCGGCGTCCGTCGCCGACAAGATGGGGCGGAAGAGTTCATCCGCCTCGTCTAGCCGCCCCTGCCGCGAGACGAAGCGGGCCGTGTCGACCTGATAGCGCAGCGCGAGTCCGCCGCCGTGGCCGCCCATTCCGCCGATCGCTTCGTGCAGGAGGCGCGCGAACTCCTCGCCTTCGCGCAGCCGCCCGCCCGCGTCGAGGATCGGCAACACGTCGCTCATTTCCGAGAGCACGACGGGGTTTTCGCGCCCGCCGGCGAGGCGCTCGATCGATCGAACATTGGCGAGAGCCAGATCGGCCGCGGGCTCGAACCGTCCCTGCGCCAGCCACGTCTGCGCGAGGGCGGTGCGGGCGCGCTGACAGAGCGCGTTGTCTTCGCCGAAGCGCTCGGGCGCCAGCGACAGGACGCGCTCGGCCATTCGTCCGGCGCGCTCGAACTGGTTGGTGAGCAGAAGCGCCTGCGCGAGATTGGCCATCAGGTTGAGCGTCGGATAGGACGCCTCGCCGTGCCGCGCGACATGGGCCGGAAGCGCCTGCTCGAACAGATCGGACGCCTCGGTCGCGTCGCGCGCCCGGTCGTGGCTGGCGCCGCGGATGGCGCGGGCCGACAGAAACCAGGCCAGGTCGTTGGTCGACGCCAGCGTCACGGTGTGGCCGGGGCCGAGCCGCTCGTGCGCCGCGCGCAGCACGTCGCGAAATTCGGCTTCGGCCGCGTCCGCATCGCCGTCGGTCGCGCGGCAGACGGCGATCGTGCGGCGGGCTTCCAGCGCCGCGGGGCTGTCGCGCTCGTCGCGCGGGAGCAGCGCGAGCACGTCCTCGGCGGCGCGGCGGCTCTCGGCGAAGCGCTGGGCGCGTTTCAGCACGTCGGCGCGGTGAACGGCGATCGCGATCGTGGCCGGGTGCGCGGCGCCGCGCGTGGCGCGGAGCAGCTCGAGCGCGCGGGTCGCGTGTACGAGCGCCTCGTCGAACAGCGACATGTTCGAGAATGCGCGCGCCAGCAGCGTCCGCACCTCCGCTTCCGTCTCGGGATGGTCCGCGAAGCGCGCCTGCGCGTCGTTGGCCGCCCGGCGCAATACTTCGACCAGCCGAACGTCGGCCCGGCCCGTCGCCGGATCGGCCGCCGCGATGATCTCCTGCAGAAACTGATTGAGCGCCGCGGCGCGGCTCGACTCCTGCTGCGCGCGCAGCATGGCCCAGGTCGTCCAGCCGGACGCGGCCAGCACGGTGACGGCGAGCAGCGCGGCGCTGGCGACCAGTGTGCGGTTGCGACGGGCGAATCGCGAGATCTGGTAGAGCACCGTTGGCGGGCGGGCGGTGATCGGCTCGGAGCGCAGGAAGCGGCGGATGTCGGCGGCCATTTCCGCGGCCGAGCTGTAGCGGCGCTCGGCGGAGCGCTCCATGGCCCGCGCGAGAATTGCGGATACGTCGCCTTTCAGCTCGCGCCGCAGCGCGCCAGCCGGCGGGGCGTCGCTCTCGGCCAGCGTGCGGATCGCCTGGGGCAGGGTGCATTGCGAAATGTCGATCGGCGGGCGGCCGGCAAGCAGTTCGTAGCCGACGACGCCGAGGCTGTAGACGTCGCTGCGCGTGTCGACGGCCTGCGCGTTTCCCGAGAGCTGTTCGGGGCTCATGTAGGCGACGGTTCCGATGAGCTGGCCGGGATGGGTGTGCTCGATTGATTCCAGTTGCGACGCGTTCGCGACGCGCGCGACGCCGAAATCGACGATTTTGGGCATGGCGCGCGAGGCCGACGATCCGGGCCCCGGAAGCGGCGGGCGGGGATCGCCCTCCTCCGCGGCTTCGTGCGTTCTCGTGCCTGCGCACTCCTCGATCACAAGTATGTTCGCCGGCTTCAAGTCGCGGTGGATGACGCCCTTCTGATGCGCGTGCTGAATCGCGTCGCAGACGCCGGCCAGCAGCTCCAGCCGCGCGCGCGTGTCGAGCCGGCGCTCTTCGGCGAATTCGACCAGCGGCTGACCGCGGATCAGCTCCATCGCGACGAACGGCGCGCGGAGCGTCTCGCCGCCGGGCGCGGCAATCTCCTCGACGCCCGCCTCGTACACGTGCGCGATGCCGGGGTGATTCAGTTGTCCGAGCGCTTCGGCTTCGAGCTGAAAGCGGCGCAACGTGTCCGGCCCGGGCGCGGCGAAGCGCAGCAGCTTCAGCGCTACGTCGCGGTTGGGGTGATCCTGCCGGGCGTGATAGACCACGCCCACGCCGCCGCGCCCGATCTCGCGCAGAATTTCGTAGCGGCCGACGCGGCGGAAGAGCGCGCCGGAGCCGACTTCGCGGAACGGATGCAGCCGCAGCGCGCTGTCGGCGAATTGCGTCGCGTCGGAATCCAGACGCAGCAAGCGCTCGACCAGCTCGCGCATTTCGACGTCGGAGCCGCAGCGCTCGATCAGCGCCGCGGCGCGCTGGTCGCCGGGCAGCTCGACGACCAGCCGGAAGACCTCTTCGGCGGCTCGAATTCGCGCGTCATCAAGTCGGATCATGCTCTTCCGTTCGCCATCGGGCCGGCCCGCCCGCCAGGACGGCGAAAAAATTGCGGTCGCTCGGTCGCTATGTCCCTCTCTGCTGGCCCCTCCCCGGCGGTCGGGGTTCGGACTTCACTCGCTAGTCGCTATTCGACATTCGCTACTCTC
>CAZHIE010000065.1:7998-9426 GCA_964532435.1 uncultured Planctomycetales bacterium
GGCGGTCGGGGTTCGGACTTCACTCGCTAGTCGCTATTCGACATTCGCTACTCTCCCTTGGCCCCTCCCTGGCGGTCGGGGTTCGGATGCTCCTGCCCGCCCAGCCGCGCCCGCAACAGGGCGCGCGTGAATCGCCACTCGCGCTCGGCCGTTCGCAGCGACACGCCCATCGCGGCGGCGGTCTCTTCGAGCGACAGCCCGCAGAAGCAGTGCAGCAGCACGAGGCGACCTTTGTCCGCGTCGCTGCGCTGCAACTCGGTCAGCGCCTCATCGAGCGCCAAAACGTCGTCGGCGGGCGGCTCGATGCGCGCGGCCCAGTCGTCATCCGGCACGCGCTGCCAACCGCCACCGCGCTTGAGGCTGTGCTTGCGCCGCGCCTGCTCGACCAGGATGTTCCGCATGGTCTGCGCCGCGGCCGCGAAGAAGTGTCCGCGGTTGTTCCAATTCGCGTTTTTCGAGCCGAAGAGGCGGATGTACGCCTCGTTAACGAGCGCGGTCGGCTGAAGCGTGTCGCGGGCCCGCGCGCCGCCGAGGCGCGCGCGGGCGATGCTGCGCAGCTCGTCGTAGATCATCGGCAGAAGCTCGGAAGCGGCTTGCGCGTCGCCGGCGGCGGCGGCGTTGACGACACGGGTGAAGGATTCGGCGCGGTCCATGCGGCACGTCCGAAATTCGGGAAATCTGACGGGCCGGCCCGCCCGTTTGCGAATGTATCTGCACGGCGCCTGGGGCCGGGCGTCGTACGACGCGCTACGCAGCGCGAATTGTAACCCCGTCGGCGACGCGGCGTAACGGAAAACGCTCCGCCGTGCAGGGCGTAGCGAGGCCCCCGAACGCCGACGTGTCACGACTCACAAGAACGACAAAGGAGACCCCCATGAAACGAACGCGCCTTTTCACTGCGATCGCCGCGGGATTCGGGCTGGCCGCGGGAGCAGCCGCCCAGACGCCGGTTGGAACCGCCTTCACGTACCAGGGGCTGCTGAAAACATCCGGCGCGCCGGCGACCGGCTCGCATGACCTGCGCTTCCAGCTCTTCGCCGCCGCCGCCGGCGGTCTGCCGCTGGCTACCGACTGCGTGGATGGCGTCCTGCCCGACGATGGGCTCTTCACGGTCGAGCTTGATTTCGGCGCGTCGCCCTTCAACGGCAGCGCTCGCTGGATGGAAATCGCCGTGCGCAGCGACGCAACGCCCGCCAACTGCGGCGCCGGCGCCTACACCGTGCTCACGACGCGCCAGGAGCTGACGCCCGCGCCCTACGCTCTGGGCGTGCGGCTGCCGCTCGCGGAAACCGTGAGCAGCGCCAGCCCGGCCATCGATATCCGCAACACGGGCACCGGCCGGGCCGCGTACTTTCAGAGCAACAACCCGGCCGCCAATGCAACGGCGCTGCGCGTGGATACGAACAGCGCCGACGTGGGCGTCAGCGC
>CAZHIE010000065.1:9526-18993 GCA_964532435.1 uncultured Planctomycetales bacterium
GATGTGTACATCGGATCGCCGACCGGAGTGGCGGGCATCACCGGCTTTGCCAACAATGGGAATCGCCGCGACATCCGGTTCGGCGATTACGGACTCGGCCTGTACACGAACAGCGCGTCCGGAATTCCGGTTACGGGACAGGGCCTGACGATCGATCAGACCGGTCGGGCGGGCATCGGGACGACGGGCCCCGGCGCGATGCTCGACATCCTGACGACAAGCGCGAGCAGCGGGAACAACACGGCCCGCTTCCAGGCGCCGAACATCGGCCCGAACACCAGCCACATTCACTACGGAACGCGCGGCGATTGGTACATCCGCTCGGCCGATCCGACGGGCAAAGTCATACTCCAGGACACGGGCGGAAGCGTCAGCATCGGCACGACCAGTTCGCCGGCCAAGGTCACGATCGATTCGGCGGATGACACCGGTCTGTGGGTTTCGTCGCTTGACAACGCGGGCCCAGTGGTGAACCTGACGTCCGGGCTGAACGGCGATTTCAGCGGAAACGTGCTGAACATCATCACGGTCGGCAACGCCAACAGCCAGGCGATCTACGCCCAGCAGACCGGCTCCGGCGCGGTGGGCGCCGGCGACTGTGCCGTCTTTGAGATTTCCAACGCCGACAGCACCGGCGAGGCGGTCGAGGCCATCACGAACGGATCGGGCGACGCCGTGCAGGCGATCAACTCCGGCATGGGCCGCGCCGGCTACTTCAGCATCACCGGCGTCTCCAACAACGACCCGGCGCTCTATTGCCGCACGAGCGGCGGCGGTTTCGCTCTCTGGGCCGACGGCCCGGCGCGCGTCGACGTGCTCGAAATCACCGGCGCCGACGTGGCGGAGAAGTTCCCGACCAGCGAATCGCGCGGCGACGTGAAGCCCGGCATGGTGATGGAGATCGATCCGGGCCAGTCGGGCAAGCTGCGGATTTCGCGCGGCGCGTACAACCGCCGCGTGGCCGGCGTCGTCAGCGGCGCGGGCGACATTCCGGTCGGCGCGATTCTCGGAAACCTGCCGGGCCACCAGGACGCTCCGGCCATCGCGCTGTCCGGCCGCGTCTGGGTGCAATGCGACGCATCGAGCGGCGCGATCGAAGCCGGCGATCTACTGACGACTTCTGAAACCAGCGGCCACGCGATGAAGGCGGTCGATCATACTCGCGCGCAGGGCGCGGTGCTCGGCAAGGCGATGTCGTCGCTGGCGCAGGGCGAAACCGGCTTGGTTCTGGTCCTGGTCAACCTGCAGTAACGCGATGCGGCGTCCGCGGGCGCGCCTCCCGGCGCGCCCGGGACGCGCTTCGACCCGGAGGAAATCCATCATGCGAAATGTGCTCATCATCCTGCCGGCGCTGTTGCTGGTCTCCGCCGCCGCGGCGCAGATCAATCCGGCCGCGGCGCCGCCTGCGCTGTTTGAGACCGCACCCGGCCTGGCGGCGACGCCGCTGGCGGGCCGAAACGCCGGCTGCACAGCGCTGCGAACCGTTCGCCTGAAGAGCGACGTGCTGAAGGACGCGCACCTGGGCGCCGACGTACGACTCGCGACGGACGGCGCGGACGGCCGCGATTGGACGGTCGCCCATGTGCGACAACCGGCGGCCGGCGCGCAGATCGTCCATATGATTCTGGCCGATGACCCGAGCGCGCTGGCGGTGTTCGTCACGCAAAACGGCGTGACGGCGATGTCGCTGCGCGTCGGTTCGGAAAAGCTCATTTGCCGATTGCAGTTCGTGCGCGACGACGTGTACGAGGTCTGGCGGATCGACCCGGCCGCGTTCGAGCCCGAGTCGTGCAGCCACGGAACGCCGGCCGCGCCCGTCGCGCCGCCGGAGGTTGCCGATCCGCTGGGCGACGACGCGGCTTTCGACGACCTGGCCGGAGCGGATTCAGACGGCGGCATTGCGGGCGGATCGTGCTCTTCGGGGCCGATCATCGACACGATGGTCGTCTACACGCCGGCGGCGCGCAGCGCGATGGGCGGACACGGCGCGATTCGCGCGGAGGCCGCCCTGGCGGTCGAGCTTGCGAACGTCGCGTATGCGAACAGCCAGAATGTCGTTCGCGCCCGTCTGGTGTACTGCGACGAAATCGCATACACCGAATCCGGCGACATGGACATCGACCTGCCGCGTCTCGCCGGCGGCAGCGACGGCTTCATGGACGGCATACATGGGCTGCGCGACAGTCTGAACGGCGACCTCGTGCTGCTCTATCAGGACATGGGCAGCGGCCTCGGCTATTGCCCGGAAACGCCTTCCGATGCGAACGGCTTTTCGACCGTCAACTGGCGCCGCGCGGCCGGCACGTTTACGCACGCCCATGAGACCGGGCACAACATCGGCTGCGGCCACAGCCGCGAGGAGGGCGACGGGCCGTGTGGTCCGTCATACGGGCTGGGCTGGCGCTTTTTTGGCAACGACGGCGCGGGGTACTGCACGGTCATGGCGTACGAAAACGCGACGTATGACCGCATTCTGTACTTCTCCAACCCGAACGTGTCGTACTTGGGCGCGCCGACCGGCAACCCCGGCGGTTCGCCGAATGAAGCTCACAACGCGCGCGTCATTGTCGACAACGACGGCCCGGTGGCCAGCTTCGAAGGCACGCGCTTCGACATTTACGTGAATTTCGGCTACGCCGGATTGGAGATCGGCTCGCCGGTGTTCCCGTTCAACACGATCCCCGAGGGCGTCACCGCAATTCAGGTGCCGGCCGTCGGCGCCGCGGAGTTGCCGAACCTGTACGTCACCGCCGGCACGACCGCCTGGACCGGCACGATCACGAAGACGATGAAGATCCACGCCTGTGGCGGCACGGTGCGCATCGGCGGTTGAGTCGCTTCGTCGAACGTTTGCATTGCGAGATTCGATCCGGGAGCCGGCGCGCGCGATCCGCGGGCCGGCTCTTCGGCTTTGGGGTCAGGGGCGCTTTCCGGACCGCTGAAAAACGCGGCAATCGATGGAATTTCGTGACGGGCCGGGCGCGCCGAGTGCGCTCGTATCTGCGGCTGCGGACGAGCGCCGGCACGCGTGCGGCGAAGTTCGCCATCGTTTGACTCACCAATGGAGACGCGACCATGACCCAGATTCGATGGACGATTGCCGCCGGAATCGGGCTGCTGCTCGCCGCCGCCGCCACGGCCCAGACGCCGTTGACGCAGGCGATCACGTACCAGGGCGAGCTGAAGAGCGGCGGCCTGCCCGCTGATGGCTCCTATGACATGACCTTTTCGCTCTGGCGGCACGCGACCAGCGCCGCGCCGGCCGACCAGATCAACTCGGCCGTGTGCGTCGACAATGTCAGCGTCGTCGACGGCGTGTTCACCGTTTCGCTGAACTTCGGCGCAGGAGCATTCAACGGCGACGCGCGCTGGCTGAACATCGGCGTGCGCCCGGACAGCACGGCCGGAAACTGCGGCAGCGGCGCATACACGATTCTCGCGCCGCGGCAGCCGCTGACGGCCGCCCCTTACGCGCTGTACGCGCTGAATGGCCCCGGCTCGGGCGGCTACTGGTCGCTGAGCGGCACGAACATCTACAACAACAACACCGGCCGCGTCGGCATCGGCACGTCGAGCCCCGAGCGTGTGCTGCACACCGTCGGCAATGCGGTGCTGTTCGAGCGCGCCGTCAACGACGCCGCGGTGATTTTGCGGAACACGTCCAACGGCGTGATCAACGCGCTCTTCGGGCTGCGCGCGACTGCGCTGAACGACGGGTATGCGTACGTCAGCGACCAGGCGCAATCGCCGACCATCTTCTTCCAGGACACGAACGTCGGCGTGGGCGTGGCCGCCCCGGAATACAAGCTCGACGTCAACGGCCGGGCGCAGCTTCGCCAAGGCGCCAACAGCAGTGCGGGTATTTACTTCTATCAGAATACGCCGGCGGAAGAGCGCGGCTTCGTCGGAATGCGCAACGACGACCAGATCGGTTTGTACGGAACCGAGGGCGCCAGTTGGGGCCTGGTGATGAACGTCGATGATGGACACATCGGCATCAACAACACGAATCCGCAATACGCGCAGCTCGCCGTGACCGCCGACGCCGGCATCATCTCCGCGGTCTCGGGAGACGGCTACTACGGCGTCTCCGGATCGGCGAACGATCCGGCCGGTTATGGCGGCAGCTTTGGCGGCTCCGGGTTCCTGGGCAGCGGCAATGCATTGCTGGTGTGGGGCGATTCGCACCTTGCGGGCAAGGTTGGCATCGGCACGACGACGGTGCCCGCGGGCGTCAAGCTCGCGGTCAACGGGAAAGTGCTGTGCGAGGAACTCGAAGTGCAGTTGAGCGAGGACTGGCCGGACTATGTCTTCGCGGACGACTACGCGCTCATGTCGCTCGACGACGTGGACAGCTATGTCCGCGCTCACAAGCACCTGCCGGGCGTTCCGTCGGCGGCCGAGGTGAAGTCGTCCGGCGTCAACGTTGGCGACATGCAGACGACGCTGCTGCGGAAGATGGAGGAAATGACGCTGCACATGATCGAGCTGAACCGGCAGATGGCGGCGCTGCGCAGCGAGAACGAGCGGCTTCGCGCCGAGATCGGGCATTGATCGACGTGGCGACCGGCATGTCCGCTCGGCGCCTTGCCGGCCAGAGCGTGAAGCAACACGGGAGAAATCCAATGCGCCAGACCATCCGAATGACGCTGTTCCTTCTTGTGGCGCTCGCGTCTGCGAGCAGCGCGCGGGCCCAAAGCTGCACGTACCCCTCGTGGTGTACGCCCGGAAGTTCGAGCACGACGCCGAAGGGCAAGATATCGCGGAACTTCTATCGGACGCCGTACGAAGGCGGCGTCTCGTTCTTCATCACGAGCGCGACGGGCGACTACATCGGGCACGGCGGATCGATGGACACGCGCGGCGCGCCGGCCAACACCGCCCTGGTGGCGATGGCCGACGGCGTGGTCTGCTCCTTCAACGATTCGCGGAACGATTGCGGCTGCGACGGGGCCTACGGCAGTTGCGGCAACTGCATCACGATCGTTCACGACAACGGCGAGATGTCGCGCTATCTCCACCTGCGCCAGGGCAGCATCACCGCCGCGGGCATGTTCGTCGGCCGGCAGGTTTATGCCGGCGAAATCGTCGGCATGGAAGGCGACGTCGGTCGCACGTGCGGCAACGACGGCCCGCCGCGCGCGGGCACGTGCATCGCCGAGGTTCCGGCCGGCGCGGGCAATTGCTTTCGGCACAACCACTGGAACGTGATTCGCATTGCGACTGGCGAGCCGCTGATGCCGATGACGTGCGAGATTCCCGGCAGCGTGTACACGGAGACGAGCTATGTCGGCAGCGGCGATTGCTCGACGACGCCGTGCGTCGCGTCGTTCTCCGCGAGCGGGCAGAATCTGAGCGGACTGGGCACGTGGCGCGTCTGGCAGGCCGACACGACGGTCACGCTCTCTACCGTTGCGGTGTCCAGCAGCGCCGCGGTGGTTGCGCACGCCGGCGAGCGCGTTCGCCTGACGCCTGGCTTTCACGCCTCGCCGGGCGGCTACTTTCGGGCCGAAATCGGGACTTGCAATACGACGGCGATTGCGCCATGAGAGGGAGTAGCGAGTAGCGAAGAGCGAGTAGCGAATTTCAGAGCCGCGAGCGTCAGCAAGCGCGTCGCCCGCGCGTAGCCGGCCGCTCGTAGCGGCCCGCGCCCTCGCGCGGCCGGAGCGGCGCCGGGCACTTCGAGAGCGCATGCTTGCGAGTACGCGAGCAAGGCGCTCGACGAGTAGCGAAGACTGAGAAGCAAAGAGCGAGCGGCGAAGCGTGAAGCGAAGTGTGATCCGCAGGCCGGCTTCAGCCGGCCGGTGTTTGCCACCGGTTTCAACCGGTGGTCAGCGGCCCGCTCCCCCTTCCGTATTTTCCCCACTTCAGCCGGCTTCAGCCGGGCTTGCTCCGGGAGCCGTCGCGACAGACCAAGCCCGGCTGAAGCCGGCTGAGAGGAGCGGAGAAAGGATTGGGGTGTCGGGCTCCGGCACACCACCAGCTGAAGCTCGCGGCAAAAGCGGGTCGGCTGAAGCCGACCAAAAGCGGGCTGCAAAAGCCGACCCACGGCGATGGCAGATGCCGGTTGGCTGAAGCCGACTTCGTATGTGATCGCGTTCCCACGCGGCGCCGCCCCGGCTTCCTCCGCCCCGTTGGGGCGGAAGGGATCAAAGCGATCACGCGACCACGGGTTGCGCTGCGCTTCACCCGTGGCTACAGCCCTTTGCCCCTCCGGGGCAGTTGAACTGTAGCGTCACCGTAGCAGGCGGCGATCCGCTGCATCAGTCGCCATGCGCGACTCTATTGGCGACTCGCGACTCGCGACTCGCGATTCGCGATTCGCGATTCGCTACTCGTTACTCGCTACTCGCTACTCGTTACTCGCTACTCGCTACTCGCTACTCGCTACTCGATTCGCTGCTCGCTACTCATTGCTCGCCACGTCCGCACCCGCCTCCAGCAGCGAGCCGGGCAGCAGATCGTCCAGCATCACGTCATTCGCCAGCGCATTGGCAAACGTCTCGAAATCAAGCGGCTGGCCCAGCGCTACCGACTGCCGCAGCGCGCGCATGCTCAGCAGCTTCCCCGGACAGGCGGTCTTCCCCGTGATCTCGCCGTGGCCGAAAATGCTCGCCGTGCTCACGCCCGTTTCGTTGCACAGGTAGCGGATGAGCGTCTTGAGCGCCGCGAGTTGCCGCCGCGTGGGCTGGCCGTGATCGAAATCGCCGATCAGGCAGATGCCGATGCCCTGCTCGTTGAAGTAGCCGCCGGTGCGCCACTTGCCGAAATACCGGCCGCTGCTGCTGGCGCAGTGCGCGCCCTGAATCTGTTTCCGCCAGCGCGGCCCGACAAAAATGCGCCCGTCGCCGTAGTTCACGCCGTTGCCGATCACAAAGTGATAACCGAGACCATTCTCCCAGCCGCGCTGCCGGTGCCACGAGTCCATGCCCTGCGGCGTCGCGCTTGCGGCCGCGGAGTGATGAACGACAATGGTCGTCCAGTTGCGGCGAATGCCGCCCGGCGGGCGCAGCGCGTCGATGTTGATCTGTGTCTCGGCGGAATCGTCGGTGTCGTTCGAGCGCGCCTGCGGCGGCGCGATCGGCTGAACCGGCTGCGGCGCGCGGGACCACATCTGCGGCTGCGGCAGCGGCGCGATGTCTCGCGACGACGTCGGAGCGCAACCGGCCAGCGCGAAGCAGAGAACAAGCCCGCCCAGGAGTGCAATCCGTTGCATCTCAGCGATCTCCGTGAAGTGAAATCATGTGTCGCGGTACGTTGCGGCGAACACGTCTATCATGCCGAGTGCGCGCCCGACAGGCAAGCGGGCGAAATACGCCCACGACGGCGCTCGACGGCAGGACATTATGGCCGAACCATTCTCGGACGCGGACAACGGCCGATTCCACTCGGGCGAGCGGGCGGTGCAACGGCGCGCCGGCGCGACGGCCGCGGCGGACAAGCTCTCCCGCGTCATCCAACCGTACGTCGCGCCGGACTTCCGGGACTATCTGGAGGCGCAACCTGTTGTGGTCGTTGGGGCGGCGGACGACAACGGGCGGATGTGGGTGACGATGCTGGCGGGGCCCCAGGGGTTGGTGACGATCGACGACTGGCACACCGTGCGAATCGCGGCACAGCCGGCGGCGGATGATGCGTTGTCCGGCGCGCTGCGGCCGACCCGCTCGATCGGGCTGCTCTTCATCGACTTTGCGACCCGCACGAGATTTCGCATAAACGGGGAGATCGAGCGGGCCAGCGAGTCGGATTTGACGATTCGCGTCTGCGAGGCGTACGCGAATTGCCCGAAGTACATTCAGCCGCGGCGCCTGCGGCCGCACCCGCGCGGCGTCGCACCGCGCGGAACCGGCGTGCTCGGGGTCAGCGCGCTGTCCGCCGGCCAGCGCGAGGCGATCCAGCGCGCCGACACGTTCTTCATCGGCACGCGCCATGCCGACGCGGGCGCGGACGTTTCCCACCGCGGCGGCGAAGCCGGCTTCATCGCGGTCGCCGATGAGGGGCGATCGTTGCAGATTCCGGACTATCGCGGGAACAACCTGTTTCAGACACTTGGCAATCTGGAGCAGGATTCGCGGACGGGGCTGCTGTTCGCCGACTTCGCCACCGGTTCGATGCTGCAACTCTCCGGGACCGCGCAGGTGGATTGGGATGCGCAGCATGCAGGCCGATTTCCCGGCGCACAGCGAGTTCTGGAGTTTCGCGTCGATTGGGCGGCCGAGCTGCCGGACTCGCTCGCGATCTCGGCCGAAGCGTAGCGCCGGGCGCGGCCGCTACTCCGCGAGATATTGCGACGCGATGGCCCGATACGCGTCCGCGCCGCGGCGCACCATCGCCACGGACACGAACTCGTCGGGCTGGTGCGATTGCCGGCCGTCGCCGGGGCCGATGAGCACCGCGGGGATCGCGCCGCTCGGCGATTTCGCGAGAAAATACATGTCCGACACGCCGCCGAACGGCCGGACCTGCGCATCGGGCAGCGCCACGCGCGCCGCGCGGACGATTTGTGCCTCGGGTTCCGTCGCGACGGGGATGAAGCGCCGCGAGCGCACCTCCACCGCCGATTTCGCCAGCCGCTGCACGTCGGCAATCAGTGCATCGTTGTCGCACGACCGCGTGGTGCGCAGGTCGAGCGTCACGTCGCAGCGGTCGGGGATGACGTTGGCCGCCGTGCCGCCGGCGACGATCGTCGCCTGGATCGTGGGCTTGCCAACGACCGGATCGTCGCCGCGCTCCGCAATCTCCGCCGCCAGCGCGCGCAGCGCCAGCACGTCGGCCGCGGCGATCTCGATCGCGTTGACGCCCTCCCACGGCCGCGAGGCATGTCCGGAGCGCCCGGTGGCGTGCAGCACGATTCGCACCATGCCGCGCTGGCCGTTGCAGATGTTCAGCGCGGTCGGCTCGCCGACGATGCCGGCGTCGACGCGTCCGAGCAGCGGCAGCACAGTCTCCATGCCGTTCGGCTCTCCTCCGCCGCCGGTTTCCTCTTCCACGGTTGCCGTGAAAATCAGCCGGCCGCGCGGGCCGGGATCGGCGGCGACGAATGCGGCTGCCATCGCGGCGACGCAGGACTTGGCGTCGGTGCTGCCGAGTCCGAAGAGCTGATCGCCGATGATCTCGGCCTTCCACGGATCGCGCGTCCAGCCAGTGGAGGCGGGCACGGTGTCGAGGTGCGAGTTGAACAGCAGCGTGCGCGGGCCGCGGCCCTTTTCGGCGATGACGTTATGCTCGACGCGCCGCACGTCGGCGCCGGCGTCGCGCAGGGCGCGTTCGAGCGCGTCGGCGACCGCACCTTCCTCGCCGGAGTAGCTCTTCGTCTGGACGAGGCGGATCAGCAGGTCGATGGGGTCCACGGTGCGCCACTCCCGGCCGCGCCGCGGTCGCCCCGCGACGACGGTCGCGCGCCGGCCGCAGACCGCGCCGGCCGGCATGATATTCGCCATGCGACTGCGAAAGCCACGGCGGCGGCC
>CAZHIE010000065.1:19093-21212 GCA_964532435.1 uncultured Planctomycetales bacterium
GCGGGCCGCTACGCGCCTACCGGACTGCGCGCGATCATCGTGCCGATGCCCTTGTTCGTGAACACCTCCATCAGCAGCGAGTGCCGCGTCAGGCCGTTGATTACGTGCGCCTCGCGGACGCCGCGCTCCACGGCCCGGGCGCACGCCTCCAGCTTGGGCTTCATGCCCTTGCCGGCCGTGCCGTCCTTGATGAGCTGCAGCGCCTGCTCTGGCGTGAGCGACGACCAGAGTTCCGCCTTGGTCGCGAAATCCTTATAGACGCCCGCGACGGTCGTCATGGAGATCAGCTTTTCCGCCTGGAGCGAGATCGCCAGCTCGGCCGCGATCGTGTCGGCGTTTACGTTCAGGATCGTGCCGTCGGCGTCGGCGGCCAGCGAGCTGACCACCGGGATGAAGCCCTTCTCGACGAGGTGAATCAGCACGGTCGGGTCGATCGCGTCGATGTCGCCGACGAAGCCCCAATCGACCTGCTGGGTCGCGCCGTTTTCGACGACCGTCGTGATCGGCCGCTTGTGCGCCTGCACGAGTCCGGCGTCGACGCCGGTCAGGCCGACGCCGCGGCCGCCGTGCTTGTGCAGGGCGGAGAGGATTTCGGTGTTGATCTTGCCGGCGAAGACCATTTTGGCGACTTCGAGCGCGGCCTCGTCGGTGACGCGGCGGCCGCCGACAAGTTGCGGCGCGAAGCCGAGGCTCTCGGAAAGCTCGTTGGCCTGCGGCCCGCCGCCGTGAACGACGACGACGCGAATTCCGACCATGTGGATGAGCGTCAAGTCGCTGGCGATGGCCTCGAGGTGCTCGCGGTCGCGCAGCAGCTCGCCGCCGAACTTGACGACGAAGAGCTTGTGGCGAAACGCGCGGATGTAGGGGAGCGCTTGAACGAGAATCGAGACGTCTTGCATCAGTCGCCTTTCCGGTGTGCTCCGTCTCCGCTGACTGCGAGCATGTCCAGCAAAATCGCCTTCTGCACGTGCAGCCGGTTCTCCGCCTGGTCGAACACGGCGCTGCGCGGGCCGTCGATCACGTCGTCGCTCACCACCACGTTGCGCCGCACCGGCAGGCAATGCATGAACCAGGCGTCGTTCGTCCGCCGCATCGCCGCGGCGTCCACGATCCAGCTCGACAGCCCGCGCTCGGAACGCTCGGAAATCTCGCGTGCATCCTGGCCATAGCGGTCGATCCGGCCCCAGCTCTTTGCATACACGTATCGCGCGCCGGCCAGCGCCGCGCCGCGGTCGTCGGTGATTTCCAGCGCCGAGCCGGCCGCGGCCGCATGCGCGGCGCAGCGCCGCATGATCTCCGGCGGCAGGTCGTATCCGTCTGGCCGGGCGATCGTCAGGTTCCAGCCCATTTGCGTCACGGCCAGCGCGAACGAGTTGGGCACGGCCGTCGGCAGCGGCTTGGGATGATCCGCCCACGTGAGCACGATCTTTCCGGGCGAGCCGCCGGCGGCTGCGCCGTCGCGCTGCGCGACCGAGCGGATCGTGAGCAGGTCGGCCAGCGCCTGGCACGGGTGATACAGCGCGCTTTCGAGGTTGAGCACGGGCACGGTCGAATGCCGCAGAAACGCCGAGAAAATCGGGTCCTGCGCATCCTCGGCCCAGCTTTGCCGCTGCGGAAACGCACGCACGCCGAGCAGGTCGCCGTAACGGGCCAGCACGCGAACGGCCTCGCGCACGTGCTCGACCGCGTCGCCGCGCATCACCGCGCCGTCGGCGAACTCCAGCTTCCAGAATCCGCCGTCGAGCGTCACGACGTCTGCGCCGAGCTGGCGGGCCGCCAGCTCCATGCTGACGCGCGTGCGCAGCGACGGATTGAGGAAGAGCAGCACGACCGAGCGGCCGCGAAGTGCGTCGGACGTGCGTTGCCCGCGCAGCGCTTCGGCGCGGTCGAGCAGCGCGGCGACGTGCTCGCGCGGAAGCGAGTCGAGACTGTGAACGTGTCGCAGGGACGTCATCGGAATCGAAGTTCTCCCTTCCGCGATCGCGGCGCCACGTCCGCGAGTGCGTCCGATCCGAGCCGCGAGCGTCAGCGAGCGCGACGTCCGGCGTTGAGCCCTGTGATATCCGCGTGCGGGCCTTCGCGCTCTTCGATCAGACTGACGCCGCACGCTTCGCTCGCT
>CAZHIE010000066.1:0-15322 GCA_964532435.1 uncultured Planctomycetales bacterium
CCTGTTCGGCGGAAGCAGCATTCGCGGATTCAGCTATGCGATGCTGATCGGCTCGATCAGCGGCATATATTCCACCGTCGCGATCGCGGCGCCGATCCTGCTGCTGCGGGCGGATGTTCCGGGAACCAATCGCGGCCTGGCGCCGGCCGCGGCGTGAGGAAGCATCGTGCCGAGCGCTGGCCGAGGTGTGAATCGCCGACCAGCGAGAAGGATTAGGACGCAACACCCGGCGCGGGGGGGGCCCCCCCGCCCCCCCCCCGCGCCGGCGTCATTCTCGGTCACCCGACAGAACGGCTGGCGCCGCTAGCTCGCCCAATCCTCGACGCGAAGTGAATATGCGAATTGCTGAAACAGCTTGCCGAAGTTTCCGCGGCGGTCGTGAGACACGAGCACGAGGCTGTAGGTCATCGCTTGGGCCGCGATCCAGAGGTCGTTCTCGTCGATCTGGAGTCGCTCTCCGGTCTCGGGGAACTCCAACTGCTCAACGCGTTTCTTCTTGGGCCAGCCTCCCTTGGGCGGGCAGTTTTCGAAGAGCCAAGCGCGCATCTGGCCATACTGCTCCGCGACGTGTGACGTCATGTCGAGCGCGACCGGGCACTGCTCCCGCACGAATTTCGCGTAGGCTGCTTGCTTGGCTGCGTCGGGATTCGGGGCGACGCGGTGCCCGTACTCCATCTCGCCGAGCGTGACCACGGAGACGAAGAAGCGGGCAACGTATCCGCTCTGCGGTTCAGGCTGCTTCGCCGCGTTGACCGCGGCTACGACGCGGCCGTACTCCGATCGCGCGGTGTCGTACCAATAGCTCAGGATGTTTGTATCGAGGAGGTAGTCGGCCACGACTCACAGCTCCTCCGTACACGACGCGATCGCGTGCAGCACATCACGGACGTGCGGGGAGTCTCCGGGCTTGAACCGATCCACCGTCTTGTCCGAACGCGCCCGGTCGAACTGTTCCGAGATGACCATGTGCAGCGGCAGCGCCGACGTGAACCCGGGCGGGTAGTAGCCGCGGAATGTGGACTTGCCGTCAGGGCCGTCGAGCCCGACGCCCTTGCGCTCGACGCCCGTGAAGAGGTCGAGCAACTGGCGCTCGAGGCGTGGGGGCAGGTCGTACGCGCGGAGAACGGCGGCGTCCATTGCGAGCAGCGCGGCCCTGACGTCGGCGTCGGTGGGGATCGGGCCCGTCGGCGCGGCGCTCCGGGTGAAGAGGTCAGTGGGGGCGGGCTTCGACTTGGCCTTGGCGATGGCGAGCGCGCGGTAGCGTGCGGCGGCGTGCTCGATGGCCGCCCAGCCAGGAGACGTTGGCACGGGAATCGGCATGGTCTTAAGCAAGCCGTCGAACGTGTGTCGTTTGAGCGAACCGCAGTGCGCAAACGCATTCGCCGCTGGGCTGTTCATCAGTCCCCAAAGTGCAAAGGCGTTGGTTCCTGCGTCTGTCGCCCGAACTGTCGTGTACTTGTTCGTGACTGCGTGGCCCTTGGGGTCGTAGAACGCCTTTAACCGCCAGGCTGCCCGAGCCTGAGACGCGTAGTTGACAAGCACCTGCGGCTGTCCGAAGTAGGTGCCCCCCCGCCAATGCAACACATCACGGCGGTCTTGATATAGCCACGTCTGTGTTGGCAGTTCTGTGATGTCGAACTCGCGATACCGCGCGACAATCGCGGGAACGGCATCTTGCGGACGCTTCCTTGGATCACGCCCTTCGACAGTCCGCTGTCTCCCAGTGTGCAGCGAGACTCCTTGGCGCACGGTTGCAACGGTCGAAAGGCTGGGATAGGAAGCCAGGAAGTTCCAGAGTTCGTCAAGGTCTCGCACCCGCAGGTCGGCATCCTCGCTCTGCGTGAACCTGCCTTGCAACACCTCCCGCTCCCACGAGAACGCCAACCGCTCCTTGAACGCCGCCATGCCCGCCTCGCGCACGCGTCGGTACATCAGCCTGGGCGGCGTGCTCCGCGACTTCTTCTTGCGGCCCATGAGCACCGCCACTTCGTGGTCGCCGTGCTCGAAGAGGTTGTCGGCGAAGACGCTGACCTCAGAAAGATCGAAGTCCTTGAGTAGCTCTTTGCGGACGGCTTTGGATTCCTTGTCGTGCAATACGCCGACCGGCATGACGACGCCGAAGACGCCCCCCGGTGGAAGATGCGGAAGCGTCCGCTTGAGCATCTCGACGCCTTGCGTCTCGGCGGTCACCGGCTCCTTGGTATCGAGATAACGCTCCGCCTTCACCTTCACGAACGACTCGTAGGGAGGATTGGAAAGCAGGATGTGGGCGTTCTCCGAATTGCGGCGCAATACGCCCGGCGCGAACATGTCGCCATCCTTGATCGTCCAGGAGTTCTTGTGCTCGGCATCCGAGAGCGTCAAGTTGAGCTTGGCGAGTTCGCGCGCAAACGCGTAGTTGTCGAGCCCCACAAGCCGATCACGCAGGAAGCCGTGCCCTTTCAAGGGCTCGCCCCACTCGTCCCATTCCCGGAGCCAGCGCACCATCCCCGTCAAGAACGGCGCGTGCCCGCACGCGGGTTCAAGTACCCGCCGGTCAGCCGGCCTGATGTCCTCGATCAGCGGCCACAACTGCGCGAGCATGTGATCGCGCAGCACCGACGGCGTGCCGTGAATTCCGCGCCGTTTGCGCACGCTCAGCGGTTTCGCGTTTGGGTCCGTCTTTCCTTCGTGGACAGCCTTGTCGATCAGCGCGTGCTCGTAGAGGTACGCAATGGACTCGCTCGACACGTCCGCGAGCGAGCCCCGCCGGAGCAGGCGACCTGCGACCTTTTCTATGGCTGCGAGACCCTCTGGGCCGAACGGCGGCAGTTCCTTCGTCACCCCGTGGTGCTTGCCGATCCGGGCAAATACGTCCTCAACATTCATCAGATCGACATTGATGAAGTTCGGCACCCGTTTGTCATTCAGCACTTTCGCGGTGAGAAGCCAGAATACAGCGCGATATACGTGCTCCCAGTCTTGCTCGGTCTTGATATGATCGCCGAGTTGATCCTCGAACGCCTCTATCTCGCTTCGCACCACCCTCAGCAGCGTCTCGCCCCGCTCTTTCTCCACTGCGGGCATGAGCCTGACATCGAAGAACGTCATCTGCACCGGCTTGGCCGTGGGACGTCGGAGTTTGGCGTCATAGATCGCACGCGGGGCCAGTTCGTGTTTCTTCTCCAGGACGAAGCCGCCGAGGTCCGCCCACCGAATTGGCTCGCTCCGCGTGGGGCCCTGCGGCCCGAGCCCCCACCAGTCGATCCCTTGCGGGCTGCACACAAACACACTCGTGACGCCCAGCGACTTGGCCCTGGACGCCGATTCCCTTGAATCGCCGTTGAGGTTGACCGCCGCGAGGCACGCCGACCAGTTGTCCCAAGGCTTGCCCGCGAACGCGACCACGTCGATGTCTGTGGTGTCGATTCGGAACGGCCTTGCGATCTGGGCATCGGCATACCCGCACTTTTTGAGGTGCGGCACAAAGGCCTCGGCATCGGTCGCGGGCAGCGGCACGGCGGCGGTTCCCTCCTCGAAATCGCCGGCGCCAAGCGCCGCGGCGCGCCCGCGTTCGGCGTGTCAGGGGATTGTACGGCGGGCGATGGTGAAGTGTCACGTCGGACATTGTTTGCGTCGGGCCGCGACTAATTTTTCCACGATCCACTGTCGCCACTCCGCCGCCGCGCGGCTCGCGGGTCGTCCGGCGCTGTATACGCGCCGCCCGCCGCGGCTATAATCGCCCCGTTGTTTCGAGCAGGACGCGAGAAGCAGCCGACAACTTTTCCGGGATCCCACCATGCGCACGGAAGTCAAAATCGCCATCGCCGTCGCAGCCGTCGTGCTCACCAGCGGAATCGTCTACTGGGCCGGGCGCGATCGCACGCCGCAGTCCGACGAACTCAGCCTCGACGGCAAGCCGCCCGCGAGCGGAAAGCTCGCCAGCGACGCCAAACCCAACGCCGCCAAGCCGGGCGCGAAGCCGGCGACACCGACGGCATCGCCGCCGGCCGGCCGCCCGAACGGAACGTCGGAGCGCCCGGCGCGCCCGACGGACAGCGGCGCGCGGCCGGGCGAGACGCCGCCGCGCAATGGCGCTTCGCCGGGCGGCGCTGCGCCAAATCCCGCCGGCGGATCGACCCTGCCGCCGCGCGTGACGCCGCCGACCGTTCCCCCGTCGCTCAA
Organism: uncultured Planctomycetales bacterium; assembly: GCA_964532435.1. GTDB lineage: Bacteria > Planctomycetota > Phycisphaerae > UBA1845 > Fen-1342 > CAZHIE01. The sequence continues at coordinate 4,165 of CAZHIE010000066.1, forward strand.
GCCCGACCCCGCGCGCGGCGCCGAAACCTCGCCGCGCGGCGACACCGGAACCGCTCCGCCCGCCAGCTCTCCCCCGACCAATGGCGGAACGCCGACCTCTTCGCCCTCGGCCGCGCCCGGCGACACCGCCGCGCCGCGCATCACACCCGGCGTGCCCGCCGCGACGCCGCCAGCGAGCAATCCCGCCGCCGGTTCGCCAGGAGGCAGCGCCGGCGCGCCGCCAGCGGCGCCGACCGGCCGACCGGCCGATTCGCCGACGCCGACCGGTCCGGGCAGCGCCGCGACGCCGCCGAACGTCGGGCTGCTGCCGCGCGGCGATGCGCCAAAACCGGCCCCGCGCGACGAGAAATCGGCGCCGCCGGGCGGCGGCCTGTCGTCGCGCGTCGGCGGGCTGGAGCGCAGCGACGCCGCCGCGTCGAAGTACACGGTCAAGGATGGCGACACCCTAAGTTCGATCGCCGTGGCGCAGCTCGGTTCGACGAAACACTGGACGCTCATCCGCGACGCCAACCCCGGCCTCGATCCCGATCACATCAAGGCCGGCCAGGTGTTGAACATCCCGCCGCGCCCGTCCGCGGCGCGCCCCGCGCCCGACAAGCCGGCCGCAACGCCGACCACCAAGCCCGCCGCCGCAGGAACCAAACCGACCGCATCCGGCGACAAACCGGCGGCGCCCGCGGCGACGACCGGCGACAAGCCCGCGGCCGGGCGCAGCTACGTTGTCCAGGATGGCGATACGCTCATCAGCATCGCGCGCAAGCTGCTCGGTTCCGGCAATCGCTGGAAAGAGCTGTTCGACCTGAACAAGGACAAGCTCAAGAGCGCCGACGAACTTCGCGAAGGGATGACGCTGACGCTGCCCGCGGACGCGCGCAGCGGCGGCAACGGCGCGCCGCGCAGCAGCCCGCCGGCCGAGCGCGGCCGATCGCGCCGTTAGCCGCTCAATCTCGTCGAAGCCTCACCGCCGGTGAAGCGCCGCGCTCCAGGCGGGCTTGTCGCCGCCGTCGAAGATGTGCAGCTCATTTCCCCCATGTGCCAGGTGCGCGCGATACGTTCGCGCCGCGCCGGCGTCGGATGTGAACGTGATCCGCTCGGCCGACGAGTCGAATGTGTAGCGCCCCGTCGTTTCGCGACGGCCCTTGCCCTCGTCGATCGACGCCGCGTACGTGCCGTCGCTCCGCAGCACGATCGATCCGAACTCGAACCCGCGACGGGCCGATTCTGGGTTCATCCCGCACAATTCCCACCGCCCGGCGATTCCGCAGCCGGTCAGGCAGCACGCCAGCAGTCCGCACGCGATCAGGCATTTCCGGCGCGACATGATCGATCTCCCGGATGTGTTCACGGCAAGGTGCGTGGAATTCCACAGTCGAGTGCGTGAGTTTACGCACCCCGCCGCGGCCTGAACAGCGCCACGGCCCACGACGGGCCATTCGTCGAGTGGTCCGCCGTTTGCTTAGGGAACGGTGCGACGCGAGTCGCGACAACAACCGGTTCGGCGGTCGAGCCGCCGCTTGGCCGCCGGCCGGTCTGTTCGCGGCGCAGCGCGACGCTACAATGTGCGTCCCCGATTCGTCGTCCGAGGCGATCTGGCGCTTGCGGCCGCGCCATTGCCGGGATGATCACTGCAAAGAGGCGGACATGAAACTGGCGGTCCCGAGGGAGATTCGCCCGGACGAGCGGCGCGTCGCGCTCGCACCGGAATCCTGCAAAAAGCTGGCCAAAGTCGGCGTGCAGGTGCTGATCGAGCGTGGCGCCGGCGAGAGCGCCGCGTATCTCGACTCGGCGTACACGGAAGCGGGCGCGACGATCGTGCCCGACGCGGCGGCGCTCTACGCCGATGCCGATTTCGTATTCAAGGTCAACGCCCCGCAGCAGCATCCGTCGCTCGGCAAGCACGAAGTCGACCTGATGAAGCCCGGGACGATGCTCCTCTGCACGCTCTATCCCACGCGAAACGTCGCCGCGGTCCGCAAGCTGGCCGAACGAAAGGTCAGCGCCTTCGCGACCGACGCCATCCCGCGCACCACGCGGGCGCAGGCGATGGACACGCTCTCCTCGATGGCCAACATCTCCGGCTACAAGGCCGTGCTGCTCGCCGCCAATACCCTGCCGCGCTATTTTCCGATGTTCATGACCGCGGCCGGCACCGTGATGGCCGCCAAGGTCTTCATCATCGGGGCCGGCGTCGCGGGCTTGCAGGCGATCGCCACCGCCCGCCGGCTCGGGTCGAACGTCTCCGCGACCGACGTCCGCCCGGAGGTAAAGGAGCAGATCGAAAGTCTCGGCGCGAAGTACATCGGCATCGAGCTCAAGCAGAGCGCGCAGGCGGGCGGCGGCTACGCGGCCGAGCTTTCCGCCGAGGACCAGGCCCGCCAGGCGCAGATGCTGGCGGAGCAGTGCGCCGTCGTCGACGTGGTGATCACGACCGCGCTGATCCGCGGCGTGTTCGCGCCAAAACTGCTGAAGGCCGAAACGGTGCAGAAGATGCAACCCGGATCGGTCATCGTCGACATCGCGGCCGAGGGCGGGGGCAACTGCGAACTGACCGAGCCGGGCAAGACGGTCGTGAAGCATGGCGTGACGATCTGCGGTCCGACGAACCTGCCGGCCGAAATGCCGCAGCACGCCAGCCTGCTCTATTCGCGAAACCTCACGACGTTTGTGACGACGTTTACGAAAGAGGGGAAGTTCAACCTCGACCTCAACGACGACATTCTCAAGGGCGCGCTGATCACCCACGACGGCCAGGTGCTCCACGGCCCGACGAAGGACGCACTGGCCAAAGCGACGACCTGATTCACGCGGGCCGCCCATCTGCGGCCCGCGCGCGAGGAGCCCGACGTGCATCAAGGCGCTGACTTTCTCTCCCTGATCTTCGTGTTCATGCTGGCGACCTTCATCGGCATGGACGTCATCCGCAAGGTCTCGCGGCTGCTGCACACGCCGTTGATGTCGCTGACCAACGCGATCTCCGCGATCGCGGTCGTCGGTGCGCTGCTCGTGGCCGGCCCGAAATCGCATCCGCCTTTCGTAACGATTCTGGGCTTTATCGCGGTGGCCGCTTCGATGACCAACATCGTCAGCGGATTCCTCATCACCGACCGCATTCTCAAGATGTTCAAGCAGCGGGAGCCGAACCGTCCATGAACGCAATCCTCGCGACACTGCTGCTGGGCAGCCCCGACGGGGCCGCCTCGCAACCCGCGGCCGTCCACGCCGGCGGCACAGCCCAAACGCTGACGCAGCTCACGTACCTCGTGGCGGCCGGGCTGTTCATCTTCTCGCTGAAGTGGATGAACGACCCCAAGACGGCGCGCCGCGGCATTTTCGCCGGCGGCGGCGGAATGGCCCTGGCCATTCTCGGCACACTGATGGGCGGGACGATCGACAACTGGTCGTGGATCATCCTCGCGCTGATCATCGGCACGGTCATCGGCGTGCCGCTCTCACGCGTGCCCATGACCGCCGTCCCCCAGCGAACCGCGCTGTCGCACGCCTTCGGCGGCGCGGCCGCCGGTCTCGTCGGCGTGGCCGAATACTACCTCTGGCTCTGGCAAGAGCCGGAGATGCTCACGTCATTCCGCGTCGGCGCCATCGTCGCCGAGGTGATCCTCGGTTTCCTGACGCTGACAGGCTCGCTCATGGCCGCCGGAAAACTCCAGGAAATCAAGTGGATTCCGCAGCGGCCGTGGACCTACAAGAATCAGAATCTGGTGAACTTCGCCTCGCTCGGCCTCGCGCTCGTGATCGGGCTTCTGCTGATCATCTGGCCGGCGTCGAGCTTCGGCGGCTATCTGTTCCCCATCATCATTCTGCTCTCGCTGGCCTTCGGCGTGATGCTCATTCTGCCGATCGGCGGCGCGGACATGCCGACGGTTATCGCGATTCTGAATTCGTACGCCGCGCTGTCGGCCGTCGCGATGGGTTTTGTCCTCGACAACAAGCTGCTGATCATCGCCGGCGCGCTCGACGGCTCTTCGGGTCTGATTCTGGCCATCATCATGTGCAAGGCGATGAACCGCTCGTTCGCGAACGTGCTCTTCGGCGCCTTTGGGCAGGTGCAGGCCGCCGCCGCCAGCGCAGAGGCCAAGACCTATCGCAGCACGAACGCCGAAGAAGCGGCGCAGCTCATGGAAAACGCCGCCTCGGTCGTGATCGTGCCGGGCTACGGCATGGCCGTCTCGCAGGCCCAGCACATGGTCCGCGAGCTGTACGACCAGCTCATGAAACGCGGCGTCGACGTGAAATTCGCGATTCACCCCGTCGCCGGCCGCATGCCGGGGCACATGAATGTGCTGCTGGCCGAGGCGGAGATTCCGTATGACCGCCTGAAGGACATGGAGGATATCAACCCGGAATTCCCGCAGTGCGACGTGGCGCTCGTCATCGGCGCCAACGACGTGACCAACCCGGCCGCGCGGCACGACAAGACCAGCCCGATCTTCGGCATGCCGATTCTCGACGTGGATCGCGCACGAACGGCGATCGTGATCAAGCGCAGCATGAACACGGGTTTCGCGGGCGTGGACAACGAGCTGTACTACCTGGACCGCACGCTGATGCTCTTCGGCGACGCGAAGAAGGCCGTCAGCGAAGTGGTGAAGCAATACAGCGGCGGCGGGATGCACTGAGAAGGAAGATCGAATTGCGAATGGCGAAGAACGAATGGCGGATTCGATCTCGCCCTGGGTTTGAATGATCGGGGAGCATCGGCGTCTCGCCGGTGCGAGAGCGCGTGCTGCGGTCGTTGCGAGCGGCCTCGCGCTGAATCCGGACACTCCGCGGCCGATCCGCGCCCCGAGTTCGGGTTTGAAGCTTCGACGATCCACATGAGTTGCGCCTTATTCCAACGGAGTGGAGCAAGCGGAATTCTCTTTATGAGTTCATGGCCTTTGCCATAACAGCGAGCACCGGCCGGAGGCCGATGCTCCCCAATGCAATCGCGCCCTCACCCCGCTCACCCCCTCACCCCTTCATCCCGCTCACCCCTTCACCCCTTCACCCCGCTCACCACCACCCCCCGTATGAACGCCTTCTGCGCAAAGAAAAACAGCACAATCGTCGGAAGCATCATCATGCTCGACGCCGCCATGATGAGCTGCGGCTCCGCCCCGCCAAAGGCCGACATGAAATTCTGAAGCCCCACCGCCACGGTCAGCTTCTCGTCGCTGTTGATGTACAGCAGCGGCCCCAGAAAATCGTTCCACACCCCCAGAAAGCTGAACACCGCCACCGTCACGATGATCGGCCGGCACAGCGGCAAAATGATCAGCCACCACGTCGCCAGCGGGCCGCAGCCGTCGATGCGGGCCGAGTCTTCCATGTCCGTCGGAATGCTCAGCATGTATTGGCGATAGAGAAACACGAAAAACGCCGACCCCGCCAGAAACGCCGGCACAATCAGCGGCCGATACGTGTCGATCCAGCCGAATTTCACAAACATCACGAACGTCGGAATGCTCGTCACCTGCCCCGGAATCATCATCGTCGAAAGCAGCAGCAGAAACAGCACATCCCGCCCGCGAAACTCCAGCCGCGCAAAGGCATACCCGACCAGCCCGCAGCTCAACACCGTGCCCAGCACGATCAGCGCCGCGACGAACAGCGTGTTCACCACGTAGCGGTCAAACGTCTGCTCCTGCCACGCCGCTCGATAGTTCGACCAGCGCGGCCGCAGAGGCGCTTCGTGACGGATCAGCCCGATCGCCACGTCGAGCGGCGTCAGCGGCCGCACGGCCACGCGGCCGATCGGCTTTGAATGCGCCGGCTGCGATTCGGACGACGGCCAGTCGCGGCCGCTCGGCGCGCTTGTCTCGCGGCCGATGGACTCGACAATCTCGACCGGCACATCCTGCCCCAGCACGTTCGCACGCAGCTCGATGCGCGTTTCCGTCTGCACGTCCGCCGCCGAAACGCGCAGCGTCGCCGGCTCATCGAGCACTTCGACCGTCGCGACCCCGCCCGGCTCGTCGCGCTCCAGCACGCGGACCTCGCGCTCGGCCTCTCCGTCGCGCCAAAGCGCGATCGGCGTCGTCTCGCGCCGCAGCTCATGCACCGGCGCCGTCCAGGAATTCGCGTCGCCGACCGGCCGCAGTCGAACCTCCCAATATTGCGCGGCGGAATTCTCGGCCACGCGCTCCACCTCGCAGCGATTGTCGCGCCAGCGCACGAACCATCGATCAGCCTCGTCCGTGGCCGCCGGCTCCAGCTTATCCCGGCCGACCGACAGCGTCGGAAACTCCAGCGGCGCGATCTGCGCCGTTTTGGCGTCCGGCGATAGCGGCGCAGCGAGCGCGACTTCGATCTCCCGCCCGAGAATCGAGTAATACCAGCGCTCGCGCCGCTGCGCCCGCAGCGAAGCGATCGGAATCGTGCGCACCGCCGGCCGGCCCGGCAGGCGCACTTCGATCGGCCGATCCGCCGGCGAGTCCGCTCGTGCCTCATCGACCGGCTGCACGCGTTGCCGCCGTCCGTCGCGAACGATGAAGTGCTCGCGCGTCTCGCCGCGCGCCAGGGCCGCCTCGTCTATCTCCACGGCCGCGCCCGCCGCGAATTTCACGCGCGCCACGCCGCTCCACTGTCCTTCGTCCACAACGACGACGTCGACGGCGCCGCCATTGACGAGCACGGAGTCGCGCACGTCGACCGGCAGCCAATCGGGCGGATAGTGCGAAATGCGCTCGCGCGACTTGAGGCTCCCGGTCGCCAGCCAGAAGAGCGGCAGCACCACCGGAACCGCGCCGAGCACCAGCACGGCGGCCACGAGTGCTTGATAGACGCGCGAATCGCGGCGGCCCTCGCTCATGCCCGCCTCCGCCGCGCCGCCTCGTAGTGAACCCACATGGGCGACGATTTGAAGACCAGCATCGTCAGCGCCAGGATGATGATGAACAGAATCCACGCCAGCGCCGAGGCGTAGCCCAGCCGATACTTGAAGAACGCCTCGCGGAAAAGGTGCAGGCCGTAAAACAGCGCCGAATCGCGCGGGCCCGTGCTCCCGTCGTACAGCACGAACGCCATGTTGAACACCTGGAACGAGCCGATGATGCCCATTACCAGGTTGAAGAAGATCACCGGCGAGAGCATCGGCAGCGTCACGTGCCGCAGCCGGCCCCAACGGCCCGCGCCGTCGAGTTCGGCCGCCTCGTACAGTTGCGTCGGGATGCTCTGCAGGCCCGAAAGATAAATGATCATCCCGCCGCCCACGCCCCACAGGCTCATCAGGATGAATACCAGCGGCACAAAATGCTCATCGGTAAGCCAGTTGATCGGATAGTGCAGGTCGGCCCCGCGCACCAGCGCGCGGATCCACCCGCCCGGCGCCGCCCCGCCAAAGTCGAAATTCAGCAGCGCGACGATGCGGTTGATCCAGCCGTGATTGGCGTCGAACAGATACCACCACAGCACCGCCGTCGCCACCGACGGCAGAATGGCCGGCACGTAATAGAGCGTGCGAAACGCGGCGATGCCCGGCATGCGCTGGTTCATCAGCAGCGCCAGCGCGAGCCCCGCCAGCAGCCCGGCCGGCACCGCGACCAGCGCGTAGCGCAGCGTGACCCACAGCGCCGGGTAAAATTTCGGATCTTCGCCCGAAATGGCCGTGCGGTAATTCTCGAATCCAACGAACTCGGCCCGCGTGAAGTCGCCCAGCGATTGCCAGCGCGCCAGCGACATCGCGATCGAGATCAGGATCGGCGCGGCGGCAAAGACGATAAAACCGATCGCCCATGGCGCGACCAGCGCATAGCCCCAGCGCTCTTCCGCCCGCGCCAGCGGCGACAGCGCGGCGCGGCGCCGCAACAGCAACCGGGCCAGCAGATAAACCGCCGGCGCCGCCGCGAGCGCCAGCGCGCCGACGCCGAAGCCCGTCTGCCGTCGCACAAACTGGTCGCGATCCAGAATTCGATTGCCCTCGGCCGACAGCGATTCGCACGACCGCCGAACGACCGTCTCGGACGTCTCGCCCGCCTGGCCCGGCCGCGAGACCGCGTTGAGCAATTCGTCTAGATGCTCATTCACGCACTCGTACACGTCGGAGTAATACTGCCGCGTGCTGAACGGCGGCTGCGCGTAGCCGTTCCGCAGATCATGCGTCAGCACCCACGTGCTGCGCGGACGCTCGGTCGGGTCGGCCGCGACGGTGCGCGCCAAAACGCTCTTTCGGCAGGGCAGGAAGACCTGAAACCGCGCCTTGATCGCCAGCGCCTCGTCGCTGGCGAGAAATTTCAGAAACTCGAACGCGGCCTGCTGGTTCTTCGAGCCGCGCGCGATCCCGTAGCCGTTTGTGAAAACGAGCGAGGCGCGCTGCCCGGTCGGCCCGCGCGGCAGCGGCGCGATGTCCCAATCCAGGTTGGGCGCATCGCTGCGCAGCGACGGAATCGCGAAGACGCCATAGAGATAAATCCCGACCGTCCCCTTGCCGAAGCCGATGTTTCGCGTAGCCGCGGTCGCGGCCGGCGTGACGTGGTCGGTGTATTTCAGGTCGAACAGGAATTGAAGCGCCTCGACCGTGCGCGGATCTTCGGCCACGACGCGCAGCCCATCGTCGCTTACCAGCTTTCCGCCGTTCTGGCGTATGAACGTCTCGACGCCGTGCTGCCACGATGCATACTGAAATCCATACGTGACGATGCTGCCGCGATCGAAGCCGGGCTGATCCGGCCGCCGGCCGGCCGCGTCGCGCGTCAGCGCCAGCGCCCGGCTGCGCAGCCCCGCCCAATCCCAGTCCTCGTCCGGGTATGGCACGCGATAGCGATCGAACAAGTCCTTGTTGTAGAAGATGATGAACGGCGTGTAGTCGATCGGCAGAACGAAAAGTTGTTTGCGCCCGTCGTGTTCGCGGATGAAGGGTTTCAGCATCTGCGGATAGAAATCGGGCTCATGTTCGGCGTCGCCCAGGAGCAGACGGCGCAGGTCCGCATCCGCTTCGATCAACGGCATCAGGTCGAGCAGCGCTTCCGACTCGACGTAGTATTCGTAGCGATCGACGCCGACGAACACCACGTCCGGCGGAACGCCCGCCGCGATCATCGTGTCCGCCTTGCGCTCCAGATTCGTCTGAATGATGTTGACGAATTTGTCCGGCTGCCGCGCTTCAAACGCCGACTTCAGCTCGCGCCATTCCTCGCGGTCGCGCTTGTATCCGCCGCGCACCAGCGTGATGACCGACTTGTCGGCGGGAATGCCGGCGGTCTCGCGCATGAAGATCGTGCAGCCCAGCGCAAGCGCCAGCAGTCCGACGATCAGCACCGTCAGAAACCGATCGGTGTTCGCTAGAACAAGCAGCAGGCCGCGCATCATTTCTCGGCGAAAATACGGATTTCGTGCAGCCGGGCCCAGCCGCCATCGAGCGCTTCGATGCGCACGACGCGCGTCGGGCGCGGGCTGCTCGCGTACGTGACCCAGCGCTCCGTCGGGCGCGCCGGGTTGGCGTCCTTCTCGTTCGCCATCGCCCACGAAAACTTCAGCGGCGTCTGGGACGCGAACAGCTCGTCGCCGCCCAGCGCACCCGTGCGCGTCCGGATCTCGAAGCGCTGAAAGAACGAGCCGTGATGGCCGTCCTGCACCAGTTGAATGACGCCGACGCGCTGCTCGTGCGAAAGCTCGATCTCGATCCAGTCGCCCGCTTTCGTGTTGCCGCCGTCCCAATTCGTCGAAACGTCGCCGTCGACGATCTTCGCCGCCGAATCCGCGCCGCACGAAGCGCGGACCGTCGCGCCGGCGGCCACGTTCGTCGCGAAGTCGATCTTGTCCGAGGGACAGATGCGGCACTCCAGCGGCAGCGTGTAAAGAAACTTGTTGCCCGTCCAATAGCCGCTGTTGAAATCGATCGAACGCACAAAGCGGTAATCGCGCTGCCCGAACGCATCGACGCGGATCAGAAGCGTCATGTTTCCGCCCACCACGTCGAGCCGCCCCCACGAATTCTGCTTGCGCAGCGTATGCCCCGTCCGCGTCGTGTAATCGTCGTCCTCCAGCGATTCCTGATGCGGCAGCGAGGCGCGGCCCTCTTCATCCGCCGGCCAGCCGGTCGTCACCAGCCCGGCCTCGTCGATCGTCATACCGTGCGACTGCCAGATCGTGATGCGGGCGTTGCGCAGCGGCGTGCCGTCCGGACAGGTCATCCGAACGCCCGGATGAACGGGCAGGTCATAGAGCCAGTCGCCGTAAAAACCGTTGCGATACGGCAGATTCGTGTTCACCCCGCCGACCGTGTTCACCTCGTACAGCCCGGTGCCTTCCGTATAGCGCTCGTTCGGCCGCGTGTCGCTGCCGCCCATCAGCCCGCCGAAGGGATACATGCTGCCGCGCGTGATGTAATGGCCGGTCTCGTCTTTCAGCCGGCACTTGCCGACCGGCTTGTCAGGCTCCGAAGGCTCGATGTTCGACCAGTAGACGTCGTACGCGCCGATCGTCTGGTGCGAGGCTTCGTGCAGCAGCGATCCTTCCAGGAAAACGCGCCGCGTGCGCAGAAACTTCAGAAAGTCGTCGTGCTGCTGCTGCTGCCGTTTCGCCGCGTCGGCCAGCCGCTTTTCGCGCTCCTCGGCCGCCGGCTTCTCGGCATCGAGCTTCCGCTCCTCCTCGGCCAGCACGTCGCGCCGCGAAAGCTCCCACGTCGTGCCCCATTCGCCGTCGAAAAGCGGATCGTGCTGGTCGTGCGGACGATGCACCGGGCCGTCGAGCACGCCGTCGTCGACGATCGCGAAATCATCGAGCGTGGTCCGCTCCAGGCAGCCGTCCGGCGCAACGCCGTCGAAGCGCGACTTGTCGAAAAACGTCTCGTTCCACATGTCGAAGTGCCACTGAAGATAATCCTCGAACGAGTACGAGCCCCACGCCGTCGGATAGTCCTTCACGTACTCGTACGTCCCGCGCTCGACCCAGTATTTGAGCGTCTTGGCCACGGCATACTTCGAAAGCCAGTTGTTGTTCTCCGTAATCTCGCGAACCGCGTCGGCCGGATCGACCTCGAACTCCAGCAGCGGCGAGCGATGATCGCCGTGATCGACGTCCCACTTCCACTCCAGCTTCGCCGTCTGTTCCGCCCACGGCGCCAACCCGCCTTCCAGCCGGCCGCGGCCGACCTCGCGCTCGTTCATCCGCCAGACAAACTCGACCGGCCCGGCAACGGGCTGCGTGCCGGCGTTCTTCACGT
>CAZHIE010000066.1:15422-21034 GCA_964532435.1 uncultured Planctomycetales bacterium
CGCCAGACAAACTCGACCGGCCCGGCAACGGGCTGCGTGCCGGCGTTCTTCACGTGCGCGACGAACGTCACCGTTTCGCCCGGTTCCGGCCACTTCTTCTCGTCCGCGTGCTCCGGCTGCTTCATGATGCCGACGTTGTCGCCGCGAAAGAGCTTGCGCTCGTATGACGTCTTCCAGTTGTCGTGATAGCGCGTAAAGCGCGGCGTGCGCTCGATGTACGTCACGTCGAGATCGGGCAGGTCCGGCCGCGTCACCGGCGTCACCGCGTAAACGATTCGCAACGCCGGCCGCTTCTCCGCTTCATACGCGTCGCCGGCGAAAAACGAGACGGCCCGCATGCCCGCCGCCGACGGACGGATCGTCAGCATCCACCCGTGATTCCGAAAGCGCCGGCCGAGCCAATAGCGGACATCTTCCGCCAGCGCCGCTCCGCCGAAGACGAAGGCGCCGCGCTGCGCATTCCAGAAATCTCCGAGCTTTCCCGCAGCGCTGGGCTTCTCGGCGAGTTCGCCGCGCCCGCCCGGCGCGCTCCACTCGCGGCGCGTCCGCGAAGTCCCGCTGAATCGGCAGTTGTACGTCGTCGCCAGGTCCTGCGCCGCGCCGATGCTGGCGCCGTCGCGCCACGGCGCGACGATTCGATGAAGCTCCACGATGGCGTCCAGATCGGGCTGACCATCCGGCGCCAGGACAAGCTCGACTTCGCCGATCTCCGCGCCCGGCGGAATCGCCCGATTGAGCTGCCGAAACGCGATCAGAATCGCGTCCGCCGGATCGCCGATCGCCAGCCGCTCGGCCGCGCCGTAGCTGAGGTCCGGCTGCGCGCGGGCGATGTGCGTGTCTTCGGCGTCCATGTACGTGTACGTGTCGCCACCCGGCTGATCGGCGGTGAACCCGCGATACACGGTTACGGGCGTGTAGCGCCGCAGGAGAACCTCGTCGGCGCGGGCGACCAAACCCGCCGCCGCGACGGCCAACAGCGCGATCCCATTCCAGCGCGGGGCGATCATGTTCCGACCTCGCATTCTGCCGATGGACACAAGCCGCAGCCGCGCAACGCCCAGGCGCTGCCAGGCCGGCGCGGGCGGCCGTCGCGCCGCCGCTTCACCGCGCCGCGGCCGGCCGCTCCTCGACCACGAATTCGGCGATCAGCGCCGCGCCATGCGCTTCGCAACGCAGCTCGCGCAGCCACTCCTTGATCTCCGTGTTGCAGTTGTGCCAGAGCCAGTAGGGCTGTTCGTCCGGAACGAAGTCGAGCGACACTTTCGCATTGTGCAGCGGCGCTTCGCCGGACCTCGCGTAGCGCTGCTCCAGCCGGGCGAGCAGGCGCGCCGCATCTTCGCGCTCGACGCACAGCGCATGCACGCGCTCGACGCACATCTGCCGCGACACCGACTCCAGCGACGCCGGCACGTCAAATTCGCGCCGACCCAGCGTACCCCGGCCGGGCAGCAACAGCGTCCCCGGCGCGCAGTACCACTGATCTTCGTTGCACGCAAACCAGCGCCAGTGTCCATACGCGAATTCCACCGCCCCGCCGCCCGCGTCCGGCAGAACCAGGCTCGCGTGATAACCGTAGTCGGCCACAAACACCTGCACCGGCGCAACGACGGCCTGCGGCGGACGGATCACGATCGCGCAGCCGAAGAGCGCCATCGCTCCCGCCGCGCCGGCCAGCGCGCCGAGCACGCGATCGATTCGGCCACGGCCAGATCGCCGGTTCGCCAGTCCGGCAGCGTTCGTTCCGCGGAGCGCCATCGCCGCGCAGTGTACGCCCGCGCACGCCGATTCATCCACGCGCGGGTTGTGTCGGGAGATGGAGAGTTCGTGGGGTGTCTCGCCAGCGGCTGAAGCCGCTGGCGACCATGTTGCGCCCTACGGGGCAAGAGAAACAGAGAGAAGTGGGGCGGGGTTCCCAGGGGCTAAAGCCCCTGGCAACGATCGTGCGCCCTACGGGCGAAAATGGGCGCGCCGCTTCGCTGAGTTGCCGGGCCGCCCGACCGGCTTGCCGCGCCGCCGCCGCCGGCCTACAACGGCCGCATGTCCGCCGCGCGCGTGCTCATCTTTCCGCCGTTGCCCCCGCCGGCCGCCGATCTGCTGCGCCAGGCAGGCTGGGAGGTCGATGCGCTGGAATCCGCCGGGCCGATCGCACGTGGCGAGGTGCTCGCACGCATCCGCGGCGCCGCGGCCGTCCTGTCGATCATCGGCATTCGCGTCGATGATGCGCTGCTCGACGCCGCCGGACCGTCGCTGCGCGTTGTCGCGAATTTCGCCGTCGGATACGACAACATCGACGTGCCGGCCTGCACGCGCCGCGGCGTGCGCGTCACCAACACCCCCGGCGTGCTCACCGAAGCCACCGCAGACCTGACCTGGGCACTGATCCTGGCCGCCGCCCGGCGCATCGCCGAAGGCGATCGGCTCGTGCGGGCCGGTCGATGGAACGGCTGGTCGCCGACGCAGATGCTCGGACTCGAGCTGCGCGGCGCGACGCTCGGCATTCTCGGGGCCGGGCGGATCGGCACGGCCGTGGCGCTTCGCTCGCGCGGCTTCGGCATGCGCGTGCTCTACGCGCACCCGCGCGCCAATGACGTGCTCGATCGCGAGCTGAGCGCGCGGCGCGTCGAGCTGGATGAGCTTGTCCGCGACAGCGACGTGCTCTCGCTCCACGTGCCGATGCGCCCGGAAAATCTCCATCTCATCGACGCGCCGCGCCTCGCGCTGATGAAACCGACCGCCGTGCTCGTCAACACGGCGCGCGGCCCGATCGTCGACGAGGCCGCGCTCGTCGCGGCGCTGCGCGATCGGCGCATCATGGCGGCCGGTCTGGACGTGTACGAAAACGAGCCCCGCCTGTCGCCCGGCCTGAGCGAGCTCGACAACGTCGTGCTGCTCCCTCACCTGGGCAGCGCGACCACCGCGACGCGCAGCGCGATGTCGCGCATGGCGGCCGAGAACATCATCGCCGTCCTCGCCGGGCGCGAGCCGCCCAATCCGGTGAATTGAGCCCATTCACAAAGCAGCGGCGGCCGAAGCACGGCTCTCTGCCGCGCCCCGACCATCGCTGGTTCGCTGAGTGCTGGATTCTCCTGAAACGTGGCGCAGACTCCCGTCTGCCCTTCTTGTGAGGAACTCTGTCGCCCAACTGAGTCTGCCCGTTGTCCGAGGCCCCGTGGGCCCGTTCCGGACGATTCGGGAGGTTCGGTCAGAACCCCGACGCTGGTTGCTCAGTGCGCACAGGTTCTCGCCACTTCGCAAACGCCCTCCTTTCTCGGGCCGTCGTTCGCGCCGGCCCGCCTGCTCGGATTCGCCCGACGTTCGCCATTACTTTCCGCCCAGGATTTCCTCCCACTGTTGCATCTGCGCGACGATCCATTCGATCTGCGCCCGCAGCGCGGCCGCCTCGTCGTCGAGCGCCGCCAGCTTCTTCTCCAGCGTCTGCACGCGCTGACGGGCGGCCTCGATCATCTTTGACAGCTTGGCGGCCTCTTCGTCGCTCAGGTCCGGCTCGCTCGTGCGGTTCACCAGCCGCGCGAATTCCTCGCGGGCGGTGCGATATTCGAAGCTGACGATGTCGCGCGCTTCCTCGACCTCATCGAGGCGGAGCAGCGCCGCGTCATACATCGCTTCGAGTTTCTCGATCGGCAGCGGCCCGGCCGCGGCATTCGGCGCCACCGCGACAATCAGCAGAGCAACGAATCCGCTCAGCACAATCCAGCGTCGGGTCAACATCGGCCATCCTCCGGGCAATCAACCACTCGGCGACCCGCGGCAATCCGCCGCTCGCCAGTCGCCTGGTGGAGAAGTGACAAGGAGGGCGAACGCTCACGGGCAGGCATGGAATCGGGAACTGGCCGCTCGATTTTCGATGCTCGATACCCCCGGCTGGCTCCGCCCTGACGGTCCGCGGCGGCCCCCCGGTAGAAACCGGGCGGAGTCCGGCTCCCCGAGTTCTTTCATTCGTTCGTCGCGATTCGCAATTCGCTATTCCACGGGCGGGGTTCGGATGCCATACGGCGGGGGGAAAGGAGAGGGCGGAGCGCGCTGCGACGGTCAGAGTATTCGGGCCGAAGGCAGGAACCGCCGCGTTTGGTGCGCGCTCCGCTGTGTGTTGGCGACATTCCCTATGGCAATCTCCGTGCCACGCCAAACGCACAGCAAAAAACCGCGTTCTGAGCATCCTGGGGCACATCGGCCCGGTGAAGGGGTGCGCGAAATTCCGCAATTTGGGTGAAATTCCCCACGGATGCCGCGGCGCGCCCCCTCCTTGGAATGCGCAGCGGTCGCCGGAAAAAACCTGTACCGCGCGTGTCCACAAATCGGCGGAATCAGCCGGCTCGCGTGGCGGCCTTCTGCGGGGCGGGCAGGCGGGAGCGCAGGTTGTCCAGCACGTTCATGAAGTTGATGAACGAGTCGTAGGGCGAGTCGTACGGGTTGAAATACTTATGCACGTCGCCGTCGGCGAAGTACTTCGTACACATGTAGTAGAAATGGTCGCTGGTCGTCAGCTTGCGCCAATCTTCCAGCAGCGCCGCATCCCCGGCCGCCTTGACCTCCCCCTCCAGCCGGTAGAGCTCGTGCAGCGCGTTGCTCTGCATCGCGTTGCCCAGCCAGGCCGTCAGGTCGCGCTCCGTGTCCGCCCAACTGATCATGTGCGGCACGTCGTAGACGCCGTTCGTCCCGTAGGCCGCGGCGCACTCGCTCGGCGTCTTGAAGTCCATGTCGGACAGCTTGAACAGCTCGTCCGGCAGGTGCCAGAGAAAATCGAAGATGCCCGTGTCGGCCCACTGATGCTCGCCGAACGTCTCGTAGTCCATGAACAGGTTGACCACGTAGCCGTTGCCGTTCACGCGGTGCGCCCAGCGCGCGAACTTGTCCGCCGTCAGCGGCCACTCCGCCCAGCCGCGATTGCCGAAGCGGAACGCGACGTCGTCGGACAGGCGATAGTTCTTCAGCAGTAGCTTGAGGTCGGGCACGTCCGGCGGGTTGTACAGGTACGTCGGCGAGCGATAGCCGAGAATGTGATCGGCGCCCTCGCACAGCACGACCTGGTAGCCGAGGTCGCGCACGGCGCGGGCCACGTCGTTGTTGTAGATCAGTTCCGTGTTGCGGAAGACTTTGGGCGTCTGGCCGAAAAGCTCCTGCATGAGCTTGCGATGCAGCGTCACCTGCTCGACGAACTCCTCGTACGAATAGAGGAAGCTGAGCGAGTGATAGTACGTCTCCGAGATGAACTCGACCGCGCCGGTGGACGCCAGCCGCTGGAACGATTCGAGCACTTCGGGCGCGAACCGGCGCATCTGATCGATGACGACGCCGGTCAGGCTGTAGCTGACGCGGAAGCGGCCGTCGTGCTTGCGAATCAGGTCGTAGATGGTCTGATTGGCGGGCAGGTAGCACTTATTGGCCACTTTCCGCAGGATGCTCGCGTTGGCCTCGTCGTCGAAATAGTGCGGCTCTTTGTGGAAAATGCTGAATCGCCGCAGCCGGAACGGCTGGTGAACCTGAAAGTAAAAGCAGATGGAGGCCATGCGCGAAGTGTACCGGCCGGCCCGCCACGAAGCCACGAAGGCGGCATCCGAACCCCGCCCGCCAGTGAGAGGCCGGCGGAGAGG
>CAZHIE010000067.1:0-1346 GCA_964532435.1 uncultured Planctomycetales bacterium
CCGCTCCGGCCGCGCGAGGGCGCGGGCCGCTACGATTCGCGCGTGATCACGGCGACGAGCGGCTGTTTCACTTTCTCCCCCTTGCGATGGCGGCCGGCCTTGAACTTGCGCCCGGCGTCGGCGGGGAGCAGGCGCTGGGGGTCGGTGATCTTCTCGCCCTCGAACTCGAATGCGCCGCCTTCGACCATGCGGCGAGCGTCGGAGCGGCTGATTTCCTGGTCGTGCGCCAGCCAGGCAAGCTTCCAGGCCGCGATTCGCCCGTCGGCGATTTCGGCGGCCGGCACGCGGACCTGCATCTCTTCCACCGCGCGCGCGGCGCCGAAGTGCTCTTTCCACCACGCGGCCGCTTCGCCCATCTCGGCGGCGGAGTAGTAGCGCGCGCCGACCTCGATCGCGAGGCGCTCCTTGGCCGCGCGGGGGTCGGCGAGCAGCGCTTTCCACTCGGGTTCGGGCAGGTCGGTGAGCAGGTGGAACCACTCGGGCATGAGGTCGTCGGGGATGCTCATCGTCTTTCCGAACATGTCGCGGGCCGCGTGCATCACGCCGATGTAATTTCCGAGGCTTTTCGACATTTTCTTCTGGCCGTCGAGCCCGCGCAGCAGCGGCATGATCATGACGACCTGCGGATGCTGGCCGACGTCGGTCTGCAACTCGCGGCCGACGAGGTTGTTGTACATCTGATCGGTTCCGCCGAGTTCGACGTCGGCGTGGATGTTCACCGAATCCCAACCCTGCACGAGCGGATAGAGCAATTCGTGGATGCTGATGGGAGTTTCCGATTCGAAGCGCTTGCGGAAATCGTCGCGCTTGAGCATCTGGCCGACGGTCATGCGGCCGGCGAGCCGCAGCACGTCGGCGAAATTCATCTTGCCGAGCCATTCGGAGTTGCGGCGGAGTTCGAGCTTGGCGGGGGAGGTGTCGAGGATTCGGCCGGCCTGCTCGAGATAGGTCTTCGCGTTGACGTCGATCTCGGCCTCCGTCAGCACGGGTCGTGTTTTGCTGCGGCCCGTCGGGTCGCCGATGCGAGTCGTGAAGTCGCCGATGATGAGGACGGCGACGTGGCCGAGATCCTGAAATTGGCGGAGCTTGCGCAGGACGACGGAGTGGCCGAGGTGGATGTCGGGCGCCGTGGGGTCCATGCCGAGCTTCGCGCGGAGGGGCTTCCCGCTGCGGTGAGCCTGTTCGAGCTTGTGGCGCAGCTCGGCTTCGGAGAAGACGTGCTCGCAGCCGCGGAGAAGGAGCGGAAGTCCGAGGTCGTTCATAGGGGGAATGATAGGGAAGAGAGGGAACAGGGAACAGGGAACAGGGAACAGGGGGGAGGCACGAAGGCACGGAGGCACGAAGGC
>CAZHIE010000067.1:1446-8867 GCA_964532435.1 uncultured Planctomycetales bacterium
AGGCACGAAGGCACGGAGGCACGAAGGCGGAGGCATCCGAACCCCGACCGCCAGGGAGGGGCCAACCGGAATGCTGAATGCCGAATGCTGAATGCCGAAGGAAGAGAATCCGAACCCCTCACGCCAGTGAAGGGCGGGCGGGAGGGGGCGGGGATTGGGAGATTGGAGATCCTCCGACCCGCCGGCGGATTATTCAGAGTTTTCCTTCATACAAGCGCGGGTTTGAATTATGCTGCCGAATCGACTGATTGTGCATGTCCACGCGTAGGCCTCAGGAGGAGAGAGAATGTCCGCGACTCGCTCAATCCGCGCGCGGTTCCCGCTGTCCGCGCTGTCCATTGCCCTTCCGGCGTTGCTGGCTCTATCCGCGCCGGCGACGCGCGGGCAGGATCTCGTGGCCGTCAATCTCGAATTCACGCCCGTCGGCGGGGGCATGTACGACGTCGGCCCGGTGATACACGTTGCGGCCGGCGCTTTGCCCGTGCCGGCGCACGCCGCGCTGCTGGTGAATGGCGAGCTTCAATTCATGGACACGATGCACGAGTACGTCGTGGCGCCGGGCTTCGATTGCGGCGACGCGCCGAACTGCCTGCCCGACGGCTCGCTCTGCGCGCTGACCGGCGTCACCGACCACGACCCGCAGAGCTACCTCGGCCAGTGCCAGCGGCAGCGGCTGTCGTTCTGCGACTGCTTTTCGGAAAACATCCACATGTGGCTGATGCCGGGCATCCGGCTCGATCCCGGCGACAGCGTGCGACTGGTGCTCGACCCGGACAACCTTGTCGAAGAGGCGGATGAGACGAACAACGTTTTCGAGACGACGTTTTCGCCGCCGCTGCCGGCGCTGGGCGGGTCGCTGCGCGTGGCGCTGGCGACATCGCTGATTCTGGCGGGCGCGCTCGTGCTGCGCCGGCGCGGCGGGGAGCGGCGCGGGGCTGCGGCGGGGGTATGATGCGCCCCGGCGGCGCGCGGCCCCGGCGGCGCTGCGCCGCGGGAGGCGGCGATCATGTCTGCGAAAGTCGGCGTTCTGCTCTCCGGCTGCGGCGTTCACGACGGTTCGGAAATTCACGAGGCAGTGCTCACGCTTCTGGCTCTCGATCAGCGCGGGGCGCAGGCGGTCTGCTGCGCGCCGAGCGTCGTCGCGCCGGTGGTCGATCACCTTACGAAAAAGCCGACGGGCGAATCGCGCAACGTGCTGCACGAATCCGCCCGTATCGCGCGGGGGGACATCCGCGACGTGGCTAAGGTGAGCGCGGAGGAGCTCGACGCGCTGATTCTTCCCGGCGGTTTCGGCGCGGCGAAGAATCTCAGCACGTTTGCCAGCGAGGGCGCCAGGTGCCACGTCTTGCCCGCGGTCGAGAAATTGGTGGGCGACATGCTGGCGGCGCACAAGCCTGTGGGCGCCATCTGCATCGCGCCGGCGACGCTGGCGCGGATCGCCGGGGCGCGCGGCGTGGCGGCGAAACTCACGATCGGCGACGACGCGGGGACGGCCGGCGCGATCGTGGCGATGGGCTGCGTACATGAGAATCGGCCGGTAACGGAGATCACGACCGACGCGGAGCATCGGATCGTCTCGACGCCGGCGTACATGCTCGGCCGGGGACCGGCGGAGGTCTTTGAGGGGATTCGGAAGCTGGTGGACAAGGTGCTTGAGATGGCTAAGTGAGTCGCGAATTGCGATGAGCGAATCGGGTACGCCGGGCCGTGCGT
This sequence comes from uncultured Planctomycetales bacterium, assembly GCA_964532435.1. Lineage (GTDB taxonomy): Bacteria > Planctomycetota > Phycisphaerae > UBA1845 > Fen-1342 > CAZHIE01. The sequence continues at coordinate 3,160 of CAZHIE010000067.1, forward strand.
TGACAAGAGTCCGGGCTGATCGCCGAGCGTCGAGGTCGTCGGCGGCGATGGATCGACGCGGTGAAAAATGCAGCCGGGGGCGCCCTGTGAGCAGGAGCAATTCCGTGACGGTTTTCCGCGTAGCGTTGATCGCGTGCGGGCTCGCGTGCATCGCTCGACTCGCGCTGGCCCAGCCGCAGGGAGATGGAAGCGCCGTGAACAAACAGGCTACGCCTTCCGTTGCGGGGGCCGCCGCTTCGCCCGTCGAAACGCCGGCCGAGCGCGACGCGCGCATGGCCTGGTGGCGCGAGGCGCGCTTCGGACTGTTCATCCATTGGGGGCTTTACGCAGTGCCGGCCGGAGAGTGGGGCGGCGGCACCGGCCACGGCGAGTGGATCCTGACCACGGCACAGATTCCGGTCGAGCAGTACGAAAAATTCGCCGGACAATTCAACCCGGTGAAGTTCGACGCCGCCGCGTGGGTCCGCATGGCGAAGGCGGCCGGCATGAAGTACATCGTCATCACCAGCAAGCACCACGACGGCTTCTGCCTGTGGGATTCCGAGCAGACCAACTACGACGTCATGGCCACGCCCTTTCACCGCGACATCCTGCGCGAGCTGGCCGACGCCTGTCGAAAGGGAGGCATTCGCCTCTGCTTCTATCACTCGATCATGGACTGGCATCATCCCGACTATCTGCCGCGGCGCGATTGGGAGAAGCGCTGGGCCGAGGGCGCCGATTTCGCTCGCTACGTTCGATACATGAAGGCGCAGCTTCGCGAGTTGCTGACGAATTACGGCGACGTGGGCGTGATCTGGTTCGACGGAGAGTGGGAAGGCACGTGGACGCACGAACACGGGCGCGACTTGTACGACTACGTCCGCTCGCTCTCGCCGGCCGTCATCATCAACAACCGGGTGGACAAGGGCCGCAGCGGCATGGCCGGCATGACGGCGAGCGGCGACTTTCGCGGCGACTTCGGCACGCCGGAGCAGGAGATACCGGCGACGGGTTTTCCCGGAGTCGACTGGGAATCGTGCATGACGATGAATGAGCATTGGGGCTACAACCGCGCCGACGACAAGTGGAAATCGTCGCGCGACCTGGTGCGCATGCTGGCCGACATCGCCTCGAAGGGCGGCAATTACCTGCTGAACATCGGCCCGATGGCCAGCGGCGAGTTTCCGCCCGAGGCGGTCATGCGGCTCGAAGAAATCGGCAAGTGGATGTCCGCGAATGGCGACTCGATCCACGGCACGCAGGCCAGCCCGTTTCACTATCTGTACTGGGGGCGCTGCACGCAACGGAGCATGCCGGACGGTGTTACCCGGCTGTACCTGCACGTATTCGACTGGCCAGCCGACAACCGGCTGCACGTGCCCGGGTTGCTGAGCGAGGCGCGTGGCGCGTTCGTGCTGTCGGACGAGAAGAAATCGCCGCTGAACGTGGAACGGGTGGACGATGCGCTGTTGATCGACGTACCGAGCCGCGCGCCGGACGAGATCGACTCCGTCGTCGTGCTCGACGTGATCGGCAAGCCCGACGTGGCCGATCCGCCGATCATCAGCGCGCCGGCGACGATTTTCGTCGACACGCTCGAAGTGCGCGTCACGACGGATCGCGAAAACGTGACGCTCCACTACACGCTCGACGGCACAGGACCGACGGGGCGCTCCGAGCGCGTCAGCGGCCCGATCCGCGTGAGCGACACCTGCACGATCAGCGCGCGCTGCGTCCGCGACGATCGGCTGGTGAGCAGCGTGGCGCAGCTGGTCGTCACCAAGGTCTCGCCGCGCAAGGCCGACGTTGCGGCTGCCGATGCGGGGAAGCAGAAGGGCGGGCTGGCGTACGAATACTACGAGGGCGATTGGGACGCGCTGCCGGATTTTGACAAGCTCAAGCCGGCCGGCGCGGGGCCGATCGGCGACTTCTCGTTTTCGCCGCGCAAGCAGGTGGAGCGATTCGCGTTTCGATACCGCGGGTTTGTGCGGGCGCCGGTGGATGGCGTCTATCGATTTTACACGCTCAGCGACGACGGCAGCCGGCTCTACGTCGGCGATCAATTGGTCGTCGACAACGACGGTCTGCACGGCGCGTTGGAGCGCGACGGGGTGATCGCGCTGTCCGCGGGGCTGCACGCGATCGTGGTCACGTATTTCGAGAAGACGGGTGGCGACGCATTGGAAGTGTCCTGGACGCCGCCGGGGGGGAAGAAAGAGCGCTTGCCGGCGAGCGCGCTGTTCGCCGCGCCGTAGCGGCGCGGCGTGGATGAGGCGCAGGCAGGCGGCGCGGGTCACAAATCGTCGTATGGCGTCGTTCGGTCGATTCGGCGGGCAAGCTCGCTCGCGTAGCGGACGCCAAGCGTGGCGCGACGCTGTGTGGCCCACTCCGTGAGATGCGTCGAGCCCTCCGGCGGTGAATCGCTGTGCAGGAGGTCGGCCGTCAGCGCGCCGATCTCCTCCCACGTCAGGACGACGTCGCGCAACAGCCAGCCCGCGATGCGCGTGAGCGCGTAGCCGGCCGACGCCGGAACACACACGATGCGGGCCGGCACTCCGATGGCGTCGCCAATCGCCGCAACCAGCTCGCGGAACGTGAATTTCTCGGGACCGACGGCGTCGTGCGTGACGGTCCTGTCGTGCGCGCCGGCCGCGATGGCGAGCTGCGCGAAATCGTCTACGTGCAGCGGTTGAATCCGGTAGGCGCCGTCGCCGAAGACCGTAAAGATCGGCAATCTTCGCAGCATCCACGCGATGTTGTTTACCAGGATGTCGGTCTCCGAGAACAGCACAGCCGGACGGAGGATCGCGTGCGAGAGGCCCGACTCGCGGAGCGCCCGTTCGAGGCGGGCCTTGCCTCGGAAGTACGCGAATGGCGAGCTTTCGGAGGGGTTGGTGATGCTGACGTGAACGATGCGGCGTACTCCGGCGGCGCGGGCGGCGTCGAACAGCGTGAGCGTGTTCCGCACGGCGTCGGCGAATGTGAATCGCGCGTGATCGAAGCGCACCCAATACGTGTTGTACAGAACGTGGGCGCCGCGCAGCGCATCGACGAGCCGCGGTGGGTCGTCGAATGCGAGGGGCGCGACTTCGACGCGCGCTCCAAATTCGCGATCGCGGGTGGGCGAATTCGTGAGCGTTCGCACTTTCGCTCCGCGTTCGAGCAAGCGGCGGGCGATGTGCCGGCCCGAATGCCCGAACGCGCCGGTCACTACGTGCAATTCGCTGGCGGCCATGCCGCGATTGTTGCCGAGAGGCGGGCGGTGTGGCGAATGCGCGCCGGGAGTTTCAGAAAGGATGAAAGCAGGCGCGCCTGCCGTTTGCTTCTCAGCGTTTTTCCGCCGGAACGTATTTGCGAATCTTCGGCCCGACGTAGCGGCTGCGCGGGCGGATCAGGCGGTTGTTCGAGAATTGCTCGATCACGTGCGCCGACCATCCGCTCACGCGGCTGGCGACGAACAGCGGCGTGTAGATGTCCGTCGGCAGGTTCATGAAGTAGTAGACCAGCCCGCACGGATAGTCCACGTTCATGTGGATCTGTTTCTGCTCCATCATCACGTCGCGAATCGCGTCGTAGACGTCGGTCTTCCAGGTCTGATTCAGCTTGCGGCCAAGCTCGTAAACATAGGGTTGCAGGATGCGGGCGCGCTCGTCGCCGTGTTTGTAGACGCGATGCCCGAAGCCCATGATCTTGGCCTTCGTGCGCAGCCCTTCGAGCGTCCAGGCGCGGGCCTCGTCGGCCGACTGGAAGCGGTTGACCAGCTTGATCGCCTCCTCGTTGGCGCCGCCGTGCAACGGGCCCTTGAGCGTTCCGATGCCGCTGACGATGGCCGAGTACAGGTCGCTGAGCGTGCTGGTCGTGACGCGCGCCGCGAAGGTCGACGCGTTGAATTCATGCTCCGCGTAAAGGATGAACGTGAGATTGAGGATTTTCTCTTCCAGCTCGCCGGGCGTCTTGCCGAACGCCAGGTAGAGAAATTGCGCCGCGTGCGAAAGGCCCGGCCGCGGATCGACCGGATGCTCCCCCGCCAGGAAGCGCATGCGCGCGGCGATGATGCTGGGAACCTGGGCGAGAATGACGGCGGCCTGTTTGCGCATGCCTTCGACCGTGTCGGACGGGTTCGGGTCGAAGTGGCCGCACATCGAGACGGCGGTGCGGAGCAGCTCCATTCCGCCGGCGGTGCGCGGAATGGCGCGGATCGTGTCGAGGACGGGGGCGGGCAGTCGGCGATGGGCGTCGAGCTGGGCGCGAAAGGCGTCGAGCTGCGCGCGGGTCGGTAGGTCGTCGTGCAGCAGGAGGTAGGCGACTTCCTCGAACGGCGCGACGCCGGCCAGCTCGTTGATGCGATATCCGCGATAGGCGAGCTCGTCGTTGTCGATGGTGGAGATGGCGGTCTCGCCGGCGATGACGCCTTCGAGGCCGGGGCTGTAAATCTCGGTTGCCTGACTCATCGTTACGTACTCCGCTGTCCGACGGGAAATTCCGGTGCGTGTCAGCTCGACCAGCCGAGGGCGGCTGGGGTCCAAGTCCAGCCGAGGGCGGCTGGGCTACATCCTGTATCCGAGCAGGTCGTACAACTCCTGCCGGGTCTGCATGCGATCGACGAGGGCCTTCTGCGTTCCGCTGCGCTTGAGCTCCGCCAGCGCCTGCTCGATCGCGCGCATCGCGATGCGTTGGAGTGTAACGGGGAAAATGACGAGCTTGTAGCCCAGGGCGGCGAACTCCTCGACCGTGAAATATGGCGTCTTGCCGAACTCGGTCATGTTGGCGAGCAGCGGCGCTGGTACGTCGCGCGCAAAGCGCGCGAACTCGTCGCGATTCTCCAGAGCCTCGGGAAAAATCGCGTCGGCGCCGGCCTTGAGATAGGCGTGGGCGCGGCGCACGGCGTCGTCGTAGCCCGTTACGCCGCGCGCGTCGGTGCGCGCGATGATGACAAAGTCCGCGTCTCGCCGCGCCGCCGCCGCCGCGCCCACGCGCTCGACAAACTCCTCTGCGGGCACGAGCGACTTGCCCGGCAAATGGCCGCAGCGCTTCGGAAATTCCTGGTCCTCCAGGTGCAGGCCCGACAGACCGGCCCGCTCGTACTCCTCGACGGTGCGAGCGGCGTTTTCGGCGGCCGCGCCGAAACCGGTGTCGGCGTCCATGATGATGGGGATGGTGGTCACAGCGGCGCAGCGAGTCGCGTGCGCGACGGCTTCGCCGAGGGTTGCGATACCGACGTCGGGCACGCCGACGACGCTGTTGGCGAGTACCGCGCCGGACAGATACATCGCCTCGAAGCCGGCCCGCTCGATCGCGCGGGCGGAGAGCGCGTTGATCGCTCCGGGCAGCATGACGGTGTGATCGCGCATCGCGGCCCGCAGGCGGGCGCTGCGCGAAGGAGTCGGGACGGCCATCGGGTGAATCCTCCTGGCGCGGGATTGTAGAGGAATTCCGGCCGTCGGCCGCAGTTGTCACGCGAAAGACGCGCCCCGGCGCCGCGCAGTCGCCGTGCCGGCGTGGTCAGGCGAAGGCCGCGAACATGCGGCCCGTTTGAGGGCATACGACGTCGGACGCGGAGGTCCGACGCTACGCGATGCGCGCGAGTACACGAGCCTCGCGCCCGTTCAGGGGCACACGTGCCGTCGCGTCGGACTCCTGCGTCCGACGCCGTCGCAGGCACGGCCCCCGGGCGCGAGTACTGCGCACCGGCCGGACCGTGTTCATCATCCGAGCAGCATTGCGAC
>CAZHIE010000067.1:8967-13242 GCA_964532435.1 uncultured Planctomycetales bacterium
GTCGGCGTGCGCGGTCGGCGACATTCCCTGCACCGTGCCGCCCCCGGGCAGCAGAATGCCCCGCTCCAGCGGGATTCCGGGCAGGCCGTGGCGCGGCACGGGCATGGGCGCCGACGCGCTCCACGTGTTCGTCAGCGGGTCATATTGCTCGTTTGTCGCGAAGAGTTGCGGCGTCTCGCCGCCGAGCACGTAAATGCGGCCGTCGAAAAGCGCCGCCGCGGGCGCGGCGCGGGCGGTCGGCATCGGCGCGCGGGCCGTCCACTCGTTGTTCACCGTGTCATAGCGCTCGTTGGCGCCGTACGACGCGCCGAACCGCCCGCCGATGACGTATACGTCGGCGCCGACGGCGACGGCGGTCAGATGCTCGCGGGCGGTGGGCATCAGCGCGCCGGTCCCCCACGCGTCGACCACCGTGTCATAGATGAACACGGGTCGCTGCGCCGCGCCGCCGGTGAGGCCGCCGAAGACATAGATGCGCTGTCCGACGGCCACGGCCCAGTGCGCCCCGCGCGGCGACGGCATGTCGGCGATGCGCGCCCAATCGTCGGAGTCGGGGTCGTAGCGGTAGCACTCGCGCGTGGAGAGGAAATCGCCGGCGTAGCCGCCCAGCGCGTACAGCCGATCATCGACCGCGACGACGCCGAGGTGGTCGCGCGGCACGGGCAGCGGCGCGACGAACGTCCATTCGTCGGCTTCGGGGTCATAGCGCTCCACGGACGCGAGCGCGTCGCCGGCGGCGTCCAGTCCGCCGACGACGTACGCCTGGCCGCGCAGCAGCGCCCCGGCCGATTCCTGTCGCGGGGTCTGCAGGCTCGCGACGGTTTCGTACGATCCGCCGGCGAGCAGCGGCGAGCAGCCGATCAGCGTCACGAGCATGCTCGCGCCGGCGTGCGCGAGCGGATGGAGGCGGTCATTCGAGCGTCTGCGGCAGCCGGGAGCGAAGGCGCCGCGCGGCGGGTTGCGGGTTGCGCGCATGAGAACTCTCCCTTTAGAGACAATCCCCCGGTTGGCCCGGGGGATTGTATTCCGCGCGCGGCGGCCGGCCCGCCGCGAATCGCTCCGCCGCCGCGCGCGTCAGTCGCACCCGCCCAACAGGCACTGCACAAACGGGTCGATGTCGCCGTTGTCGAGCATCCCGTCGCCGTTCATGTCGCCGATTGCGATGTTGCATTGCGGATGAGCGGCCTGGTACTCCGCCGGACTAAGCAGGGCGAGAATGAACGGGTCGATGTCGCCGTTGTTCAACGCGCCGTCGCAGTTCATGTCGCCGAGCAGACAGAATCGCATGACCAGACTATAGGGAAACGACGCGGCGCTTCCGCACAGATCGGTGATTACGCAGTCGTACGATCCGACGTCGGCGCTCGAAGCGTTGACAATCGCCAGGTCGCTGGTTGCCGAGCCGACGACGATCGAGCCCGTGCCGGTCGGGCCGTCACCTAGCGAAACGCCGTCGCGCCGCCACTGGAACGACAGCGGCGCGTCGCCGTCGACCATGCACGTGAACAGCGCGGTGTCGCCGGGACAGATCGACACGTCGTAGGGCGGCGTGAGGAAATCGATCGTGGCCGGACGCGACCAGCGCGCGACGTGGCTGGCGGAGACGCCGCCGGCCTGCGTGAATTGCCCGCCGACAGCCATTGCGTCGCCGGGCAGCGGGGCCAGCGCATAGACATAATGATTCAGGCCGCTGCCGAGCGTCTGCCACGCACCGCCCGCGCCGCGCGCAATGCGGTTGGCGGGTGTCCCGCCGGCGCTGGTGAAGTGTCCTCCGACGAAGACCTCTCCGCTCGGACGCACCGCGAGCGCGAATACCTGCCCGTTCATTCCGCCGCCGAATGATTGCCAGGCGTTTCCGCTCCAACGCGCGATCGCGACGGTGTTCGCCGCGCCGCCCGCGCTGGAGAAACCGCCGCCGACCACAAGATCGCCGTTGGGCAGCACCGCCAGCGCTGCGACGGGGCTGTTCGTGCCCGCGCCGAGCGGGCTCCACGACGAGCCGTTCCAACGCGCCACGTTGCTCGCCAGCCCGCCGCCGGCCATGAAGAAATCTCCGCCGGCCACGATGTCGCCGTTCGGCAGAAGGGCGAGTGCGCTGACGCTTTGTCCGGCGATTCCGGCGCCGAAGGGCTGCCAGGCGCTGCCGTTCCAGCGGGCGATGCCCTGCGCCGCGACGCCGCCGGCTGTGTTGAAATCGCCGCCCGCGATCAGATCGCCGTTGGGCAGGACGAGCAGCGCGTAGACCGCGGCGGGGAGCGTTCCCCAGGTCATTCCCGAGCCCAGCGGGGACCACGCCGCCCCGTTCCAGCGTGCGATGCCGCGGACGGTGACGCCGCCGGCGGTCGCGAAGTCGCCGCCTGCGATCAGGTCGCCATTGGGCATCGCGGCGAGCGCGAAGACGGCGGTGGCAAAGCTGCCGCCTGCCATTCCGCTGGCTAGCGGCAACCACGCCGACCCATTCCAGCGGGCGACGTGGTTGGCCGGCGCGCCGCCGGCGGTCGTGAATTGTCCGCCGGCGACGAGGTTGCCGTTGGGGAGAGATGTAAGCGCCAGGACGTACGCGCCGTTCGTGCCGCTGCCGTAGGCCTGCCAGTTTCCGCTGCATTGCGCGCGGGCGGCGGCGGTCTGAAGCGACACGGCCAGCAGGGCGCAGACGACCAGGCGCCGGATGGAAGCGGTGTGTGCGATCACGGGATTCTCCTTGCCGGTTAGAAGTCACTGCGCATCGCGCTCGCCGAATGCGGTTGTCCGCTCGTGTCGCGTGACCGGCGGGGTCGCATCAAGCGCTTCGCACTCCGCCATGCGTGCGTCCGGGGGATTTCTTTCCGCTCGCAGCAAAGATTCTGGGGCGATGGCGCGGGGTCGGGTCCGTTCACGGCATGGCCGCTCGATATGGGACAGGGGATGTCGGCGCGGCAATCAGCGGGGAGATTCGGCCGGCGATGGGCCGGGCGACCGATCCGCTCCAACACTCCGAATTTGAAGCAGTTGCGCGGCGCGCGGCGCGGCGAAGCTCGGCGCGGCGTCGTCGCGAGTCGCGCCGGCGCTTCGCGGCGAAATTGACCCTTTAGAGGTCGGCGCACAAGAGTCTGTCATCGTGCGTGCCCGCGGCACCGGGGAGCCGGCCCGCCGTCATTGCGCGGCGCATGGGGATGCGCCTGGCGCGGGGTTATCGGCGGCGCGTGCGGACTGGGAAAGGAGACGTCATGAAGAGTCTGGGGGGGATGGGGAAATTGTCGGCCGCGGCGGGCGGCGCTCTGCTGCTGGCGCTGGGGACGGCGACCGCACGCGCGGACACGGTTCACGCCGCATTCGACAACATCGACCCGGCGCGCGGGTTTTCGTACTCGTTTCTGGGCGAAGAGGCCACGACGCTGGCGGGCGTGTTCAACTGGACGACGCTGCCGGACAGCCAGACGAACCTCGGCCCGTTCATGGCGTTCTGCATCGAGCTGCGCGAGACGGTCGCGGAGGATGCGCTCTTTTCGATCGAGGCGCTGGCCGACGGTCCGCTGCCCGGCGAGGACATCGACGGCGATGGCACGCTCGGTCCGATGGGGATGGCGCGGGCCGACCTGCTGCGCGAGCTGTGGGGCCGCAACTTCGACAATATCTTCACGGGCACGCTGGGGGAAGTCCGCGACAAGGCGGCCGCGTTTCAGATCGCGACGTGGGAGATCGTCTTCGACAACGGGATCGACCTGTTCGGCGGCGACTTTTTCGCGACGAACGGGGCCGCGAACTCGGTGGTGATCGCCGACGGCTGGCTCGACGCGCTGAACGGCGATCGCGCGTTCTTCGCGAGCGACCTGGTGGCGCTGGTCAGCGACGACCCCGACGGCGACGGCCCGCTGCACGGCGTTCAGGACCAGGTGACGCGCATTCCCGAGCCGGCCAGCCTTGCGGCGGCGCTGCTGGGGCTGGTGGCGCTTCGGAGGAAGCGATAATCAGAATTGCGAATTTCGAATAGCGAAGAACGAATTGCGAAGAACGAATTGCGGAGCGGCCAACCGGCTCTCTGAAATTCGTTCTTCGCTATTCCACATTCGACATTCCCGTTCAGCCCCCGATTTCCGCCAGGTTTCGCTCCAGATCGGCCCGCTTGACGCGCAGCTCTTCCATTCGCTTGCGCTCGCTCTCAATCACCGCGGCCGGCGCTTTGGCGACAAAGCCCTCATTGCCGAGCTTGGCCTCGACGCGCTGCAGGTGGCCGCCAAGCTCGTCGAATTCCTTGCGCAGGCGCTTGCGCTCGGCGTCGAGGTCCATCAGGCCCGC
>CAZHIE010000067.1:13342-20986 GCA_964532435.1 uncultured Planctomycetales bacterium
CCCAGCTCGAATTTCTCCGAGGTCTCGCGCGCGACGCCCAGCTCCTGCTTGAGCGCGTCGGGCGCCCACTGCGTCGCGAACGGCTTCTTGCAATGGCTGCACGCGACCTTTGGGTATTCGACCGGAAACTTCTCCTTGGGCATCACGCTGGTCTGCTCGGTAAGGCCGTCGCAATGCGGGCATTGGTAGGCGACCGGCATGCGCACGTCCTGAGTCTCGGTCGCCATCTGCGCGAGCGTGAAACGCAGCGCGTCGGCCCCAAACGTCTCGATCAGATCGACCGGGTCGACGCCGTTGCCCTTGCTCTTGCTCATGATGCGGCCGTGGCCGTCGAGCACGATCGGGTGGATGTAGACTTGCGAGAACGGCACGCGCCCGCCGGCGCGGCCCGGCGCGCCGCCGGCGACGGTGGTCAACTGCCCGGCCCTGTCAAACGCCAGCGCCATCATGGCCATGCGCGCGACCCAGAGCGTAATGATCCCGCGGCCGGTGCAGAGCACGTCGGTGGGGAAGAAGAAATCGAAGTCGCGGGAGGAAGGGAACAGGCACGAGGGAACAGGGAACGGTCCCGCGCCGGGGGGCTTTTCTGTTCCCCGTTCCGTGTTGCGTGTTCCCTTGTCCCCATGCGGCCAGCCGAGCGTGCTCATCGGCCAGAGGGCGGAACTGAACCATGTGTCGAGGACGTCGGGGTCTTGTTCGAATCCGGCTTTGTCCAACAAGGCCCGGACGGACTCGTCTTTCCCGGCATAGCACACGCGAATCAAGTACTCACCTTCCAGCTCGCGCGTGATGGGCTGTAGCGATCGGGCAGCATCTGCAATTTTCTCTCCCGATGTACTACACCAGACCTCCACACACATTGGATCGCTTGGCGCCGTCCATTTGCCTTCGAGCAGTGAGTCGATCCCAGTTGATAGCAACTCCGTTGTCCAATTCCGCTCCGTCAGCGTCACGCGCTTCGTCCACACCGGTATCCGATGTCCCCACCAGAGCTGTCGGCTGATGCACCAATCTCTCTTCTCGCCGAGCCAGTCCAGATACGTCTTCGCGTAGCGCTCGGGGAAGAAGCGGATGCGCCCGTCGCGGACGGCGTCCATCGCCAGCTCGGCCAGCCGGCCCATGCGCATGAACCACTGTTCGCTACGCAGCGGCTCGATGGGGGCCTTGCTGCGGTCGCTGTGGCCGACTTCGGTTTCGTACGGCTCGATCTTTTCGAGCAGGCCGAGCGCTTCGAGGTCGGCGACGACCTTCTTGCGCGCGGCGTCCTTGGGCATGCCGGAGTAGTCGTACGAGAGACCGCCGCCGGGATGATCCGCCGGGCCGTTCCCTTGCGGTCGGGGTTCGGATGACGCTTGCTGGCCGCTCCCTGGCGGTCGGGGTTCGGATGGCGCTGCTCCCCTGCCGTTCGCGTTGATCCGCCCATCCGGCGTCAGCAGGTCGATGATGGCGAACTGGTCGGGCTGACCCTGATGGCGCTGCCAGCAGTCGTGGTCGTTGGGGTCGTGCCCCGGCGTCACCTTCACGCAGCCGGTGCCGAATTCGCGCTTCACGAGCACGTCGTCGGCCACGACGGGGATGGCGCGCCACATCAGCGGCAGCAAGACGTAGCTGGCATGTCCCGCCGACTCGCCCTGCGGCGTGCGCCGAATCAAATGTTGGTAGCGCTCGTCGTCGGGATGCACCGCGACGGCCGTGTCGGCGAGCATGGTTTCGGGTCGCGTGGTCGCGACGGCGAGATAGTCGCGCCCAAGGACGGCATCGGGCGCGGCGGCGCGGGCGATGGCGGCGCGGATTTCATCCGGGCTCGGCGAGGCGCCCGCAGGAGATGCAGCCGAGGGCGGCTGCGGTCCAGAGCTGCCCGCCCCGCGCTCCGAGTTCCGTTCCCTCTTCCCTTCCCCTCCGTGCCTCCGTGCCTCCGTGCCTTCGTGCCTCAGTATCGGATACCGAATGTGCCACAGGTTCGTCCGCACCGTCACGTGCTCGATCTCGTCGTCGGCGACGGCGGTTTGCAGCGCCGTGTCCCAGTTGACCAGCCGGTGCCCGCGGTAGATCAGCCCCGCGCGGAAGAACTCGAAGAAGGCGTGATAGACGGCCCGGCCACACACGTCGTCGAGCGTGAAGCGCGTGCGGCGCCAATCGCACGAGATGCCCATGCGGCGCAACTGGCTCAGGATGCGCTCGTTGTATTCGTCCTTCCACTTCCAGATGCGCTCGACCAGCTTCTCGCGGCCGAGCTCGTTGCGCGTCAAGTTCTCCTGCTCTTTGAGCCGCTTTTCGACGATGGCCTGCGTGGCGATTCCGGCGTGGTCGGTGCCGGGCATCCACAGCGCGACCATGCCCGACATGCGCGCGCGGCGGATGAGGATGTCCTGGCAGGTGTTGTTCAGGGCATGGCCGAGGTGCAGCGCGCCGGTGACGTTCGGCGGCGGGATCATGATGGAGTAGGACCGCGGCGCGTCTGCGTCGCGTTGGGTCGTATCGGCGAACGCGGCCGCGGGCGCCGGTGAGCCGCCGCCGCCGGCCGGCTGCGGCGCGTCGGCGTCGAAGTAGCCCCCCTCGGCCCAGAGTCGGGCGATCTCGGCTTCGGTTGATTTCGGGTCGTAGCCGCCTGTGCTCATGCGTCGGGTCCGCCGTCTGTGTTTGCGTCTTGGTGAACGCGAAACGACGGAGTGTAGCGGAATCCCAGCCGGTAGCGAGAATGCGCCGCCGCGCTGGACGACCGCAGCCCGATGTCGGCCGTTCGTGCGTCTATTGAATGGTGGTAAACGCGTACGCGGACATCGCCGGGTCGACGCCCGGAATCGGCTCGACGCTGACCTCGATCAATACGGGGCCGGGCGTGTCGCCGCGAAACGTCATCGCCGCCACGCCGTTCTCGTCCGTGCTCGTGGCGGACTGCGTCGGGTCGAGCGGCACGCCGCCGGTGTAGGTCACGTCGCCGAGCGCGGTCGTGAACGTGACCATCACGCCCGGTTCGCCGACGAAGTTGCTCTCCACCCACGCGGTGATCGTCATCTCCTCGCCCACTTCGCCATTCGAGGCGAGCCAGAGGTGAATCTGATCGAGCGGGAACGGCGCCTGCGTTCGGCAGCGATAGTCCTCGACTTCGCCGAACTGGGCCGCGCCTTCCGCCGGCGCCAGGTCGCCGCTGATGTTCTGCGCCCGGCCCTCGTCCTCGCCGTAATCGACGCGGTACCGGCAGTAAAACTCGTCCGCGGCCTCCCAGGGCACGAACACGAGGTAGCGCAGGCGGCAGTTGTTGCCGACGCGAATCGCCGGGGGGATGAAATTCCCCGAGGCCCTGCACGTCGTACACTCATCCGGATGTCCCGCCGGCGGATCCGGGAACCCGGACCACCAGACGATGCGGTCGGCCGGGTCGAACCGGCAGTTGTTGGGGAAATCCATGTAGCCGTTGTAGTAGAGCAGCCGCGTCGCGTCCCCGCATGGTCCGTAGCGGTTCGGCGCCGGCGGGCCGAGATCGACCTGCACCTGGTTCCCATCGGTGGACACCAGCGCCGTGACGAGCGCGAAACCGCCGCGCCGCATGATCGCCGGCGCGCTGACGCCGTCGTCGAACTGGTCCATGTCGGGAACGAGGGCTTCGCACTCCAGCACCGAATCGTTCATGTTCGGGCCCAGCCACTCGAAGCGGAAGAGCGCGTCGGCCGGGTCTGCGCCGTGCCAGCCGAAGTGGTGATACGGCCCGCGCGCGGGGCGAAAGAGCTGCTGCCCATTCAGCATTCGCGACGGCGTGTTCGAGTGGACGAGCGACTGATACTCGTTGAAAGTGCCGCGCCACGGATCGGGCGCGTCGCCCAGGTCGGGCGTGTAGATCCAGTTGATGCCGTCGCGGTCGGGGGCCGCCAAAACGTGGTTCGCGTTGCCGGCCAGGTTGAAGAACGGCTCCATGATCGGCCCCGGCGGGTTGGCCGATCCGCCGGGCGTGTTGTGATGCAGCCCGAGGAAGTGCCCGATCTCGTGTGTGGCGATCGAGCGCACGTCCGGGTTGCCGCCCATCGCGGCGCCGTGTGCGACGTTCTGCCACATGTACGTATCGTTGAACAGGATGTCGGACTCGAGGATTCGCCCGGTAGCCGGCACACCGTAGATGAACGTCACCGCCAGCACGTTGGCCGGAAGCGCCGAGTTCGGCGTCGTCTCGACGATGCCGTTCGGGCCGGACGAGATGCTGCTCGTGGCGACGTTGAACGCGTCGTCGCCGGCCGGAACGATGGTGTCGATCACGCCGTCGGCGCCGCAGTGAATCTGTCCGCCGGCGATGCCGTCATCGCCCGCGGCGTTGCAGTTGTTCGGGATCGTGTCCAGCACGCCGTTGGGGCCGGGGCCGATGATCGGCGTGTTGGCGGCCAGCCCGCCCGCGCCGCACGCGCAGCCGCCCCCCGCGGGCAGGCACGCGTCGTCGTTGCGGCAGTTGTTCGGCGAACTGGTCGTGTAGCCGTCGGGGCCGGGACAGATGATGTCCACGTTGGGCCCGACGCGCGCTCCGCACATCCGCGCGCCGGCCGGGACGCCGGGGCACCAGATGTCGTCGCCGGGCATGCCGCAGCCGCCGTTGTCCCAGCCGATCATGTTGTTCTGGTCAAATGTGCCGGGGCACGATGCCCCCGGGCCGGGCTGAACCAGCGATAAGAAAATGATCGACGGCGTTACAAGCTGCCACGTTTGAAACGCCGAGTCGATCGCCGTGAACTCCGCCAGGCCGGCGATGTCGGGCGTGCCGTTGTGGAACGAGTAGGGCACGACGCAGCCCGGGAACTCGCGCAAATCCCAGTGATAAAACGGCGGCGGCGACGTCGGGTGCGAGCGGAAGAACGCGTTCAGCGATCCGGCCGGTTTCTCCAGCCGGAACGCCACCTGGCCGCGCGCGGACAGCGAAAATACGGCGCCAAGCGCAACGCAGACGGCCAGCCGGCTCAGATGACGGGAAGTCTTCATGGCCGACCTCCGTTCGGCGTGGCAGCCGGCGCCTTCGCCGCCGGCGCACGGTTTGCGCCGGCCGCCGCGGCGCGACGCGCTTCATCCGCCTTCACCGCCGCCCGTGTTTGCGCCAGCAACTCTACGAGCGTCATATCGCGCTCGCGCACGCGCTTCACCACGGCGCCGGCGCTGTCCGTCACCGAGTCGACCGTGAATTTGCCGTTTTGCAGCCCGGCCACGGGGAAGAACGCCTGCGGATTCGGGCCGAGGAACACGACCGTCTCCTCGCCGATCTCGAATCCGACCTGCTCGGGGATGGCGAGCTGAATGCCGTCGACCGTTCCCCCCATCAGGCGTAGATTCACGACGCCGCCGGTCGGTCCGCCCTTCAATTCCTCCAGCGTCTGGATGGTGACGTAGGTGTAGATGTGCGTGTGAGCCGCGTTCCACTCCGAACGGGCGCTGGTCACGTTTCCGTGGACGATCAGCGCCGAATCGCGCACCAAAGCGTCGATGGTCCATATCTTCTTCGTCTCGGCGCCCGTAACGAGCGTCGCCAGCATCGCGAGGCCGATTGCCGCACAAGCGCCGCGCAAGCCGAGTCGCGATTTTCGCGTTCCGATCACTCGCCGCTCCTTGTAGCGCCGCGCGCCAAACCGCCTGCGGCGCCGGTACGTGCCAGGCCGCGCCGAGTCATGCGCCGCAGCGCCGCGGCCGCCACCGCGAGCAGCGCCGCCGTCGCCGGCTCCGGCGTGTGGCCGAACTTGCTGCTGATCGTCTCGTCGAAGCCGGTGGTTGTGCGGCCGGGTGGCAGCACTTCGCCGACCGGGCCGGGCAGGGCGCCGCCATCGGGGAGGCCGAGTTGAAAACCGTCGTTGAGGCTGCCGTAGTTGGCGAAGATGGTGCTCGACGCGGTGTGTATCTCCAGTTGGAGCGTGTCGATCGCGAACTGCGCGTCGCCGGTGTCGGTGAGCAGGAACCACAGATCCACTTCTCCGCCCTCGAGGACGGGGAAGTACGTGTCGGCGATCGGGGCGGTGAAGAAGCCGGTCTCCTCCGTTCCCTGCGCGATTCCCGCCCCGCCGGGGAAGCTCGTGTCGCCGAAAAACTCGCTCGAAAGATCAAGCATCGGCGCCACGCCGCCCGGCGCCATCAGCATGAACATGTTGACCTGATGTCCGGCGACGAATTGGTGCGCGGTGAAGGCCGCCGTGTCGAATCCCACGCTGGCCGAGACGATGGGCTCGTCGGGCGGGGGGTAGTGAAACGCCGCCGCCCGCGCGTCCGGCGCGGTAGAGGCGAGGCCGACGGCGGCCAGGGCAGCGGACAACCACGCCCGACAGCGCCAGCGCCGACGAGCGGCGCGCGTGTGCGGCACCATGTCAAGACTCCGAAGACGTGCGTAAGGCCAGGACGGGACCGTGTCGAACGCGACGGGAAGCAGGGTGCAGACGAATTGCGTGCCGGCCCGCCGTTTGGCACGGATTGGAGAATTCTCCTCCAGAGGGGAATGTATCGCGCGGGCGTGGACTCGTCAATGCAATTTGCGCAGCGCCGCCGGCGCCACCGGATCCCGGCGACTGAACCATGCCCGGCGCCGCGGCCGGCGTTTCTTTACTTCGTCTCGGCCAGTTCGAAATCGCGCGTGAGAATCGGCGTGGGGTTTCGGCCGCTGTAGAGCTTCGCGACAAACTCCAGCGCTCCGCTGTCGCGCAGCGGCTTCATCGGAAACTTGATCTGCCAGCCCTTGGGGCCGTACGTCCCGGACCAGACGAATTCGTGCTCGACGAGATTGGCGCGGCCGTCCTTGGCCGCCACGCCGACGCGGAAGTCGTTGCGATCGCATTCGCCCGGCAGGTCGCGCACGGCGATGAGAAACTCCTCGATCGACGGATCGAGCGTGGACGTGTCCTCGTACTGCCCGTCGAAGTAATCCGTCGCGACGATCAGCATCTTGCTCTTGAGCTTCACGCGGATTTCGATCGGCGCGATGTTCTTGTAGAAATCCTTGGCCAGCTCGCGCACGGCGACGGCCGCCATCTGCTCCGGCGTGACGTTGGGCGGGGCGTTGCGGCGCGACTCCTCGTTGACGATCGGCTCGCACGTGTGCGCCAGAAGCGTCTTGCCAGTCGCGGCGTCGATCACCTTGACGCTGCCGCCGACAATGGCGGCGTGGCGGAACAGCTCGACCCGCTCGTCCTTGAAGACGATGCGGCCCGCCCGATCGAGCCGCCGCGAGCCGGTCAGCTCGACAACCGGCACCTTGACGATTTTTTCCTGCCGCTCGCGGACGAGGTCGAATTGCGTGATTCGCGGGATGATGAGCGCCTGCGCGATGGTGATGCGGCCTTCGGGCAGCGCGGTGGCCGGGTCGGCCGCGTCGGCGAGGCGCGAGAGATCCTGCTCGGTCAGCACGTCCTTGAGGTCGCCGCGCGACAGCACGGTGAACGTGCCGTTCGACGTGAGCGCGGCGACGAGCTGCTCGGTGAGCGTGTCGGCCTCGGGCTCGGCCTTGCGGTTGTCGGTCTTGGCCGGCAGGACGGCGACGCGCTGATACGCCTCGAAGTTCCACTTCGGATATTGCGTGACGCTTGTGCCGCGCGATCCGCCGCCGCAGCCCGACGCGACCGCGAGCACGAAGAGCGGGATCAGGACGCGGAGACAACCCTGGAACATTCGCATCTGTCGAACCTCAGCACGCAT
>CAZHIE010000068.1:0-1531 GCA_964532435.1 uncultured Planctomycetales bacterium
CATTCGGCATTCAGCATTCCCCCTGGCCCCTCACTGGCGTGAGGGGTTCGGATACCGCTGTTCCCTGCTCCCTGTTCCCTGTTCCCTGTTCCCTATTCCCTGTTCCCTCTTGTTCGCCCCCCACTTGCGTGACGGGTTCGGATTGTGCGGGCGGGCGCGGCTATACTGCGGCGCCTTTCACCCGGAGAAACGCCATGCCTGACGAAACAGCGAAACCGGCCGATCGCGGACAGCCCGACTCGCGGCGCGATTTCCTCCGCCTGTCCGCGCTCGCCGGCCTCGCGGCGCTCGGCGCCGCCGGCTGCCAAACGCCCGGCCGGCGCGACGGCGCCGCGCCGCCGCAGGGGCTCGGCCCCGCGCCCGACCGCGACTTCGCCGCGCCGCCGCTGGAGCGCGTGCGCATGGGCTTCGTCGGCGTCGGCGGGATGGGCTCGCATCACGTCCTCAACTGCTTCATGAAGATTCCCGGCGTCGAGATCAAGGCGGTCTGCGACATCGTCCCGGACAAGGTCAAGCACATTCAGGACGCCTGCGAAAAGGACGGCCGGCCGGCGCCGACCGCGTACACGCGCGGCCCGCGCGATTTCGAGCGCCTGTGCGAGACCGAAGATCTCGATCTCGTCTTCACCGCCACGCCTTGGGAATGGCACGTGCCCGTGTGTGTCGCCGCGATGAAAGCGGGCAAGCACGCGGCCACCGAGGTGCCCGCCGCCGTCACGCTCGACGAGTGCTGGCAGCTCGTCGAACACGCGGAGAAACATCTCCGCCACTGCGTGATGATGGAGAATTGCTGCTACGACCGGCCGGAGATGCTCTGTCTCAATCTCGTCCGGCGCGGGCTGCTCGGAGAGATTCTGCACGGCGAGTGCGGCTATCTGCACGACCTGCGCGGCGTGAAGTTCTCGACGGACGGCGAAGGCCTGTGGCGCCGCGCGCACTCGATGCGGCGCAACGGCAATCTCTATCCCACGCACGGACTCGGTCCGGTCGCGCAGTGCATGAACATCAATCGCGGCGATCGCCTGGAGTATCTCGTCTCCATGAGCAGCGCGTCGCGCGGGCTCCAGCTTTATCAGGAAACGCTCAAGCCGGACGATCCGCGCCGCCGGGAGACGTACGCGCTGGGCGACGTGAACACGACGCTCATTCGCACGGCGCTGGGCAAAACGATCTACCTCGTCCACGACACCAACCTGCCGCGGCCATACAGCCGCATCCACATCGTGCAGGGGACGAAGGGCCTCTTCGAGCGCTGGCCCGAGCGCGTCTACATCGAGGGCCGCAGCCCC
This sequence comes from uncultured Planctomycetales bacterium, assembly GCA_964532435.1. GTDB lineage: Bacteria > Planctomycetota > Phycisphaerae > UBA1845 > Fen-1342 > CAZHIE01. The sequence continues at coordinate 1,290 of CAZHIE010000068.1, forward strand.
AACGACGAGTGGGAGAAGCTCGACGAGTATTTCAAGGAGTTCGAACATCCGCTATGGAAATCGGAAGCGGTCAAGCAGGCCAGCGGCGGGCACGGCGGAATGGATTTTCTCGAAGACTATCGATTGATCGAGTGCCTGCGCGGTGGCGTTCCGACCGACATGGACGTTTATGACGCGGCGACGTGGAGCGCGATCTGCGAATTGACCGAACGATCGGTCGCGGGGCGCGGCCGGCCGGTGGA
>CAZHIE010000068.1:1631-20589 GCA_964532435.1 uncultured Planctomycetales bacterium
TCCGGCGGCGCCGAAGCCACGGGCGATTTTTCGCCGTTGCTGAATAGACGATCTTTCATCAGGCGTCCGATCTTGAACTTCACGGTCTTCTTCTCGGGAACGGGCACCTTTTCCATGGTCTTGGGGTTCTGGGCAATGCGGGCCGCGCGCGCGCGAATCTCGAAAACGCCGAAGTCGCGAAACTCCAATCGGTTACCGTTGCCTAGCTCGTCGACGATCTCGTCCAGAAACGACTGAATCACGCGCTTCACCACCACGCGCTTGTTGCCGGTTCTTTCCGAGATTCTGTCGACGAGATCCTTCTTCGTGATCGTGGCCATCGCTTTCCCCAGAGCATCTCGCAAGGCGGATGATCGGTGAAATTGTCCGACTCTTATCGGCACGCGCCAGCGCCGCCCACGGTGCGCTTCGCGCAGCAGTCAATACGGGCATCCTAACTTCGGCAGTTCGCAGGTTCAAGCGGAATTGCCGATGTGACAAAGAGTTATCGACGATTGGTACGCGGACCGACCGGACCGTGTCAAGGGCGCGCAAACGAATGCTGCGCCGCATCGTAGCCAGCGCCCAACGCGACGACGCCCGCGTGCCGCCGATCGCCGGCGCTATCGACCGGCGCGACGGGCGGCCGCCGGGCGCGTCTTCGCGCCAGACGAGGCGCTTCGCCCCGCCGCCGGCCGGGGCGCGGGGCGCCGATCGGCCCGTGGCGGACGAACGACCGGCGCCGCCGACTCGCGGCGCGCTCGGGATTTCAGGCCGGCGCGGGTTTGTTTTTCCGGCGCCAGCAGCGCGACCGCCAGCACCTCTTCCACGCGCTCGGCGAAAACGAATCTCAGTTCGCGGCGCACGTCGGCGGGAATCTCGACCAGGTCCGGCTCGTTCCGTTTCGGCAGAATCACGGTGCGGATGCCGGCGCGGTGAGCCGCCAGCACCTTTTCCTTGACCCCGCCGATCGGCAGCACCAGGCCGCGCAACGTGATTTCGCCCGTCATCGCGACGTTCGGATCGGCCTTGCGGCCGGTGAAGATCGAAACCAGGGCCGCGACCATCGCGACGCCGGCCGACGGTCCGTCCTTGGGAATTCCACCCGCGGGGACGTGAATATGAATGTCGGTCGAGCCGAGGTTTTCGAGATCGATGTGCCATGCGCGGGACCGGCTGCGCACCAGCGAAAGCGCTGCCTGGGCCGATTCGCGCATCACGTCGCCGATCTGGCCGGTGAGAGTGAAGTTGCCGCGCCCGGGCATCAGCGTGGCTTCGACGAAAATCAGTTCGCCGCCGACGGGCGTATACGCCAGGCCGGTCACCACGCCCGGCAGCGCGACGCGCGAGGCCAGCTCGTGCTCGAAGCGCGGCGGGCCGAGCGGCTCATCCAGATCCTTGACGCCGACCGTGCCGGGGATTTTTTCGCCCCGCGCGACGCGCGCGGCCAATCCGCGGCAGACCGTCCCGATCGCCCGCTCCAGATTTCGCACGCCCGCCTCGCGCGTGTACGTCTCGATGATCGCGCGCAGCGCGTCGTCGGAGATTTTCACGTTTCGATCGGCCAACCCGTGCTCGTCGAGCTGCCGCGGGACGAGATAGCGCCGGGCGATCTCGAATTTCTCGGCGATCGTATAGCCGGGCAACTCGATGATCTCCATGCGGTCTTTCAGCGCCGGCGCGACCGGGTCGAGGTAGTTCGCCGTGCCGATGAACAGCACGCGCGAGAGATCGAACGGCACGCCGAGGAAGTGATCCGTGAAGCTGTGGTTCTGGGCCGGGTCCAGCACTTCGAGCAGCGCCGACGACGGATCGCCGCGAAAATCGGCCCCCAGCTTGTCCAGCTCATCCAGCATGATGATCGGATTGTTCACACCGGCCTTGCGAATCTCCTGAATGATGCGGCCGGGAATCGCGCCGAGGTACGTCCGGCGGTGCCCGCGGATGTCGGCTTCGTCGCGCACGCCGCCGAGCGCGATGCGGATGAACTCGCGCCCCATCGCGCGGGCGATGCTCTGACCGAGCGACGTCTTGCCCACGCCCGGCGGCCCGACCAGGCACAAAATCGGCCCTTTTCCGCCGGGCTTGAGCTTGCGGACCGCGAGAAATTCGAGCAGACGGCGCTTGACCCTGTCGAGGCCGTAATGATCGGCGTTCAGGATTCCCTCGGCGTGGGCCAGGTCGAGGTTGTCGTCCGTGTGCTTGTTCCAGGGCATCTGGACGAGATATTCGAGATAGTCGCGGATCAGCCCGTGCTCGGGCGACGCCTGCGGCACGCGGCCCAGCCGTTCCACCTCGCGCCGCGCCTCCTTGAGCACGGCCTCCGGCATGTCGGCCGCCTCGACGCGCTTCCGGAGATCTTCGACCGCGACCGTGGTGGTGTCGCCCTCGCCGAGCTCCTTCTGAATCGCCTTCATCTGCTCGTGGAGGAAGTATTCGCGTTGCGAGCGGTCCATCTGGCCGCGCACTTCCTCCGAAATCTTGTTGGAAAGCTGAAGCACTTCGAGCTGGTTGTTGAGCGTGGCGCAGACTTTCCGCAGGCGGTCGGCCACGTCGAACGTTTCGAGCAGCTCCTGCTTCTGCACCACGCCGAGCGAGAGATTCGCCGCCAGAAAATCCGCCAGCGCGCCGGGCTTCTCGATGTTGCCCAGCACGACCTTGGCTTCGTCCGGAATGTTCGGCGAAAGGTCGATGACCTGCTCGGCCGTGGCGCGGGCGCTGTGCGCGAGGGCTTCGATCTCCAGCGACGTCGGCCCGCTGTCCTCATGCGGGTTCACCTGCGCCCGCCAGAAAGGCTCCGACGCGACCAACTCCTCCAGACCCACCCGCGCGATGCCGTGGACCAGCAGGCTGTTTGTGCCGTCGGGCATGCGCAGCAGCTTGAGCACGACCGCGGCCGTGCCGATGCGGTAAATGTCGTCGATGCCGGGGTCTTCGACGTTTGAGCGGCGCTGCGTCACGACCGCCAGCATCTTCGTCTGCCCGCTCAGCACGGCGTCGATCAGGCGCTTCGACTTCTCGCGCCCCACCGTCAGCGGAACGACCGTGCCGGGAAAAACGACGATCTCGCGCACGGGCAGCACGGGCAGATCCGCCGGAATCTCCACGCCGCGCGACATGTCCGCGTCGGCTGGACCGGTCCGGAGCTTTAACCCTGCGGGTTCCGCGGCCGCGTCGTCGCTTTCGGATTCTTCGAGCGCGCCGTCAGCTTCGGTAGTCGGATCCATAGATAGCCCTTCGAATACGTCGCCTCGACCGCTTCGATGTCGATTTCCTTGGGCAGTTCGAGCTCGCGCCGGAATCGGCCTTCGCGGATCTCCATCGCCTGGATCGACAGCTTCCCTTCGTCGCCGGGCGGCACAGGCTGGCCACGCTGCCCGACGATGATCAGGTGCCGCTCGTCCGTGCAATGCACCTCAATGCGATCCTCGCCCACGCCCGCCAGGTCGACGCACACAAACCACGCGGCCGCGGATTCGTACACATTCGCGTCGGGCTGCCATTCGCCGCAGTCGCGGAACTCGAAGAAATGACGGTTCAGCATCTCATCCATGATGCTGTTGATCTTCCGCGACCACTCGTCCATGCCGCCGCTCTCTCCGAATCGTCGCGCCATCGCAGGTTCGCCCGTCAGGGAACAGCCTTCGGCCGCACGTCGATCGCCGCCGGGAGAATTGTAATCGCCTGCACCGGCCGCGGCGATGCGGGCGGCGCCGCAAAGTCGATCCGTCCGCATTAGACGAATTGACAACCGGGTATTACCTGGTAATACTATCCCGGCCGGCGCATAGCGGCGCCGGGGACACCGTCGAGGTCTTGTCATGGCCGCGCGAAAACAGCGCCAGCAGATCATCACGTTCAAAGTCGACGAATCGCTCTCCGCCGCGCTGGACGGCATCCGCAACCGCTCGGAATTCATCCGTGCGGCCATCCTGGCTTCGCTCAACAGCACGTGTCCGCTGTGCAATGGAACCGGAATCCTCAGCGCCAATCAGAAACAGCATTGGGACGCCTTCGCCGCCGATCACGCCCTGCGCGAGTGCCGCGATTGCCACGAGCGCCATCTCGTCTGCGCGCAAAGCGGAAAGCCGAGGGTTCATCATGGCTGACGTTGCATTCGAACGAACGCGACGACGCTTGCGCTTACCGGCGCGGCACTGCAGCGCGGCCGCGGCGCTCCTGCTTTGCGCCGCCGCGCTCGGCGGATCTTCGGCCGCGCAATCGCAGCCGTCCGTCAAGCTGAAGCTGACCGTCGGGTTGCTCCCGCACGCGGGATTTGTCGAGCGCGTCGGCGGGGAGCGCGTCGAAGTGGCCGTTCTGGTCGGGCCCGGGCAATCTCCACACAGCTTCGAGCCGTCTCCGCGGCAGATCGCGCATCTGGCCGATTCGCAGGCATACTTTCGCGCCGGCGTTCCGTTTGAGGAGCGCCTGTGCGAAAAAATCGCGGCGCAGCACAAGGGGGTGCGGATCGTCGACCTCAACGCCGGCATCGCGCTGCGCAAGTCGGAGGCGGCCTGCCAGCACGAAGATCACGAAGGGCACGATCACGCCGCCGGCGCGCCCGATCCGCACACCTGGCTCGATCCGAAAAACGCGAAGCTCCAGGCCCGCACGATCTGCGAAACGCTCTGCCAGCTCGATCCGCCGGGATCGGCCGAATACCGCAAAAACCTGGCCGCGTTCGAGACCGAACTCGACCAGCTCGACGAGCGGCTGCGCACGGCGCTGGCGCCCTACAAGGGACGCGAGATTTTTGTGTTCCACCCGGCGTTCGGCTACTTCGCCGATGCCTACGGCCTGCGCCAGACGGCCGTCGAAATCGACGGCAAGGAGCCGACCGTCCGCCAGCTCGGCGAGATCATTCGCCGAGCACGCGAAGCCGGAGCACGCGTGATCTTCGTCCAGCCGCAGTTTCCGGCGAAGAGCGCCGAGACCATCGCGCGCGAGATCGGCGGATCGGTCGTCGCGCTCGACGATCTTGCCAAGGATTACGCTGCGAATCTCGAACGCATGACCGACGCCGTCCGACGGGGGTTCGCAAAGCCGTGACCGAGCCGGCCTGCCACAATCAACAGCTTCCGGCCGACGCGCCCGGCGCCGCGCCGGCGGTGATCGACGTCGACCACGTCGGTTTCGCGTACGACGGCACGCCCGTGCTTGAGGACGTGTCGCTGCGCGTCGCCGAGCGCGACTTCGTCTGCATCATCGGCCCCAACGGCGGCGGCAAGACGACGCTGCTGAAGATCATTCTCGGCCTGCTGTTGCCGCAGAGCGGATCGGTTCGCGTCTTCGGCGAAACGCCGCGCGCCGCGTGCCGGCGAATCGGCTACATGCCGCAGCGCTCGCAGCTTGATCCGCAATTTCCCGTCACCGTGCGCGAGGTCGTTCTCATGGGCCGGCTGCGCGGGCTGTCGCCTTTCGGACCGTTTGGCCGCGCCGACCGCGCGCTGGCGCTCGACGCGCTGCGCGAGGTGAACCTGGCCGACCTGGCCAATCGGCCGTTCGCCGCGCTCTCGGGCGGGCAGCGGCAGCGCGTGCTGATCGCCCGCGCGCTGGCGTGCCGGCCCGACGTGCTGCTGCTCGACGAGCCGACCGCGAATCTCGACCCGCTGGGCCAGGACGATCTGCACGACCTGCTCCTGCGGCTTAACGAGCGCCTCACGATCGCCATCGTCTCGCACGACGTCGGCTTTGTGTCGCAGCACGTGAAGAGCGTCGTGTGCGTCAACCGCCGCGTCGTGTCGCACACGGCCGAGCACATCAGCGGCGAGAACATCCGCGACATCTATGGCCATGACGTACACGTCGTGCATCACGATCACTCGCACGACGGCGGCGCACATTCCGGCGCAGCCCACGATCACGCGCACGGCGGGCACGATCCTTCGCACCGCCATTGAACCCGTCGCGGCGCGAGCGCGCGCCGCACCAGGAGCCCGCCGCCGATGAGCTTCTTCGAAGCGCTGTCCAATCCGAATTATGGGTTTCTGCGCGTGGCGCTGGCGGTCGGCGTACTTATCAGCGTCGCCTGCGGCGTGATCGGCTCGTATGTCGTAATGCGCCGCATTTCGTACATAGCCGGTGGAATCTCGCATTGCGTGCTCGGCGGGCTGGGAGCGGCCGAATACCTCCGAGCCACGCAGGGTTGGACGTGGCTGCACCCCACGTTTGGCGCGCTCGTGGCGGCGCTGGCGGCGGCCGCGATCATCGGGCTTGTCAGCCTGCGCTCGCGGCAGCGCGAGGACACGATCATCAGCGCGCTGTGGGCGATCGGCATGGCTACGGGCGTGATCTTCATTCATATCACGCCGGGCTATCGCGCCGACCTGAGCTATCTGCTGTTCGGCGACATTCTCATGGTGCAACGCGAAGACGTGTGGATGATTTTCGCACTCGACGCCATCGTGGTCGCGCTCGGCGTGCTGCTCTTCAATCAGTTTCAGGCGATCTGTTTCGACGAGGAATTCGCCCGGCTGCGCGGCCTGCCGGTAGAGGCTCTGTATCTGCTCCTGCTGGGCCTTACCGCGTTGACGGTCGTACTGTTGATGAGCGTCGTCGGAATCGTCCTGGTCATCGCGCTGCTGACGTTGCCCGTCGCGGTCGCGGGTTATTTCGGCCGGTCGCTGTGGCAGGTGATGATCGTGGCGACGGTGCTATGCGCCGCGCTGACGACCGGCGGGCTGGCGATCAGCTTTCCGCTCGACCTGCCGGCCGGCGCGACGACGATCCTGCTGGCGGGGGCGCTGTACTTGCTCGCCGTGATCGGCGCGCAACTAGTCCGCCGCCGCCCCGCGCGCCGGTAACACTCCGCGCGCCCGGAATGGCGCATCCGATCGGAGCCGCGAGCGTAAACGAGCGGACCCATCGCATCTCAGCCTGCCAAGTCAGCGAAAACCCCCTCGGCCGAAGCGCTTTTGCAAAGTCACCATCGTGATGATGATCGTTCGGTACCGATCGTTTCGAGAATCTCGTGAAGACCCCGCGACCACGGATCGGTGCTCGCCTTGCTCAGACCATGATCCCAGCGCTTCTCTTTATCTACGACCTGTCGGCTCCGCGATCGACTATCGCAAGGGTGAACCGGTCGCCAAACGCGCGCTACTTGGAGAATGAGGGGATTGACGACGGCAGGCCGACGCGCATGAAGAAGCGCGCGAACGCCTGCGAAAAGTGCTCCAGATATGGAGAATTCAGGCGCCAGCGTTGGCCCAACTCAACCGCGTGCTTTTTGAGGTGACCGATCGGCAGACTATATATTTCGCGGAAATCGGCGACAAGGCAGGATCGATTTCGGTCGGGGCTCAAGGGACATGCCAGCAGGTGCAGCCCCTCGATTCGCCCCTGTCTCACACGTTCCCACGCTCCTCGTTCCGCCAGCTTCGGATTCACCTTTTCGTATTCAATGATCGCATAGATCGGGCATAGCGCAACGAGCGGGGCCTTATCGTTCTCCAGGTCGCAACTCTGAGTGAGAAGAATGCAGTCGTATTCTCTTACCGGCACGTCCTGGACGGCATTCCCGCCGCCGTAGTCGGGCTCGAACATGGGAACCAGGCACTTTGGCAGATAATCGCCCTGCGCGAGGCTCGGTCCATCGACCTGATCCCACCACGGTTTGGCCGCCATGCCCGTCATTCCACATCCAGGCGTAGCGGCAACGGCTTTCCCCTGCCACCGAACACGTAGCGGGTTTTCACCAAAAACGCCCGATTGGGCGGAACCGACACATACGAAAACTCATCCGAATTGTCGGGCGCGACGAGAGTCGCCGTCCGCTGGGCCCAATGTTCGATAGCTCTTCTGGCGTGCGCGCGAAGACTGCGTCCGGTATCTCCCTGGGCCTGTAGACCCGCGTCCTGCCAAAACTCGCTTCGCGAGACATTCGCAGGCACAGGCTTTGATGTTCGTGCAAACGCTGGCATTACTTGAACAGCTCCCTCGCCTGGTCCGTGATGCACGCCTCGAATATATCATTTTTCCGAACGTGCAACTCCTCGAATAGCGACCACACCCCGTCGTCGCTTGTCGGCAACTCCGCGGTCCGAAACAGGTCAATGTCGAGGACGACCGACGCGACGTTGGGCACGGCCGGCTCGATGAGAGCCTCGTTCAGCATTGCAACGGCCTTGATGTCATCCTGCGGGAGTAGGAGCTGCATGAAGTAACCGGTCAATCCCTGAGGCAGATCGGCTGAGACTTCGGGAACGGTCCGCAGATAGTCCTTGAAATCTCGAAACGGCAACGGGATGTCCAGCCGATTGATGTAGCGCACGGCAATGCGTATGACGCTCTCCGGATTTGCGACGGAGCGATAGACGTCCCAAAGTCGCCGTGCTTCCGCTCGAAACGAGTCCCAACTCTCATAGGGCATCAGACGATTCATGCTGAAACCGTCGAGCCGCGCCTGGTAGAGCTGCTTCTCATCTGCGCTGCGGAACCAGAAACCAACCTGCTTCGTGGTTGCGGTCGTCGAAACTTGCTCCCCGACCTCCATGTGTCCAACAGCTACGTTGAGCGCCTCAACGCGCGGATACGCGACCTCCTGCCCGAGATGGGCATTCCGCAACTCCGAAACGGGAACACCGTCGACGGGCGTCACGCGCACATCGATGATTGCCTCCGTAATCGGGGCTTTCGGATAGCGGCGCTGTTGACCCATCTTCGTCATGCTATCAGGCGCCAGAGCCAACGGCAATTTTGGCGCGCGTCGGCCGCGCTGCGCGGCGCGTTTTCATCGCATGGCGGAGGCGGGCAACCGCGCCGAGCCGGGCGTGGCCTTCACCCGACGGTCCACGATCCACTCTCGCCCTTTATCTCCCCGCCGTAAGATATCGCCCCATGATCCCGTACGAAGAAGGCGAAGCCCTTACCTGCCAGCAAATCCGCGAGCTCGACGTCCTCGCCATCGAGCATGTCGGAATCCCCGGCGTCGTCCTGATGGAAAACGCCGGACGGCTCGCGGCCGAGCGAATCTACGCCGCCCTTCTCAACCCCGCCGATGACGCGATCGTCGTGCTGTGCGGCCCCGGCAACAACGGCGGCGACGGATTCGTGATCGCCCGCCACCTGCGAAACGCCGGCGTGCCGGTTTCCGTCGTGCTCGCGCTACCGCCGGAGCGCTCGCGCGGCGACGCCGGCGTGAACCTGCGGATCCTCGAACGCATGGATTTGCCCCTGATCCGCGCATTCGAGCCACACGGGCTCGACGCGGCCCGCTCGGCCATCGCCCGCGCCGACGTCGTGATCGACGCGCTGCTCGGCACGGGCAGCGCCGGCGCCCCGCGCGACACACTCGCGTCGCTGATCGAGCTGGCCAACACGGCCCCGCGCGCCCGGCGCGTGGCGATCGACCTGCCGAGCGGCCTCGACGGCGACAGCGGCGAGCTGCGCGAGCCCTGTTTCCGCGCGGATCTGACAATTACGATGGTCGCGGCCAAGATCGGCTTCGCTTCCCCCACCGCGCAGAAAGTCCTTGGCCGCGTGGAACTTGTCGACATCGGCGTGCCGCGCAACCTGATCCCCGGCAGAAAAAATCTCTGAAAAACACTTGACGGTTAGGTATCTGTTTGGATAATGGGCTCCGTGCGAAATGCCGCAGCCGGGGCGACCGGCCGCGACCGGACGCTCAATCGACTCGAAACGAGGCCGACGCCATGACCGACGAACGCGAAGACAATCGTAAGGAAGCCCTCGACCGCGCGATTCAGCAGATCGAAAAGTCGTTCGGAAAGGGCTCCGTCATGTACCTGAAAGACGGCCAGCTCAATCCGCCCGACGGAATCTCGACCGGCGCGCTTTCGCTCGATCTGAATCTCGGCGGAACCGGCGTGCCGCGCGGCCGCGTGATCGAGATTTTCGGCCCCGAATCCAGCGGCAAGACCACGCTCACGCTCCACATCATCGCCGAGGCCCAGCGGGCCGGCGGGTCGGCCGCGTTCATCGACGCCGAGCACGCTTTCGACCCCGGATGGGCCAAGCGTCTGGGCGTTAACATTGAGGAATTGCTGGTCAATCAGCCTTCCTGCGGCGAAGAGGCGCTGGAAATCTGCGAGCTGCTTGTCCGGTCGAACGCGCTCGACGTGGTCGTGGTCGATTCCGTCGCGGCGCTCGTCCCGCGAACGGAGCTCGAAGGCCAGATCGGCGACGTGCAGGTCGGCGCGCAGGCCCGCCTGATGAGCCAGGCCATGCGAAAGCTCACCGGCGTCGCCAGCAAGAGCCGCACCGCGATCATCTTCATCAATCAGCTTCGCGAGAAAATCGGCGTCATGTACGGCAGCCCCGAAACGACGCCCGGCGGCCGCGCGCTCAAATTCTACGCCTCCGTGCGCATCGACACGCGCCGCATCGGCATGATCAAAGAGGGCGAAACGCCCATCGGCGCCCGCACCAAGGCGAAAATCGTCAAGAACAAGTGCGCGCCGCCGTTCCGCGAGACCGAATTCGACATTCTGTTCGACTCCGGCATCAGCCGCGAAACCGATCTGCTCGATCTCGCCAGCGAGACCAACGTCATCACCCGCACCGGCGCGTGGTTCAGCTACGGCGCGACGCGCCTCGGCCAGGGACGCGAGAACGTCCGCCAGTTCCTGCGTGACAACCGCGAAATCGCCGAAGAAATCCGCCTGAAGGTCATTGCCGTCAAAATGCCGAAGCCGGACGCGGCCGCCGCCGAAAACAAGGACAAAGACGCCGAACGGCCGGCCAAGCCCGTGCCCGCCAACAACGGCAGCGAGAAACACGGCGGAAAGTCGATGCCGGCGATGGCCGCAACGAAACGGCGTTGAAGCGGCCACGCCGCCGGTTGTGGCCGGTCGAAACCCGCTTCGTCGGGCAACCGCGGCGGGTGGGAACTTTGGCCCAGCCGCAGCGTCCAATCCTGTGTTCGGGCGATCCTTTGTCGCCCCACGCTCAGGAGGCCGTCCAATGTCGCTCTGCATTCCGTCGCGCCCGACGTCGGCATTTTCGCGGCCCCCGCGCGCCTCGATCTTGCAGCCCCAACCCGCGATCCCGCCGGCCGCGCATCGCGGCGGCTGGCGCGCCTGGCGCGTTCGGTTGGGCGCGCTTGCGCTCCTGCTGCCCCTGCTCGCGTCGACCGCCCTGGCGCAGGGAACCATCATCGTTCCCGAGCCCCTTCCGCATCCGCGCTGGCCGCAGCGCATCACTACCACGCCGCTCGACCTCAAGTATCAGCGCGTCTACGCCGAAGTGACCGACGGCGTCGCCGTGACGCAGGTGATCCAGACGTTCCGCAATCCGCTCGCTCGCCCGATCGAGGGCACGTATGTCTTCCCCCTTCCCGACAACGTCGCCGTCGGCGATTTCAGCATGACAGTCGCGGGCCGCACGCTGAAGGGCGAAGTCCTCGATCGCGACAAGGCGCGCCAGACGTACGAACAGATCGTCCGCCGGGCACAGGATCCCGGCCTGCTCGAATTTCTCGGCTCGCGGCTCTATCAGGCCAGCCTTGCGCCGATCCCGCCGGGCAGCGAAGTCGAGATCAAGCTCCAGTATTCGCAGGCGCTCGCCGAGCAGGCCGGCATGGGCGCGTGGACACATCCGCTGCGGTGCCAGGGAAACACCGTCGATGAGATCGAGTCGCTCGTCGTGCAAGTGAAGCTGAAGAGCACGTTGCCGCTCGTCAGCGTGTTCTGCCCCACGCACCCCTGCGCCGTCTCGCGCCCCAGCGATTACGAAGCGACGCTTTCGTTCGAGCAGAGCCACTATCGCCCCGATCGCGATTTTCAGCTCCACTATCTCCGCAAGGACGCCCGCTTCGGCCTGTCAGTCCTGACCCATCGCCGCGCGGGAGAGCCCGGCTACTTCCTTGTCCGGCTGTCGCCGCGCATCGACGCCGCCGCGACCGAAACATTGCCCAAGGACGTCGCATTCATCGTCGATGTGTCCGGCAGCATGGCCGGCGCGAAAATCGCGCAGGCCCGCCGGGCGCTGAGATTCTGCGTCAACAGCCTGGGGCAAAAGGACCGCTTCGGCGTGTTCGCGTTCTCGACCGAGGTCCGGCCGCTGCGGGAAAAGCTGATCGACGCGACGCCCGACAATCGCCAGGCCGCGCTCGATTTCGCCGACCGGCTCGAAGCCGTCGGCGGAACGAACATCATCGGCGCCCTGCGCGCGGCGCTCGACGCCGATCCGCGCGACGGCGAGCGGCCCTACCTGATCGTGTTCATGACCGACGGCCGGCCGACCGTCGAAGTCACGCAGGCCGAGCAGATTCTCAAGGATGTAACCGATCGCAACGCCCGCCGCGTGCGCTTCCACGTGCTCGGCGTCGGCGCGGACGTCAATACCGAATTGCTCGACAAGCTCGCCGAAATGAACCGCGGCTCGCGCGAGTACTGCATCGAGAACGAAGACCTGGAATTGAAGCTCTCGGCCCTCGCGTCTCGCTTGGCGCACCCGCTGCTTACCGACATCGGCCTGGCGTTCGACGGGCTGAACACGTCCGACGTCTTTCCGCGCCAGATGCCCGACATGTTTCGCGGCGGCGAGCTGCTCGTGCTCGGCCGTTACGACGCGACGGGTCATCACGCCGTCCGCCTGCGCGGCCGCACGCTGGAAGGCGATCGCGAGCTGGTTTACGAGGCCGATTTTCCGGCGCGAAACGACGCGAACGATTTTCTGCCGCGGCTGTGGGCGAACCGCAAAGTCGCGTACCTGCTCGACGAAATCCGTCTGCACGGCGCGAACCCCGAGCTGACCGGCGAGGTTGTCCGCCTCGCCAAGCAGTTCGGAATCGTCACGCCCTATACGTCGGCGCTGATTCTCGAGGACACCCCGACGATGGCGTCACGCGGCGGCGACAGCGGGCGCGTGCTGCGCGTAGCGCCGCCCCGTGCGGCGGGCGAGGATCGCGGGACGCCGGCCAAGGATGCGTCCGACGCTCTGTCGGCCGTCGAACAACAGGTCGAAACGGAACTGAGCCGCGCGGCGCAGCCGCAGAGCGGCGCGGCCGGCGCGCCTGGTCCGGCCGGTTATGGCCTGCGCGAGGTTCGCGAGTCGCGCGATCTCGAAGCGACCAAGCTGGCGCCCAATCTGCCCGCGGCGTCGCGGCCCGCCGACGCGCGCGAGGCCGCAACCGCGCTGCGCCAGGTTGGCGACAAGACGTTTGTCCTGGCCCGCGGCTGGTTCGTCGACATGGCGTGGGATGGAAAATCGGCGACGCGGAAAATCGCGGCTTTCGGCGACGATTACTTCTCGCTGATCGCAGCGCACCCCGGCATCGCCGCATACCTGGCGCTCGGCTCGCGCGTGCTGGTGGAATTCGACGGCGTGTATTACGAAATCGCGCCGGCCGATACGAAGCCGGCCGGCACGCAGCCGAGCGGCGCGCCATAGCGGGCCGTTGCGCGGGGAATTTCGCGGTCCACGCGCGCTGACGGGCGAAGAAGAAAATGGGGCGGTGGTCCAGGGGCTGAAGCCCCTGGCAACCATCGTGCGCCCTGACGGGCGAAGAGAAAGCGGGCAGTCTTCTTGTCCCCGCAAAGCCTTGCCGGAGAATGGTGAGGTTCGTGGAAATGAAGACCCGCCTGCGGACCGGCGGGTTCGGAGAGAAAACTCGCCTGCGGACCGGCGGGTTCATGCAGGCAGCGTGGCGGAGTTTCTTCGCTGGAAGCGTCACGCGCCCCCGCCCCTTCGCGAATTTCCGTCGGTTTGCGATTGAACCTGCGCCCGTGTTCTCGTCACAATGGCACGGCGATTCCGCGCAGCGCCCACGTTTCTGCTGCGCCAGCCGCCCGACGAGCAACACCATGTCCAATCAACTGTCGCGCTCCGGCGCACGAAGCGCCCATTGCACTCGAACACGCCGCGCTCTCGCGCGAATCGCGCGACCGTTGTTCTGGACTCTGCTCTTCGGAGCAATACACGCGTCGACAACCGCCGGAACAGACGAACCGAATCTCGTCCCAGATTTCGGCACAACGTCGATCACGCTCGAAGTCGGCCGGCCGCAAGTCATTTGCTTCGTCGTGAACCGCGCCACGCCCGAGCAACAATCGTTCACCCTATTCGTCGATCCTGCCGACGCGCTCCAGATCATCGATCCGCCGCACGTTCCGGCCGGGCGAACATTGGGAATGCTCCGCGTCCTCCCGCTTCGCGCCACAAGCGCATCGCTCCGCCTGCGCGATGCGACGCTTCACGTCGAGTCGCGATCGTCGGACGACGCCGCCGACCGCGACGCCGTTCTGACGATCTCCACGCCCGCCGAAGGCGCCGTCGTCTGGGGAAAATTCTCCGTCGGCGTCGATTGGAGTCAGCCAGACGCGGCGACCGCCGCCACGCTGCGCCTTCACGCGCAAGGTCGCAGCTTCGAGCCGCGCGAGATCACGCCGCCCAGCGCCGGCCCATTTCGTCGAGCCTGGTTGGAGATCGACGCGAACGATTTGAGACCCGGCCCGACGCAGCTCCTGGTCGAAGCCGCGATCGGCGACGCGAAACCGCTGACCGCCTCGGTGTTCGTGACGATCGTGCCCGATGACAATCTCGTCGTCCGCCGCGAAGCCGAGACGCTCTACAAGGGTCCGCGCCCGAAAGACCACGACGAGCGCGATCCGTCCGTGAGCCGCGGCTTGTTCGCTTCCGGCGGCGCATATGTGAACCACGCTGGTTCGGTCCCGCGCACCTACGCTCCGCTCACCGCCGAAACCGCCGGCTGGTATCAGCTCATCGTGCGGGCCGGCGGCGATGCGGCCGGCGGAGCGCTGCCGAGCATCGCCGTTTACGTCGATTCCCAGCCGCCGGCGACCGCGGGACGACTCGCGGCCGAATCGTGGCATCGCGCGGCCATCGGCGTCCCATTTCGCCTCGACGCGGGCGATCACGTGATCGTGCCGTTCTTCTCCAACGATTTCTACGTGCCCGGCAAGGCGGACCGAAACCTGCGGCTCGACGTGATCGAGCTGAGGCGCGTCTTCGACAGAGATCTCGAACCGGCGGCCGGCGAATCAATGACGATGATGGCAAACGCCGTCGCGATGCAGCCCGACCCGCCCACGCACGTTGCCGCAATGGCCGAGCGCGGCGGCGGCATGACGATGATGCGCATGGCCGCGGCCGAGAGCGCCGGCAGTTCGATGGCTTCCGCCGCGGCGGATTGCTGGATGGCCGACGGACAGCGCGGCGAAGTGCCCCGCGCCCGGCCGGATTTCGACGGCTCGCGCCGCTCCGCCCTGCGCGTCGCCGCCGCGCGCGCGTTCGACGGCGCTGCTGTTTTCAGCGAACAACAGATAGCGGCCGTGTGTTCCTGGCCGAACATGAACGACGCCCAGAGCATTCCGCCGCGCGTCATGCTGCTGCTCAATGGCGAACCGGTCGCGTCGCAAATTTCGTGGAACGCCGTGTTCCCGCTTGCGCCGGCGATGCTGCGGCCGGGCGAAAATCGAATTCAACTCGTCGCGCGCGCGTCCGACGGCATGCGGGCCGAGTCGCCGCCCGATTCGCTCACGCGCGCCGCACCGCCGGATGCGCCAACCGCGGCGCCGCTCCTGTTCCGCTTCACCGCATACGAACCGGGTTGGGAGAATCTGCCCGCCATTCGCGCGTACGAAAAGGACACTCCCGAGCGACGCGCGCTGCGGCTGCGCCCCAATGACGAAATCTCGTTGGCGCTCGACGAAGTGCCCGCCGGCGAATACGAGATAATCGTCGAAGCCCGCGCGCCGAAACCGAATGTCGGACTGACGATGCGCGCCGCGCTCGTCGACGGCGCGGGCAACCGGCCGATCGGCGAATGGTCGCCCGTGAACTGGTGGCGACCCGAAAGCGTCGGCTCGATCGCGTTTGCGGACGGCGAAAAGCGCCTGAAGCTCGCACTCGACGCCGACGACGTCGCGCCCGAGGGCGAATCGCTCGACGTCCTCGTTCAGGCCGTCACGTTGCGACGCCCGGCCGCCCTGGCCGACGACACCCCGCCACAAGTCACGCTTCGCTACCCCGCCGCCGGACAGACAATGAACGGCTGCGACGCCGCTGTGGTCGAAATCGCCGACGACGTGGCGGCGCGCTGGGCTGTGCCGCTCATCGAGGGGCGCATCGCGGGCCCGCGCGTCGATCTGGCGAATCGCGCAGGGCTGGTGCTGCTCCCATTGCTGCTTCGCGAGATCGATCCGGGCGATCACAAGCTGACGATCCGCGTCGCCGACGCGGCCGGTCGACTCGGCCTGAGCGACGCGCGCGTGATTCGCATTTCACCCGACCCGCAGCCGGCCGGCCCATTCGCCCGCGCCGTGCGGCTGCTGGATCGCCTCGCGCTGGGCGCGGACGCGCGCGAGCTTGCGGCGCTGCTGACGTTGGGCGAAGAGCCGTACCTGCGCGATCGCTTCGCGCAGGGCTGGACGACCGCCGGACAGCGCGCCGCGCTGGCCAAAGCGGTCGCCCGCTTTCCGGCCGACGACCCATACCAGGCGTCGGCCCGCCTGGCGCAACTCTGCCTGTCGAGCCCCAACCCGGTGATGACTCGTCTCCTGCTCTGGGTGGACAATCACTTCTCCACGTTCGGACCAAAAAGCGGCGGCGACAATGAGTGGCGCGAGTTGCTCGCATTCGCGCGAATCGGCGCCGGACGGTTCGATCGATTGCTGCTCGCGTCCGCACAAAGCCCGGCCATGCTCCGCTACCTCGACCAGGTGCAGAGCTTCGCCGGCCGGCTGAACGAAAACTATGCCCGCGAAATCATGGAGCTGCACACGCTCGGCGTTACCGGCGGCTATGCGCAGGAGGACGTGACGAGCCTCGCCCGGCTGCTCACCGGCTGGACCGCGGCCGAACAGGCCGACGTGTTCGGCGCCGGCGGGCGGATCGCCGGGGATTTTCGCTTCGACCCGCGCGTCAACGACGACGGCGATATTCGCCTGATCGGCTTCGAATTTCCGCCCACGCCGGCCGAGGGACGCTATGACCGGTTGCATCGCGCGCTGGAGCTGCTCTGTGCCCATCCGAGCACGGCGCGGTTCGTCTGCACGAAGCTCGCGCGGCACTACCTCGGCCCCGAGCCGCCGGCCGAACTGATCGACGACCTGACGCGCGTGTTTCAATCGACCGGCGGGAATCTGGCGGAAGTGCTCGTCACGCTCGCGCTGCATCCGCGATTTCAGGATGCGCCGCCGCGCCTGGCGCATCCCCTCGACTTCGCGGCCCGATTGCTGCGCTGCGGCGGCGCCGACCACCCCTGGGCGATGCACGATTATCTCCACAAGGTCGGCCACGCGCCGCTCTTCTGCCCCACGCCCGATGGCTACTCGGAGACCGACGCGCGTGCGGCCGACTCGAATCAGATACTGGCGCGCTGGCGATTCGCCAACGACGTGCGCGGCGAGCTGGCTCGCGCCGTTCCCGACGATTGGCGCTGGACCGATCGCCCGATCGGCCCACGCGAGGCGCAGCGAATCGTCGACCTGGCCGCCACGCGCCTGCTCGGCCGGCTGCTCGGCGCCGATTCCAACGCCGCCGCCGTCGCGCTGCTGACCGAAACAGAGGGAAAACGAGACGAGCGCATCGTGCAGACGATTGCGTTTCTCGCCATGACGCCCGAAGCAAACGAACGCTGACGCCCAACGCCGTACGACGGGAGCCTCGCATGAAACTCACTCGCCGTGTTTTTCTCCGTGCCTCGGGCGCGGCCGCCGCGTACCTGGGCGTGAGCGAATTGGATCCGCTGTTGTCGCTGGCCGCGCCGCTGCAATCTCGGCCGGTGAAGCGCGACAAGACGCTGGTCGTCATCTTCCTGCGCGGCGGAGCGGACGGGCTCAACATCGTCGTGCCGTATGGCGACCCGCACTATGCCAGGCTTCGCCCGAGCATCGCGATCTCCGCGCCCGCCGCCGGCCGAGACAACGCCGCGCTGCCGCTCGACGATTTCTTCGGCTTGCATCCGGCGCTGGCGCCGCTCGTGCCGCTCTTCGCGTCCGAACTCGCCGTCGCGGCGCACGCCGTCGGCTATGACAAGAACACGCGCTCGCATTTCGAGGAGCAGGATGTCTGGGAGACCGGCCTGGTCGGCAACACCGTTCACTCCGACGGCTGGCTCAACCGTCATCTCCAGACATCGGAAGGCCACAGCCCGCTGCGCGCGGTCTCGATCGGCGATTCGCTGCCGCGCATCCTGCGCGGCGACGCGCCGGCCTACGCCATCCGCGGATTGGACGAGCTGCGCATGCCGCAGGGACAGGCCGGCGAGACCCGCCTGAAAGCCGCGCTGGAGCGCGCCTATGGACAACAACACGAATCCGATCGCGCGGCGACCGACGGCGCGACCACTCTGTTGAGCTCCGCCGCGCGCGGCACGCTCGACGCGATCGAACAGCTCAAATCGATTTCGCTGCACACGCCGAAACAGCCGTATCCCGACGGCGCGCTCGGGCGGCAACTCCATCACGCGGCGGCGCTCGTCCGAGCCGGCATCGGCGTCGAAGTCATCGAGATCGACTTCGGCGGCTGGGACACGCATCAGTACCAGGGCAATGCGGCGGGCGGACAACTGCGCGACCTGCTTGCCCAACTCGGCGCCGGCCTGGCCGCGTTCGCCGCTGATCTCGAAGACCGAATGAACGACGTCGTCGTGGCGACGCTGACCGACTTCGGCCGCACCGCGGCCGAAAACGGCACATTCGGCACGGATCACGGCTGGGCAAACTGCATGTTGCTGCTGGGCGGCGGCGTGCGCCGGGCGCGCCGCGCGGCGTCGCAGCCGCGGCCGGTAGTCACGGCGTGGCCCGGCCTTGCGCCAGACCAATTGCACGAGAAACGCGATCTGTTGCACACGACGGACTTCCGCGATGTGCTGGCCGAACTGGCCGCGCAGCATCTGGGCAATGCGAATCTCGCGAAAGTGCTGCCGCAGCATGAGTTCAAGCCGGTCGGGCTTGTGGCCGGCTGACGCGGACGTCGTGCCGACCCGAGCGCGCATTCCCGAGCCGCGAGCGTCAGCGAGCGCATCTGATCCGAGCCGCGAGCGTCAGCGAGC
>CAZHIE010000069.1:0-13852 GCA_964532435.1 uncultured Planctomycetales bacterium
GTTTCGTGGCCGCGCCGCCGGTCCGCACCGCTTCAACTCGCTACTCGCTCTTCGCTACTCGCTCCTACCCCTTAATTACCCCCAACGGCTTCAGCCGCGCAACCTTCTTCGACACCCCCGCATTGTGCAAGACGTCGACGACGTGCGTCACGTCCTTGTACGCATCCGGCTGCTCCTCCTCCAGCCCCGTCCGGCCGCGGGCCCGCGCGTAGACGCCGCGCGAGAGCAGCTCATCGCGGATATTGCGTCCTTTGCTGGCGCGAATGGCGGCCCCGCGCGACATGCGCCGCCCGGCCCCGTGGCAGGAACTGCCGAAAGTTTGCACCATGCTCCCCGGTTGCCCGACCAGCACGTAACTGGCGCGGCCCATGTCGCCGGGGACGAGCACCGGCTGCCCGATCGCCCGGTATTTCTCGGGGATTTCGGGATGGCCGGGCGGAAACGCGCGCGTCGCGCCCTTCCGATGAACGCACAGCATTCGTATGTCCGCCGCGCGCTCCGGTGAGGGCGGGTTCGCGTCCGGCGCACTCCGCCCGGCGGACAATCCCCCGCAGGCTTCCGATCCTCTCGATGTGCTCCCCAACTCCGCTCCGTCCTGTTCCCTTATCTCTGTTCCCTGTTCCCTCTTCTCTGCTCCCAGTTCCCTGTTCCCTGCTCCCTGTTCCCTCACACCCACGTCATACGGCTCCATCTTCGCAATGTTGTGCGCCACGTCGTATACCAGATGCATCCCCAGTCGCTCGGCCGGCGTCTCGAAGACGCGCGCGAACGTCTGCCGCGCCAGGTGCGTCATGATCTGCCGGTTGCACCACGCGTAATTCGCGGCCGCGCGCATCGCGCCAAGATAGCGCGCGCCCTCGGGCGAATTCACCGGGGCGCAGACGAGCTGCTTGTCGGGCAGCGCAATGCCGTATTTCGCCGGCACGTGCCGCATCTCCAGCAGCGCATCCTCGCACACCTGATAGCCCAGCCCGCGCGAGCCCGAGTGAATCAAAATCGTAATGCCGCCCAATGCGAGGCCCATCGCCGCCGCCGCCGCCGCCGCCTCGTCGTCGATCTGATCCACCACCTGTACTTCGAGAAAGTGGTTGCCGCTGCCGAGCGTGCCGCACTGATCCTTGCCGCGCTCATAGGCCGTTTCGCTGACCAGCTCCGGGTCGGCGCCTTCCAGCGCGCCGTGCGCCTCGGTGCATTCCAGATCGGACTTCCACCCCAGCCCGCGGCCCACGACGAACGGCGCGCCCACGCGCATGAGTTCGCGCAGGTCCGCTTTCGAAAAGCGGACCTGCCCGCCCTGCCCGACGCCGCAGGGCACGGCCTCGAAGAGCGCGTCGATCAATGGCTTCATGCGCGGCCGCACGTCCGCGAGCGCCAGGTCCGTGCGAATGAGCCGCACGCCGCAGTTGATGTCGTAGCCGACGCCGCCGGGGCTGATGACGCCGCCTTCGAGCGGGTCGGTCGCACACACGCCGCCGATGCAGAAGCCGTAGCCCCAGTGAATGTCGGGCATCGCCAGCGACGCGCGCACGATGCCCGGCAGCGTCGCGACGTTGGCCACCTGCTCCGGCGATTTGTCCTGGCGGATGGCTTCGATCAGCGCGTCGTCGGCATAGATGATGCCATCGACGCGCATCTCGGGTTTGTACGATTTTGGAATGCGCCAACGGTTGGCGTCGATGCGCTCCAGCGGGCCGGCGTAGGCGTCGGTCATGGCGATTCCCCAGCGTGGCGTTCGACATTGCGTCGTCGTAGCGCCGGACCCGATCGATACCGGCGGCCTCCGTAATGCCGGGCTCCTGCGCCCGGCGCCGTCCGTGCCGTCGCGCCGATCTGCCTGATGCGCTCGACAACCGTAGCGCCGGGCCTCTGTGCCCGACGCCGTGTTTGCGGCAAGCGCCGTCCGGTGCGGTGGTCCGGCGCTACGGCGCCCGGGCGTCCCGCGCCGCCTCCGCCAGCGCCGCGGCGATCTCGTCGATTTCGTCCTCGCCGATCGTGCGCGGGTCGAACAACAAAGCCCCATCGTGCGTCCGGCATACGACGGCCGGTTCGTGCTCGCGCAGCGCCGCCGCGACCCGCCCCGCATCCACGCCCATCTCGCGCACACGCACGCACCGGCTCGCCAGCGCCGTCGTCGGCAGCGATCCGCCGCCGGCAAATGATTCGCCCGCAACCACGTCCACCGCCGCGCCGGCCAGCGATTCGCCCAGCCGCCGCGCAAGGGCCGCCGCCACGGCCTCGAGTTCGTCCGCCGGCCGCGTCAGCATTCGCAGCACCGGCAGCCTCTCGCGCAGCGCGGCCGGGTCGCGATACAGCCGCAGCGTGGCCTCCAGCGCTGCAAGCGTCAGCTTGTCCGGGCGCAGCGCCCGCATCAACGGATTGTCCCGCATCTCGCGCAACCGTTCGCGCCGGCCGACGAGGATTCCCGCCTGCGGCCCTCCCAGCAGCTTGTCGCCCGAAAAAAGCGTCACGTCGGCGCCGTCCGCGACGCTCTGCCGAACGGTCGGCTCGTCCCACGGCGGCTGCCCATCGCCGGCCGGCAGCTCGCGGAGCAACCCGCTGCCGAGGTCGTCCACCAGGTGCAGCCCGCGCGAACGGGCCAGCGCCGCCAGCTCGCCCAGCGGCGTTTCCTCCACAAATCCCCGAATGCGGTAATTGCTCGTGTGAACGTGCAGCAGAACGTTCGTCTCCAGGTCGATCGCCCGCTCGTAGTCCGCGATTCGCGTGCGGTTCGTCGTGCCCACTTCGATCATCCGGCAGCCGGCCGCGGCCATCACTTCGGGCATGCGGTACGAGCCGCCGATCTCGACAAGCTGCCCGCGCGAGACGACCACGCCCCGCCCGCGCGCCAGCGTCGCCAGCGCCAGCAGCGTCGCGGCCGCGTTGTTGTTGACCACCAGCGCGTCTTCCGCGCCGCAAAGCTCGCGCAGCAGCTCCCGCACGTGTTCGTGGCGATCGCCGCGCTCGCCGCTGCGCAGGTCCAGTTCGAGGTTGCAGTATCCCGCGGCGACGTCGACCAGCGCGCTGACCGCCGCCTCGGCCAGCGGCGCGCGCCCCAGGCCGGTGTGCAGCACGATGCCGGTCGCATTAATGACGCGGCGCAGGTGCGGCTGCTCGCGCCGGCGAAGCTGCTCGCGGATGCGCAGCGCCAGCACGGGCACGTCGAAGCCGCCCGCCCGGCCGGCGCGGATCTCGTCGCGCGCCGCGTCGAGCGCGCCGCGCAGCGCCGCGAGCACTTCGCCGCGCGGGTGCTCGTCGAGCAGGGGCGCAATGGTCGCGTGCCGGAGCAGGTGATCCACGGACGGCACGGAGCGCAGCGCGGCGGCGGGATCGGCGGCATCGTGGCTCATGCGTGCGGATGTTACCGCGCCCCGCCGGCGCAGGCTGGTTTCGGGCTTTTTTCCGGACGCGCGCGGCGGCGCATTTCTCCCGCCGCCGCGCAAGCGAACCACGTCAATCGATTACTCGATATACACGGAAGCGGCCCGCTGCGCGAGGAGAAGGCATGGACCCGTTGAAAATCGGCCACGTGATCGGCGTCGAGGGGGACCAGGTCGAGGTCCAGGTCAGCGTCAACGAGCTGAAGATCGAATATCACGGCACGACCTACCGCGTCGGCCGCCTCGGCACATACGCCACCATCCCGCTCGGCAAGACCATGCTGATCGGCTACGTGACGCGCGTCGGCGCCGCCGGCGAGCTGGAGCCCGGCCCCGATCCCGACCGCCCGCGCCGCGTGACGCTGACGCTGCAACTGCTCGGCACCGTCCGCAACGACAAGTTCACCCGCGGCGTGAACGAGTATCCGACGCTGGGCGACCCCGTCCGCCTCGGCGTCGATGAGGACTTCGAGCTGATCTTCGGCTGCTTCGACGAGCTGGCGCAGAGCAAGCACTACCGCAAGTCGTTCCCGATGGGCCGCTTCGCCGTCGACACCGATTTCGAGGTCAAGGTGCTCGGCAAGGAGTTCTTCGCCAAGCACGTCGCGGTCATGGGCAACAGCGGCTCGGGCAAGAGCTGCGCGACCGCCAAGATCGTGCATGAAGCCCTGCGCCTGCCGCACTCGCAGATCGTGATGTTCGACATGCACGGCGAATACCTCTCGGCGTTCAGCGACGAGGAGATGCGCCCCAACACAAACGTCACGTATCTGTCCGACCGGAATCTCGTCCTGCCCTATTGGATGCTCCGCTACGACGAGTTCGAGCAGCTATTCGTCGACGCCCACAATTCCTCGACCGTCAACGCCCAGAAGATGTTCCTGCGCTCCGCGTTCGAAAAGCTCAAACGCGCCGCGGCCGAGGAGCTCGACCTGCTCGCCGAGTACAACGTCGACTCGCCGCTCTACTACTCGATCGGGCAGCTCGAAACGTACGCGGAAAACCTCAACGAGGCCCGCTTCGTGCTCGGTACGCAGAATTACGCCTTCTCGCGACTGCCGCACCGCACGCTGCCCGCCGACGAGCAGGAGCTGCTGCTGCTGTCGCGGCGAATGGAGTTCAACAAGGGCAATGCCGAGGGCGAAACGCCGCACGCGACCTACTTCGGCAAGCTGCTCGGCCTCGTCAATCAGCTCGAAACGCGCCTCAACGACCGCCGCTACGACTTCCTCCTCCGCCCGTTCGAGCAGGCCCAGCGAAACCCGGATCTCGCCGGACTGCTGCGCGAGGACCAGCCGCCCGGACAGATCAGCCGCAGCGTCTCGCTCGTACTCCGCCAGATCCTCGGCCGCGGCGACGAGCGGCGGAATCTGACGATCATCGACCTGTCGGGCCTGCCGTTCGACGTCGTCGACATGACCGTCGCCGTCGTCACGCGCGCCCTGTTCGACTTCAACTTCTGGTCGCCGCCGGAGGCGCGCCAGCCCGTGCTCATGGTCTACGAGGAGGCGCACAACTATCTGCCCCGCAACGAGCGCGGCCGCCGCACGTTCGCGCGCGATGCGGTCGAAAAGGTGGCCAAGGAAGGCCGCAAGTACGGCGTCAGCGCGATGGTCGTCAGCCAGCGCCCCAGCGAAATTTCCGAGACGATTCTCAGCCAGTGCAACAGCATGTTGCTCATGCGCATGAACAACCCCGACGACCAGGAATACGCCGCCCGCGTCGTCAGCGATCAGTTCCGCAGCCTCATCAGCCTCCTCCCCAGCATGAAACCGGGCGAGGGATTCATCATCGGCGACGCCGTGCTCATGCCGATGCGGACGCTGATCGACCTCCCGCCGCGCCTGCCGCGCAGCAGCGACGTCGACTTCTTCAAGCTGTGGGCGTCGGAGACGCGCGAGGGAGACGTCGAGCAGATCATCGACCGCTGGTGGCGCCAGGACCGCAGCGCGGCCAATACCGCCGCATTCGAGCAGGGCAGCGCGCTTCCGGCCGCCGATCCCGCAACCGCCGATGCCGGCGCCGCGACGTCCTTCACGCCTCAGCCGGCCGCCGAAACGCCCCTTGCCACAGCGGAAACGGCGGAACCCGCCGCCGCCGAGAAGCCCGCCGGCGCCAAGTCGTTTGCCCAGCGAAAAATGGCGGAGTTGGCGGCCTTGCTCGCCGGCTCGGATTCAAAGAGCTGAGCCGCCCGCGGGCGCGGCCCATAGCTCGTCGCGCTCGAAAACCGGGCCGTCCGTGCAGGTCAGCGCCCAGCGCCAGCCGCTCGGCCGCTGCGGCGCGACGACGCGAACGACGCACGACAGGCACGTGCCCAGCCCGCAGCCCATGTGCCGCTCGATGCAAACCTGGCAGCCATAGCCGAGGTTCCGGCTGAGCTTGCCGAGCGCGTCGAGCATTCGCTCCGGCCCGCACGCGAGGATCAGCGGCACGCGCGAGCCCGCGTCGCCGTCGCGCCAGCGCCGCCACGCTTCCACGCCATGCGTCACAAAACCCTTCATGCCCAGGCTTCCGTCGTCGGTCGTCACGATGGTCGGATAGCGCGCTTCGCCCGGCAGCGCCACACAGTGAGATGGCCGGCCGTCCGGCGCCGGCTCGCCGATGATCGAAACCGGCAACAGATCGTGCCGCGTCGCGCCAAAGACCGCCGTCACGTCGCGATAGCCGCGCTCGCGCAGCCGCCGCGCCAGGTACAGCAGCGGCGGAATCCCCACGCCGCCCCCCGCCAGCACGAGCGGAATCTCGCGATCGTCCGGAATCCGAAAGCCGCGCCCAAACGGCCCGCTGATGTTCAGTACCGCGCCTTCGCTGAGCCGATCAAGCCAGCGCGTCCCCACGCCGACCGCCCTCGACAGGATGCGCATGCGCGTCTCCCCGCCCGGCAGTTCCCACCGATCGGCGATGCTGAATGGCCGCCGCAGATACGGCGTCGCCGCCGGTGCGCCGCTCGCTGGTTCGTCGCTGCAGCGTAGTTGCAGGAATTGCCCGGGCTCGCTCGCTGGAAACGCGGAAAGCGAGATTTCGACGTCCACGTGCTCCGCGCAGGGGCGCTCGACGCGGACGACGCGGCTGTCTATCGCGCAGACGCGCGCCGCGGGCAGCTTCGGTATGCTCATCGGAATCCCAGTCGGCTGCCGCGTTCACCGGCAGCGTCGTCTCGCAATCGTCACAAAAAAACTTCCGGACCCGCGCCGGCAGGAGCCGGACGAGCCCGGAAGTGCGCCACGGCTAGAACAGCCGCTTGTCTCATTCCCAGCGGGCACAAGTGATGCCTCAGCCGACTCGAACTATATCAGAATGGCAGGGGGGTGTCCATTGTTGGCGTGAGATTCTGCCGTTTCTGACTGTATACACAAGTGCATGTAAAACAAATAGTTACCGAATCATGTCCGCCGCGCTCCGCAATGCAGATCGCCTTCGTGCGCGCGCACGATTGCGCGCCGGCGAGCTTGACATCGCAATCCCAGGCGCTGCGTCATAATGCACCACGCAAGCGCGAGGCGCGCCGGCGCAATCGCGCGGGAGAAACACGCGGCCATGAGCAAGCCCGAGTACCGCGTCGCACTCGCCATCGTTCATCGCGACGACCTCTTCCTCGTCGCGCGGCGCCGCCCCGATGCGCACCTCGGCGGCCTGTGGGAATTCCCCGGCGGAAAGTGCGAGTCGGATGAATCCGCCGCCGACGCCGCCACGCGCGAGTTGTGGGAGGAGTGTCACGTGCGGGCGATCGCCGAGCGCGTGCTGCGCGAAACGGTTTGCGACTACGACGACCGCGTCGTGCGGCTCACCCCCGTCGTCTGCCGCTGGACCGACGGCGAGGCACAGCCGCTGGGAAGCGAAATCTGCCGCTGGGTCTCGGCCGACGAGTTGCTCGCCCTCGACATGCCGGCGATCAACAGCGGAATCGTCGTCGCGGCCCTGCGCGCGCTGGGCATCGCTGGCAAAGACTGAGCGCGCCGCGCTTACTTCTTCTCGGCGCTGCGCCACTCCTCAAGCCGCGCCCGCAGCCGCGGTTCGTCCGGCGATTGCAGCGCGTGCGCGATGTCGATCGCTTCCTGAAGCGCCCGCAGCGCCGCCTTCGTCTCGCCCATCTTCCGCTGAAGGTCCGCGATTTCCGCCAGGCAGGCAAGCTGCGCCGGCAAGTCCTCCCGCTTCGCCGCGGCGTCATGCACCGCCTGAAAATCGGCCAGCGCGTCCCCCGGCCGCTCCAGTTTGGCGTGAATGCCGCCGAGAATCATGCGCGCCTTCAACGCGGAACCCTCGTCCGCCAGGTCGATGCACTTCACCACCGCGTCGCGGGCCGCCGTCCAGTCCTCCCGCCCCGCATACCACTGGCCCAGAAACATCCACGCATTCGCCTGCTGCCGACGAGAGCCGGTCCGCTCCGCGGCCGTCAGCGCGGCACGATGCATCTCCGCCGCACGCTCGGGCTCGTCCAGCTTCTCCAGCACCAGCCCGGCCTTGTTCGCCGAAGACAGCAGGCCCACCCAGTCGCCCATGCGCTGCCACTCGGAAAGGACCAGTTGTTCCCACTCCAGCGCCGCGGCCAGCTCGCGCCGCGTCCGCGCGAGTCGCTCCTCCGCCCCGATCGCGCCGCCCGGCGCCGCCTGCGAGCGCTGCAGATGCAGGTCGCACAGCCGGCCCATCGCCTCGATCTGCCCGTACGTGTCGCGGGCTTCAAAGCTGATCGCCAGCGCGTTTTCGAACCGCGCATACGCGGCGTCGAGCGAACCGCCGGCCTGAAGAATCAGCCCGTGCGCAATCTCCGCCGACGCCAGCTCGCGATCGTCGCGGTTCTCGCGCGCCAGGTCGGCCAGCACGCGCAGCCGCTGCACCGCCGCCGTGCGGTCCACGTTCCGTCGCCGCGATTGCAGAACCGCCAGCGTGCCCTGCGCCCGGCGATAACGCGGATCAGAGTCGACCGCTTCGGCCGCGTGATAGAGCGACTCGTCCCACTGATCCGCGTACGCCGCCGCGACGGCCTTGGCCAGCTCCTCGACCGCCGTCAGTGTGCGAGCCGGCGGCGCGAGCACGACCACGCGCGCCGCCGCGTCGAGCGGCGCGCCCAGCGCTTCAGCTACGCGAATCGTCGCCTGATCGAGCACGTCCAGAAACTTGCCCGGCCCGAGCGCGATCTTCGCCGCCGGCGCATCCCCAGCGCCCGCGATCTCAAGCTCGACCGTCGTCGCATCGGAATGTCCGCGCACGACCCCGCGGATGAGTCGCGACGCGCCGAGGCAGCCCGCGACCGCGCTCCACTCGGGGCTGGCGGCGCCGTCGTCCTGAATCTCCCGGCGGGCGAGGTGCAGCCGGCGCGCGGGGATGACCGTCAGGCCCGGCGCCCGCTCCAGCCGCCAGACGAGCAGCTCCTCGAATGCGACCGGAATCCACGCATAGCGCGAGTCCGCCGCCTCCGCCGGCGCAAGCGGAAGCACGGCGACGCGCGGCGCCGCCCCGCGTCCGCCCGGCGAAACGGGCGGCTCGTCCGCCGCCGCCGGCCTGACCGACGGCAGCACGATCGCAATCGTCAACAGACCGATGAGTGCGGCTGGCGCGCGAATCGGATGCTCCTTTTCGGGCGGCTCGCGCGGCCCGGAACGGTTCATCGCGGCGCGGCCGGACGCCGCGCTCGCTGCGCCGCATTTTCGCCGCGCGCGGGGCCTAGTCGCAACCGCCCGCCAGCAGGCAGGAAACAAATCCGTCGATGTCCCCGTTGTCGAACGCGAAGTCGCGGTTCACGTCGCCCGCGTAGATCGGGTCATAACCAAATTGCGTCGTGTACGCCGCCGGGTCGAGCAGCGCCAGTGTGAATGAATCGATGTCGCCGTTATCGACCAGCCCGTCATAGTTCATGTCGGCCGGAATCGCCGGGATGCGCGTCAGCGTCGCGCTGCCGCTCGTAAACGTCAGCGAGCCGACCAGCGTCGCCGGCGTCAGCACCACGTTCGTCAGGTTGAAGTATTCATAACCGTTCACGTCGATGCCGCCGGAAAACGTCATGGAGTATGTCACGGTGATGCCCAGCACGACGGTCTGACCGGCAAACGTCTGGTTGAGCGTCTCGATGGGCAACTCGCCGCCCGGGTTGTACGTCTCGCCCGTCAGAAACTCCGATGAGCCGGGCGCGAGCGTCTCGAGCGCCTGCGCCAGCGGCGTCGGGTTCGGAAACAGCAGGCCCAGCAACACGCCGCTGCCCTGCACCATCCCGTCGATCGCGTAGCGATAGCCGTACCCGCGATCGATGCTGTCCGGAGCGCTGCTGCGCGCGACGTTTTGTCCATTGCGGATCTGAACTCCCGTCAAATCGAGCACCGCCACGTCATCGGCGGCGGCGCGCAAAGCGGTCGCGGCCACAACGAGCACGAGCAATGCCGCACGGCGCATGGATCATCCTCCTGCTGATGAGAGACGGGGCCGCGGCCGTCGGCCGCCCGCGGACGCCGCGGCGCCGGGCGTCCGGCGCGCGACGGGATCGCCCCGAGTATAACGAGCGGCCTCACCTGCGCCGCGCGGCCCGGTCCATTTCGCGCTTGTGCTCGCGCTCTTTCATCGTCTGGCGCTTGTCGCCGTGCGTTTTGCCGCGGGCCAGGCCCAGCATCACTTTGAACATCCCGCGCTCGCCCAGGTAGATCGCCAGCGGGACGATCGTGAGCCCCTTTTCCGCCACCTTCGCCGCCCACTTGCGAATTTCGCGCTTGTGCAGGAGCAGGGGCCGCGGCCGCGTCGGGTGGTGCTGTGCGTAACCCGCCATCGGATAAGGGGATATATTACAATCGACCAGCGCGACGCGACCGTTTTCGATATAGGCGTAGCTCTCCTCCAGCGACGCCTGCCCCGCCCGCAGGCTCTTCACCTCGCTTCCGGTGAGAGCGATCCCGGCTTCGAGCCGTTCCAAAATGTCAAAGTGGAACTCGGCTCGGCGGTTGCTGATCCGGCGTGTGTTTTCGTGTGTGTTGGACATCGCGTCGATAGATCTTATGGGAGCCTGTTCATGGTGCAACTCCGTGCCGGGAAACGGGTAGAATAGGTGCAGAGTGAAGAAAGGCACAACGACGGTCGTCGCCGAAATGGAACGCAAGGCTGAAGAGCTGCGGATCATCGACCGCGCCGCGCGCGGAAACGCCGAGGCATTCCGCGCGCTCGTCGAGTCGTACAAGGACCGCCTCTTTGCGTTCATCTGGCGGATGGTTCGGGATCATCATGAGGCCGAAGACATCTGCCAGGCCGCGTTCGTGAAGGCGTACGAATCGCTGACCAGCTACTCGAAAGAGTACGCGTTCAGCACATGGCTCTTCACGATCGGCTATCGCATCTGCCTGAATCATCTGCGGAAGCGCAGGGCTCTCTCGGGCGATCCCGAGCTGCTGCAGTTGTCCCGCAGCGCGCCCGATTCGTCCGAGACGACGGCCAATACCGAAGAGGCCCGCCGCCTGCGCGACCTGATTTGGGATTCGGTGGACGAGCTGACCACGGCGCAGAAGTCGGCCGTGCTGCTCTTCTACCGCGAAAACCTGAGCTGTCAGGAAATCGGGCGGGTGCTCGGGATGCCGCCGGTCACGGTGAAGAGCCATCTGCACCGCGCCCGGGAAAAACTGCGGACGGTGCTCAGTGCCGAATTGGTCGAAGATTGGATGCAGGTCCGCCTGGCCGATTCGCACTATGCCTGATGGGATGGGCGACGGAACATGAACTGCCGTGACTGCGAACAAATGCTCGATGCCTACCTCGACGGCGACCTTTCCGGGTCGCTGCGGCTCGAATTCGACGCGCACCGGCTCCGCTGCCGCCGCTGCCAGAGCCAGCTTTCCATGCTCGAAGCGGTCGGAACCGTGCTCGCCTCGCGCAGCCAGCCGGAGATGTCCGCCGATTTTGCCGACCGCGTGATGGCCGGCATCGGCGCGCCGCGCCGGCAAAAGACAATCTCGCGACGCGTCGCCGTCTGGTCCCTCGTCGGCCTCCAGGCCGCCGCGGTTCTGGCGTTCGCGCTGTTCGTATGGCCGCTCGCGCGGTCGGCCGCGCCCGTGCTGCCCGATGGTTCGCCGGTGGCGGCGAGTCGCAGCGGCGCTCCCGACGGCGTCGACCTGCACGAAGCGTATTACGGCATGATCGTGGGCAAGCTCGAAGCGGCCTCTCGAAACGTGACCGTTTCGTTCGGGCAGCTTGCCCAATACCCGCTCGCCGCCCAACTGCCGGACGAGGTCGCTCGTGCTTCGTCGGACGCGGGCTCGGTCAACCCGTGGCTGCTGCTCCTGCGCGGAATGCTCGCGCCGGAGCCCGATTCCGCCGAAGGCGGCGCGCCGAGCGACGAGCTGTATTCGCTGTGACTTCCCTGTTCCGTAGACGCCGGCGCATGCCCATGCACGCTCTTCGTGTCATCACAGACGGCCGGCGCGTGGCGGTCGCCCTGCTGCTCGCCCTCGCGGCTGTTTGCGTCGCGCCGCCGGCGCGGGCCGACGACTCGCTCGCCAACCAGACGCCCGCCGACGTCGGCATGTTCGTCGAGATGCGCGCCGCCGACGATCTGCTCGTGCCGCTCTCCGAGCCGCGACTGTGGCTCACGTTCGCAAAGCTCGCCGGTCAGCCCGCCCGCCTCGACGAGGCCCAGGAGTGGGGCCGCCGCGTGCAGCAGACCGTGCGCATGTCCCCCGCGGATGCCATTCGCGCGCTCTTCTCGCAACGCGTCGCGTTTTTCGCGTCGCCCGCCAGCGGCGCCCAGGACGCCGTCGTCCTCTGTCGCCCCGCCCGGCCGACGTCCGCGCTCATTCAGGAATGGCCCAAGCAGCCGCTCCCGAATTCCGGCCGCGCGTCGCTCTATCGACTGAGCAACGGCATCAGCCTGGCGTCCTATGACGGATTGCTGCTCTTCGGCGACGGCGCGCGGCGCGACGGACTGATGCCGCAGGTGCTGCGGCTTTCCGAACCGGACCCGCCCCGCTCGCTCGTGCAGGATCCTTCCTATCTCCGCCTGCTCGAACGCGTGCCCGCCAACCCGGACGGCGTGCTCTTCGTGCGACTCCGCGGAGAAGCAGCCGCGCCGGCGTCGGCCAGCGCGCCGGCGAGCGGGCCAATCGCGACCGCCAGCGCGCCCTCTGCTGCCGCCAGCGCGCCGGCGCCGGGAGAGGTGCTGCCGCTGCCCGCGCCGCTGCGCGGGGCCGACAGCATTCTGCTGGCGCTGCACCGTCGCGATCGCCTGTTGCATTTCACCGCCGTGGGCGATGCGCCGCAGCGTGCGGCGGCGCGCCGCTCGCCGGACGGGCCGCGCCTGCGCGAGCTGCTGGGCGGTTTGCCCGAGCGAACGCTGGCGGCGTGGGCGGTGTCGGTCGATTTTTCGGAGCTGCTGCGCGGCGTCGACGCGCTGCCGCCCACGAACCCGATCCGCGTCGTCTACCGAATGCAGGAAAAGGCGGGCATCGCCCGGCGACTGACCGATTCGCTGGCGGGCTCGGCCTGCGTGGCCGTCGGGGTGGTGATGCCCGATCCCGGTTCGGTCGCGCCGCCGGCGCCGTCGGTCGGGCTGCTGCTCGTCACGCGCGACGCGGAGGCAGCCGAGGGCGAGCTGCGCCGCCTGTTCGACTTGTCGGTCAGCATGTGCAATCTGCTCGCGTTGCAGTTGGGCGCCGCCGCGCCGAAGCTCGCGATCGACGACCTCGAAATCGACGGCCGCCGCGGCCAGCGCATCTCACTGGCGCCGCTGCTGCCCGATGCGATGCGCAGTCCGGGGCTCGGCCGCCTGGAGCTTTGTTGGGCGCGAGATCACGATGTGATCCTCCTCGCCTCGCACGAAGATTGGCTTCGGCAGTTGCTCGATGCGCGGGCCGGGCGCGGCCGCGACCTGAGCGAGACGCTGGCGCAGGCGCAGCGGCCGATCGCGCCGGACAGCGCGCAGGTCATCGTGCTGCAAACGGGGCCGATCGCGGATCTGGGCGACCTCTGGCTGCGCTATCTCGGCCGCGCCGCGCCCGATGCGCTCAACGACGCCTGGTGGCGCGACCGTCAGCCGGGCGGGCGCAATGTGCAGCTTGGGATTCAGGCGCGGCGCGACGGCGATCGCGCGCGGCTGATTGTGGAGAGCGTAGCGCCCGGCTCGCCGGCCGACGGCGTGCTGCGCGCGGGCGACGCGCTGGTCGGTTGCAGCCGGCGGCGCTTCGTCGAAAATCCGATCGAGGAGTTGCGGCGGGGGATCGCGCAGCGGCCGGACACGACCTGGGTGGACCTGATCGTGGAGCGCGACGGGTCCGCGGCGCAGGTGCGCCGCGTTCCGCTGCCGTTTGTGAATCCGGTGGAGTTGCTGCGCCAGGCGGTCGCAGTCGGGCGAATGGTGCAGCGCGTGGTCTACGCCGAGGATGCGCCGGAAAGCGCCGGCCCGCGCGGCGTGCTGACGGTCGAGATGCGCCTCAGCGGCGAGCCGCTCTTTCGCCTCGGCGACGTCCCGGCGCAGCAGCCGGTCGGCGCCGACGACGGCGAATAGCGACGGA
>CAZHIE010000069.1:13952-20502 GCA_964532435.1 uncultured Planctomycetales bacterium
AGTATCCGCCCGCAGTTGTCGCACGTGATGATGTCGTCGCGCGTCAGCAGCGCGTTGGCCCGCTCGGCGGCCAGCGACATGTTGCACCCTTCGCAGATGAACTCGTCGCGCCGCGGATGCGTGCGCAGCACGCGCGCCATCACCTCGCCCTCGTAGCGCTCCGACACCCGGTTGAACAGGCCGAGCGCCTCCTTGCCGAGCTTGGTGGCCGCGTCGTCGCGCCGCTTTTCGAGGCTCGTGAGCCGGCTGGCGAACGTCTGCTGCGTCTGGTCGAATTGGGACTGCACGGCGCTCAGCCGGGACGACTCTTCGCCGATGCCCGTTTCGTGCTGCGCGACCGTCTTGCGCCGCGACTCCACGCCCTCCATCAGCTCGAACGCGCGCGTCTCGATCCGCTGCCGCTCTGCCCGCTCCGTGTTGAGCTGCGACAGAATCGCCGCGTATTCCTTGTTCGTGCGCACGTTGTTGAGGTTTTCGCGGAGCTTGGCGAGGTGGGCGTCGCGGGCCTTGAGGTCGGTGTCGAGTTCATCGACCGCCATCTGGGAGCGTTTGAGCTCCTGCTTCTCGGCAAGAACCGCTTGTTCCGCCGATTTCAGCCGCTCGGCCTGCTGCCGTAAGAGCCGCTGCTTGGCGGCGAGCTGCCGCCGGATATCGACGAGTTGAAGCTCAATTTCCTGAAGTTCGCGCAAGGCTTCGAGCTTGGCTCCCATTCACACGCTCCGCGTAACGCCGGACAAACTTGAACCGGTCATTATGAGCGAGACAGGCCGACCGAGCAAGCCCGCGGCGGACCACGGAGGCACAAGCACAAATACGAGACGAGGCACGCAGACACGCAGGCACGAGACGAGGCACGAAGGCGCGAACGGTAGCACCCGCTTCCAGCCACTGCCTCGACTCGGCCACACCCCAACCCCTTTTCGATGCTCCCTTTTCCCTGTTCCCTGTTCCCTGTTCCCTGTTCCCTAACCCCCGACCTCGAACGTCAGCGACGCCCAATAGCTCTCCCAGTCGGCCGACGAAGCGTCCGTCACGCGCGCCATTCGCACCGACGAGATCAGCCAGAACCCCGCCTTCTCCAGCCGGAAGCGCACGCGACCCTCGGCGTCGCTGCGCGCCGTGCGGCGCTGCTCGCGCCCGCCGGCCCGCGGCGCGGCGGCGACGAGCGCGCCGCGAACCGGCTTGCCCTCATGCAACAGCCGCACGACAAACTCGTCGCCCGGTTTCAGCGCGTACGGATTCGTTTCCGCGACCAGTTCGAGCGTCAGGCCCAGCGCTCGGTCGGCCGGCTCGCCGCGCGCCTCGCCGACCAGCAGCAGCGCCTTGGCGCAGCGCGAATACTGCTCGCGCCCCGGCTTGCCGCTCTCGCCGCGCTCCTTTCGCTGGCGCACAATCTCATCGAGCCCCTGTTCGCGCAGGTAGCTCTCGAACTTCGGCGCTTCCAGTTCCACCCGCGCGTTTGTGCTGCGATACCCGACGACGCAGAGTCCATCTTCGTCGATCCGCATCATCCCCGCCGGCTCGCCCCCGTCGACGCCCGCAACGTCCTTCTCGTCCTTTCGCGTGCATCGAACGAAGCGCACGATCCGCTCGTTCGAGCGCGGCACAGCTTCGCCGGGAAAGGCGTCGCCGACGCGCAGCGCAACTCGCACGACGGCGCCGGCGGACGGTCGAAACGTGGAAGGCTCGATCCAGAAGTCGTGCGCGCGGGCGGGCGCAGCCGCGCCCAGAAGCGCAATCGCGACCAGCACCGCCGCCGCGCGTCGCAAAACCGAGTTCCGGGCCGTCGCCGCCATTGCTCGTCTCCCAGCATCCCTGCGTACTATACGCTCCCGCACGCGATCCGGTTTTTGCGGCCGCGCGTGCGGCGAAAACTCGCTCGGCGACGCGCCTCCGGAATGGGAACCTGCCCGCCGCGCCGTGTCTCTACTCTCTTGTCGCCCGCGGCTGGCGCGCCGCGCGCGATAACGTCCGCCTTCGCAGCCCGCCGCGCCCGGAGATCGCGCGAATGACCCGAAAACTCGTCGGCGCCGCCTGGCCATACGTCCGCCTGGGCGGATCGGCCGTGCTCTTCGCCGGCGTCGCCGGGCTGCTGATGCTCTGGCTCGTCGGATATTTCCATCCGAAGATCGGCCCGGGCTTGTCCGACAGTCTCAGCCCCGCGGCGAATCCGCCGCCCCACGTCGTCGCCGTTCGCAGCGTGCGCGTGCCGCGCGTCGAGTCGGCCGTCGGCACGATCAGCCCCGTTCACGAAACCGCCATCGGCGCCAAGCTGCTCGCCCGCGTCGCCGAGATCAACGTTGCCGCCGGCCAGGCCGTCAAAGCCGGCGACGTGCTCGTGCATCTCGACGACGCCGACCTGGCCGCCCGATTACGCCAAACGCAGGCGACGCTCGTCGCGGCCGAGGCGAATCGCGATCAGGCTCGGGTCGAAGTCCGCCGCGTGCGCGAACTGCACGAAAAACAGCAGGCCGCAAAGATTGAACTCGACCGCGTCGAGACGGCGATGCGCACGGCCGACGCCGAAGTGCAGCGGGCCGAGCAGACGCGCGAGGAAGCGGCCACGACGCTCGCCTACGCGACGATCGCCAGCCCCATCGACGGAGTCGTCGTCGACCGCCTGGTCGAGGCCGGCGACACGGTCACGCCGGGCCAGACGCTGCTGAAACTCTTCGACCCGACGCGCATGCAACTGGTCGCCAGCGTCCGCGAGTCGCTGACGCAGCGGCTGCGGCTGGGGCAGACGATCCCCGTCCACATCGACGCGCTCGACATGACCTGCGACGGCACGATTCGCGAAATCGTGCCCGAGGCGCAGGCCGCCAGCCGCTCATTCATCGTCAAGGTCGCCGGACCGTGCCCGCCCGGCGCCTACTCGGGAATGTTCGGAAGAATGCTGATTCCGCTCGATGAGGAAGAGCTGATCGTCGTGCCGCGGTCCGCGGTTCGGCGAATCGGTCAGCTCGACGTCGTAGAACTGGTGGAAGGCGGCCGGGCCGCGCGGCGCGTCGTGCAGCTTGGCCGCGCGGTGGGGGATGACGTCGAGGTGCTCTCCGGGCTGAGCCCCGGCGAGCAGATCGCGACCTCGCAGCCGGCGGGGCAATCACCATGACGGCCCCGCGACCCGAAGAGCCGGCGCCCAGCGGCGCGGCGGCCCAGCACGGCTTTACAAACGCCGTCGTGCGGCGCTTCCTGCACTCCAACCTCTCGCTGATCCTGATCGTGCTCTCGCTGGCGCTCGGCGTCGTCGCGCTGCTCGTCACGCCGCGCGAGGAAGACCCGCAGATCGTCGTCCCCCTGGCCGACGTATTGGTCTCCTTCCCC
This sequence comes from uncultured Planctomycetales bacterium, assembly GCA_964532435.1. Lineage (GTDB taxonomy): Bacteria > Planctomycetota > Phycisphaerae > UBA1845 > Fen-1342 > CAZHIE01. The sequence continues at coordinate 17,277 of CAZHIE010000069.1, forward strand.
GGCCGATCGGCCGAAGAGACCGAGAAGCTCGTCGCCACGCCGCTGGAAAAAATCCTCTATCAGATCGACGGTGTGGAGTACGTCTACTCGATGTCGCGCCCGGGCCAGGCGATCATCACCGTACGCTTCTTCGTCGGGCAGGACCGCGAGCGCAGCCTCGTCAAGCTCTTCAAGAAGGTCAACGAAAACGTCGACATCGTGCCGCCGGGCGTGGACGGCTGGGTCGTCAAGCCCGTCGAGATCGACGACGTGCCCATTGTGGCGCTCACCTTCACCAGCGCGCGGGCCGACGATTACGTCCTGCGCCGCGTTGGCGAGGAAGCAGCCGAGCGCCTCGCCGCCCTCCCCGACGTGTCCCGCTGCTACGTGGTCGGCGGCCGGCCGCGCGCCGTCCACGTTTACCTCGACGCCGCGGCGCTTCAGGCGCACAACCTCGCCCCGCTCGACGTGCAGCGCGCCATCCGCGCAGCCGGCGTAACTGTGACGGCCGGAAGCTTCACGCGCGACGATCGCGCCGTGACGGTCGATGTCGGCTCGGCCTTTCGCACTCCGCGAGAGCTAGGCGAACTCGTCGTCGCCGCTTCCGACAGCCGTCCGGTTTATCTGAAAACGGTCGCCCGCGTCATCGACGGCGCGGCCGAGGCGACCAGCTATGTTCGACACGGCTGGGGACCGGCTGCGCCGGACCAGAAAGCCGCGTCCGCCGTCGGCGACTCAGCCCAGCCGGCCGTCACCGTCGCGATCGCCAAAAAGAAAGGCGCAAACGCGGTGACCGTCGCGCGGCGCGTCTCCACCGCCGTCGAGGCGCTGCGCCGCGACGTGCTGCCCGGCGACGTCGAGTGCGTCGTCACGCGCGATTACGGCGTTACGGCCGATGCCAAAGTCAACGAGCTGGTCGAAAGCCTGGCCGTCGCGGTCGTGATCGTCGTGGCGCTGCTCACGCTCGGGCTCGGCTGGCGCGCCGCGCTGGTCGTCGCCATCGCGGTGCCGGTGGTCTTCGGCCTGACGCTGGCGGTCAATCTGCTGCTGGGCTTCACGATCAATCGCGTCACGCTCTTCGCGCTCATCCTGTCGCTCGGCCTGCTCGTGGACGACCCGATCGTCGACGTCGAGAACATCGCGCGCCACTTCGCCCTGCGGCGGCGGGCGACGCGGTCGATCGTGCTCGAAGCCGTCGCCGAAATCCGTCCCCCGCTCATCAACGCGACGCTCGCCGTCATCTTCTCGTTCCTGCCGATGTTCTTCATCACCGGGATGATGGGGCCGTACATGCGGCCCATGGCGCTCAATGTGCCCGTCACGATGCTGATGTCGATGGTCGTCGCGTTCACCATCACGCCCTGGCTTTCGTACTACCTGCTCGGCCGGGCGCGCCGCGCCGACCACGCCGGCCACTCCGATTCCGCCGGCGGCGCGCTCGAACGCACGCTGCGGCCGATTCTCGTCGCGCTGCTCGCCTCGCGCGGCCGCGCGCTGGCTTTTCTGGGATTGGTCGCGCTGCTGACGGTCGCCGCGGTCGCGCTGGCCGCGCTGCGCCAGGTTCCGCTCAAAATGCTGCCCTATGACAACAAGAATGAGCTGCTCCTCGTGCTCGATTTCGACGAGGGGACGACGCTCGAGCGCGCCGACGCCGGCGTGCGGCGCCTCGAAGCGCGCCTGGCCCGCGTGCCCGAAGTGGTCGATTTCGTGGCCTACGTCGGTGTCGCCGCGCCGATGGACTTCAACGGCCTCGTGCGGCATTACTACCTGCGCTCCGCGCCGCATCAGGCGCAGATTCAGGTGAATCTCGTCGATCGCAAGAGCCGTGCGCAGCAGAGCCACGCCGTCGGGTTGCGCGTGCGCGACGAGCTGACGCAAATCGCCGCCGAATGCGGCGCTCGGCTGAAACTCGTCGAGACGCCGCCCGGCCCGCCCGTCATCTCCGCGATCGTCGCCGAAGTCTACGGCTCGCCCGATCAGACCTACGCGCAGCTCGCCGACGCCGCGACGACCGTCGCGCGCCGACTGACCGTCGAGCCCGGCGTCCGCGAAGTCGATGACGTGCTCGAAGCCCCCAGTCGCAAGTTTCTTTTCGAAACCGACAAGGAAAAGGCCGCCCTCAGCGGCATCGCCGTCGCCGACGTCGCCGAAACGGTGCAGATCGGTCTTGCCGGCGCGACCGTCGAGACGTTGCGCATCCCGTCGGAGCGCCAGCCGCTGCACATTGTGCTGCGCCTGCCGCGCGCCGAGCGCTCCCACGTGGCCGATCTCGCGCAGCTTCGCGTGCGCGGCGCGTCCGGACAGCTCGTCCCCCTGGCCGAACTCGGCGCGTGGCGCGAGGCGCGCGTGGACCAGACCATCTATCACAAAAACCTGGAGCGCGTCGTATACGTCTTCGCCGAGACCATCGGCCGCACGCCGCCGGAAGTCGTCCTCGACGTGCAGTCCGATCGGGTCGCGCGCGGCCCGGCGGACGCCGTACAAGGCTGGGTTTCGAGCCGCGAGCCCGCGCCCGTCCGCGGGCGCAGCTTCCTGCGCCGCGGCGGCGGAGTGGCGTGGGCCTTGCCGCAGGGGATGCGCGTCGACTTCGCGGGCGAGGGCGAGTGGAACATCACGATCGACGTCTTCCGCGACCTCGGTCTAGCGTTCGCGGCGGCAATGGTCGGAATCTACATCCTGCTCGTCACGCAGACCGGGTCGTTCGTCGTTCCGCTCGTCATCATGCTCGCGATTCCGCTCACCATCCTCGGCGTCATGCCCGGTTTCTGGATTCTGAATATGGCGAGCGGCGGATCCGTCGCCGGCTACGCCGATCCGGTCAATTTCACCGCCACCGCGATGATCGGCATGATCGCGCTTTCCGGCATCGTCACGCGAAACTCGATCATCCTGATCGACTTCATCCATCTCGCGCTGCGCGAAGGCCGCGGATTGATCGACGCGCTCGTCGCGAGCGTCGTCGTGCGCCTCCGCCCGATCCTGCTGACCGCCGGCGCGGCCATGCTTTCGTCGATCCCGATCACGGCCGACCCGATCTTCTCCGGCCTGGCGTGGGCGCTGATCTTCGGGCTGCTGGCGTCCACGCTGTTTACGGTACTCGTCGTGCCGGTCGCCTATTGGCTGATCTACGCGCGCACCCCAGGCCACGGCGCGCAATAGCCGAGCCCGCGTCTCCCCACGCGGGCCTTCGCGCCTTCCGAGCCCGCGTGTCCCCACGCGGGTCTCCGCGCCATGTAGCGGCCCGCGC
>CAZHIE010000070.1:0-18573 GCA_964532435.1 uncultured Planctomycetales bacterium
CTCAGGATGATCAGCTCGCCGAACATCGTCGGGCGGCGCACCTCGATCGCCGCGTCGCGGACGACGTCGAGCGTGGCGCGGCCGCCGGTATTGCGGGCCAGCCGGCGCATGCTGTTTTCGATTTGAATGACGGAGCTGTCGACGATCAGGCCGAAGTCGATCGCGCCGAGGCTCATCAGGCTGCCCGCGACGCCGGCCTGCAACATGCAGTTCGCCGCGAAGAGCATCGACACGGGGATGGCCAGCGCGACGATCAACCCGGCCCGCAGGCTGCCGAGGAACAGGAACAGCACGGCGACGACGAGAATCGCCCCTTCGAGCAGGTTGGTGCGGACCGTGCTCAAGACGTGATCGACCAGTTCGGTGCGATCGTAGACGGGCGTGAGCTGCACGCCGTCGGGCAGGCTCGCGCGGGCCTGCTCGATCCGCTCCTTCAGGCGCTGCGTCACGTCGCGCGTGTTTTCGCCCATGAGCATGAAACCCAGGCCGAGCACCGCGTCGCCCTGTCCGCCGTACGTCACCGCGCCGCGGCGCAGCTCGTGGCCGTCGACGAGCGCGCCCACGTCGCGCACGAAAACGGGCCGTCCGTCGCGCGCCTCGATCACCACGTCGCCGACCTGTTCGAGCGTGGAGATCATCCCGACGCCCTGCACCAGCAGCAGTCCGCCGGCGCGGGTGATGCTTCCGCCGCCGACGTTCAGGTTGTTGCGGCGCAGCGCCTCGAACACGTCGAGCAGCGTCAGGCCGTGCTTCAGCAGTTTCTCGGGCTCGACGACGACCTGATATTGTCGCTCCAGACCGCCCCAACTGTTCACCTCCGCCACGCCCGCCGCGCTGCGTAGCTGGGGCTTGATGATCCAGTCCTGAATGCTGCGCAGCTCGGTCAGGCTTTGCACGGAGCTGGTGAGGACATAGTGATACACCTCGCCCAGGCCGGTCGCGACCGGACCCATCGCCGGCCGGGGCATGCCGTCCGGCAGCTCGACCGTGCCGAGGCGCTCGTTGACGAGCTGGCGGGCGAAGTAGATGTTCGTGCCGTCCTCGAAGATCGCGGTGACCTGCGACAGCCCGAATTTGGAGATGGAGCGGACTTCCGCCAATCCCTTGAGCCCGCTGATCGCCTGCTCGACCGGAAACGTGATCTGCTGCTCGATTTCGAGCGGGCTGAACGCCGGCGCGACCGTGTTGATCTGCACCTGCACGGGCGTCGTGTCGGGGAACGCATCGACCGGCAGGTGCGCGACGGAGAAAGCGCCGCCGATCGCCGTCGCGACAGTGAGCGCGATGACGAGAAACCGATGACGCAGCGACCACGTGATGATGGCGTTCAGCATGTCGGCCTACCTGCCTGGGTCCACGTCGCAGCAGCCCGCGCCGATGCTGCCCTTGAGAATTTCCGTCTTCAGCAGAAACGTCCCCGCCGACGCGATGGTCTCGCCTTCGCGCAGGCCGCTGAGCACCTCGGCGTATCCGTTCGCGCTGGCGCCCAGCCGCACCTTGCGCGGCACAAACCGGTCGTCCGCCTCGCGCACAAACGCGAGCCGGCAGCAGCCGTCGGTTTGCACCGCTTCGGTGGGAATGCACAGCGCCTCGGCGCTGTCGCGCAGGATGATGCGCGCCCGGCCGAACATGTGCGCGCGCAGCGCGCCATCCGGGTTCGGCAGGTCTGCGCGGACCGTCACCATCCGCGTCTTGTCGTCCACCTCGGCGCTGATCCAATTCAATCTCCCGTCGAACGCCTCGCCCGGCAGGCCGTCCACCGTAAACAGCACAGCCTGCCCCTCGCGCAGCGCGGGCGCGTCGCGCTCGTAGACGCTGGCCGACAGCCAGACACTCGACGTATCCGCGATTACGAAAAGCGGATCGGCCACGTCCACCGCTTCGCCGGCCGAAACGCGACGATCGACGATGCGACCGGCGGCGGGGCTGCGCACTTCGTATTGCAGAAGCGTCTCGTCTGAGTCTCCTCCGATCGCGGCGACCTGCGCGTCGCTCAGCCCGAGGATGTGCAGCCGGCGCTCCGCGGTTTCCAGCGCGCTGCGCGCGACGGCCAGCCCGCGCTCCGCCGCGATCTGCTCGCGCTGCCGCGCAAAGGCCAGCTCTTCGCGCAGCGCGAAAAACTCCGCCTCGGCGGCGGCCAGTGCGGCCTCGGCCGCCTGCACGTCCTTCTCCGCGTTGACCTTGTCGGCGAAGAGCTGTGCCTCGCGGGCGGATTGGGCCTTCGCGAACAGGAGGTTCGCATGGGCGCGCAGCAGCCGCGCTTTCGGCTCGCCGACCGGCACGCCCTCCAGCCGCTCGCGCACCTCGCCGGCGGTCGCGGTCGGCGTGGCCGCCGCCAGCAGACGCTCCATGCCATCCCCGACCGCCTGCACGCGCTGCTGCTCGCTCTCGGCGACGCGGAAGTCCTGGCGGCGCTCGATGAGCTGGCTGCGGGCCTCGCCCAGCACAGCGCTGTCGAGCAGCGCGAGCACGTCGCCGGTCTGCACGACCTGCCCAGCCGTCGCATTCACCGCGCGCACCACGCCGCTCACGCGCGGCGTCACGCGCGTCACGCGCGTCGCGTCATACTCGGTCTCGGCCGAGACCTCGATCGCCGCCGAGATGCGCCGCGGCCGCACAGTCGTCACTTCGATGCCGGCCTGCCGCGCGACGCTCGCGTCGCGAAAGCGAATCACCGAACTCTCGATCGGGCAGAGCGGGTCGTTTTCCGCGCTCGACCGGCGCTGGCCGTTGTGCTCGACGGTGACGACGGAGTCCTGCACCGTTGCGGCGGGCGCGGCGGAGCGCGGCCGCAGCGCCTCCCATTTTTCGCGCGCCGCGGGGTTACAGAGCACGCACTGCGATTCGGGCACGCCGTGCTCGCCGCACCAATCGTGCGCCGCCTTAAATTTCGCGATGAGACTCGCGTCGCAGCGCGTGCAGGCGTCCCGCGTGACGCCGTGCTCGAAACACCACTGCTCGCGTTCGACGGGCGCGGCGGCGGGGGCGGGCGCCGGGTTTGCGGGCGGTTCGCTCGACTGGGCGGTCGCCTTTTTCGCGGGATTGAGCGCCGCCCAGAGCGGCGCCACGTCGGGATGGCACTTTGTGCATTGTGTCTCGGGCAATTCGTGTTCTTTGCACCAATCGCCCGCCTTCTGAAATTCGGGAATCAGCGCGTCGTTGCAGCGCGTGCAGACCGACTCGGGCACTCCGTGTCCGCCGCACCAGCCGTCGTCGAGTATCGGCTTCACCGGGCTTGTGTCCGGCCCGAACGCCGGCTGACCGCTCGACGCGGCGACGGCGCGCCGACTCGAATTTTCCCCGGACTTGGGCGACGTGGGCCGGTCGCAGCCGGCGGCGGTCCCGGCGATGGCGACGCAGAGAAGCAAGTATTCGGTACGCCTGAGAAGCATGAAGGCTCTCCGGAGCAGTTCTGAAATCCATCCGCATACATGGGTCGCTGCGCTCGTGGCATGTGAGCGCAGAGCGACTTTGGTTGGCATCGATCTTCACGATTGAGAGGGAACGCAGCACCTGCAACGAGTCAGCCGGCGCGCGCGGAAGGGCTCAAATGAGCAATGGCAGGACGGATCCGTAAATTGGCGGGAACGACTCCGCCGGGTTGGGCGGCTGCTGCGCGTCGGCGACGGGCAGCGTGAGGCGCATCGGGTGAATGCTCGAAACTTCCGCCCAGGTATGCGTCTGCGCGGCCAACTCAGCGAATGCGCGATCAGGCTTGGCGGCGCCGCGGCAGACATCAGCACACGAGCCGCATTGCCGCGGCGGAGGCGCCGGCGCCGTCGGCTCGTCGGTCGGCGACGGCTGGTCGCACGGGCAGCAGTCCGTCGCGACCGCCTGCGCTTGCGCCTGCGACGGCGGCGCCGCGTCATGCGCGCAGCACGCCGTCAGCGCGTCCGTCCGGCACAAGGCCGGCGCGGCCACGAGCGACCAGATCGCGGTGATGAGCATGAATCTCGGCACGTTGAAAGGAAGTCTAGCCGCTTGGTCGGCGCGCTTCAAGGTTCGGCACTGCGCGGCGGCGCGCGGCGGTCCGGTAATTGCACGCAGCATCTGCCCCCAGTGCTGTCACGCCCGATCCGCCGCCCGCGGGCGCGATTCCGTACTGGACAAGTCCCGTTTCGCCGATATCCTCTCTGTCATGTGTTGGCGGCAACTGTCCATCTTCATCTGCATCATGACCGTGCTTTGCCCGGCGCTCTGCACCGCGCATTCGGCGGATGCGATGCCCGCCGGCGAGCACGACGCGCACGCCACGCATGAGGGCGATGGACACGATCGCTGCGGCGGTTCTCACCCGTCGCACGATCACGACGGCCAGCCCGCACCGCACGGCGAGCATAGTTGCCTTTGCGCTGGCGGCACGATTCCGCGCGGAACGTTGCAGGTTCCGGCCCTCGCGCCGGCCGGCGCGAGCGCGTCCTTGCATGCCACGCTCACGACCGCCGACGAGCGGAACTTGAGCGCACCCGTCGAAGCGGCCGTTGCGATCGGGCCGCGATCCTGCACCCGCACTGCCCCTCTGCTGATCTGATCCTGCCAATCCGTCGCCGCGCGCTCTGTTTGGGCGAATGCGTCGCCACGCGACGCTGATTGCGCGGCCGTCTTGCGATTCGACTTCGGGCCACTGCGTTTACCAGCAGAATTCATTTGCAAAGCGAGTACGCGCATGCGCAACGCATGTTTCGCGGCGGCTCTGGCCGCATCCCTTTCCTTGTCCCTCGCCGGGTGCGCGGCGGTGGATCCGCGGCCGGACTATCGCCGCGTCGCGCAGCACGTGGCGGAGGCCGTGGGTGATGCTGCGCTGGAATTGCCGGAGGACGCGGCGTCGGCAAATGCGTGGGTGAATGAGCGGCTGGCCGGCGGGCTGACGGCGGATGGGGCGCTTCAGGTCTGCCTGCTGAACAATCCGCGCGTGCGCGCCGCGTATCTGCGTGTCGGCGTGGCACGTGCGGACGTGGTGCAGGCGGGGTTGTTTCAGAATCCCGGCCTGTCGCTGTCCCTGCGGCTACCGGATGGCGGCGGGCTAAGCAATCTCGAGCTGTCCGCGGCACAAAACGTCGCCGACCTGTGGCTGATTCCGGCGCGGAAGCGCGCCGCGCTGGGGGAATTGCAGCGCGAAGTGCTCGAAGTGGCGCGCGAGATCGGCGCTGCGGCGCTCGACACGCGCGCCGCCTACTTCCATGCCGCGGCGGCAGACCGCGAGCGCGAGATCGCCCGCGAAAATCGGGACGTCGCACAGCAACTGCTCGACGCGGCCCTGGCGCGCCAATCGGCCGGCGTCGGCAACGAGATCGACGTAAACCTCGCGCGGACGGAATTCATGCAGACGGAAATCGACCTGCGCGAGTCCAGCCTCGCCGCGTTCGACGCGCGCCGCCGGCTGGCCGTGCTGCTCGGCCTGCGGATTCCGCCCGACGAGTTGCGGCTCGCGGACCGGCTGCCCGACCCGCCCGCGCTGCCGCTTGCCGAAGAGGCGCTCGTCGCAGCCGCCGAACGCAGCCGCCTCGATCTTCTCGCCGCCGGCTACGCTGTCGAGGCGGCGGCCGCACGCGTCGAGCAGGAGCGATTGAGCGTTGTTTCCGACGTCGAGCTGGGGCTGAGCTTCGAGCGCGGGGAGCGCGGCCGGCGCGGCGATCGCCCGTGGCTCGCCGACACATTGTGGAGTTCGGCCGAAGCCGGGCAACTCGCGGCGCCGTCGCTTCGTCCGCGCGAGAAGCTGCCCACCGACACGGTGCTCGGCCCGACGCTGTCACTCGAACTCCCCATCTTCGACCAGAACCAGGCGCAGATCGCGCGGGCCGAACTGCTCTACGAGGCAGCGCTTGCGCGCCGCGAGGCGCTGCGGCTCGAAATCGCGCAGGATGCGCGCGCGGCCGGGCGGCGCGCCCGCACAGCCTGGGACGTGGCCGCGTACTACCGCGATCAGTTCCTGCCGCTCGTTCAGACCAATCTCGATCTTTCTCGCCAGGCGTACCGGGCCGGCAAGCTTTCGTTGCTGGCCGTGCTGGAGTCGCAGAAGGCGCTTCTGACTGCCCGGCGGCGCTACGTCGACGCGCTGCGCGAGGGCGCCGTGTCGCTGACGGAGCTGGAGCGCGCCGTCGGTCGGCCCGTCGATGGCGCGCTGCACAAAGAAGACGCGCCGGAGGCCGCAGCGCCCGCGCCGGTGGAATCGGAGGTGAAGCCATGATTGGACCGCGCATCGTTGCGCTTGTTTTGCGAGTTTCTCTTGCTGCCGCCCTTGTTGCGGCGGCCGGTTGCCGGCGCGATTCGGCAGACGACGTGCCGAGCGGCGGCGGAGGCGAACCGGGTCACGAGGCGCCCGCGCCGACGAACCGAATTGCCGTTCCCGAAACGGTCCGGCGCAACCTGGGCGTCACGTTTGCACGAGTGGAGTCGCGCTCCGTCGCGCAGACGATCCGCGTGCCCGGGCAGTTCGAGCTTCAGCCCGAAGCGCGGCGGGAATACCGCACCATGCTGTCGGGCCGGGTCGAGCTGCTCGTCCGCCAGTTCGACCGCGTAGAGCCCGGCGCGCCGCTCTATCGCCTGATTTCGCCAGAGTGGCAGGAGTTGCAAGCCCGGCTCACCGAGGCCGAATCGATGATCCGCCAGACCGAGGCGCGCGTCGCGTCGCTGCCGATGCTGCTGGACGCGCACCGGAACCACGAAGAGAGCTTGCGCGTCACGGTGGCGCTCTGGGAGAAGCGCGTCGAGGAACTGGATCGCTCGCGCTCCAGCGGCGTCGTCACCGGCGAGGAATTCACCGTCGCGCAGAACACGCTCGCCATGCAGCGGGCCGAGCTGGCCGAGGTGCTCGAACAGGAAGCCGAGCTTCAGGCCTCCGGCGCGGAGTCCGGGGCGCAGCACGACGCGGCGCACGCCCGCTTTCGCCTGCTGCTCTCCACCGCGGCCACGCTGCTGGGCACGGACGAGCGCAGCCTGAGCGCGCCGTTCGATCCCGATTCGCACCGCCTGATGGATCTGGACTCGCCCGACGCGCCCGCCTCGCAGCCCGCGCCGGCGTGGCACGCCATCCGCGAGATCGAAGTGCGCGCCGCCGCGCCGGGCGTGGTGGAGTCGCTCGAGCTGACGAGCGGCGCATGGGCGTCGTCCGGAAGCCTGGTATTTCGCACCATCGAGCCCGAGCGCCTGCGATTCCGCGCGATGGGCTTGCAGAGCGATCTTTCGCGCCTGCGCGACGGCCTGCCGGCGAGAATCGTCCCGCCCAAGGGCGGCTCGATGGCGCTGCAGGACGCTATGGACGCGACGCTGCGGCTCGGCCTGGTCGCCGACCCGCAGGAGCGCACGGTCGAGCTGATCGCAGCGCCCGCGCGGCTCGCCGCGTGGGCGCGGGCGGGCGTAAGCGCCCATCTCGAGATCGCCGTCGACGGCGGCCAGAGCGAGCTGGCGATCCCGCTGTCGTGCGTCATTCAGGACGGACTCGACAAGATCTTCTTCCGCCGCGACCCGCGCAACCCGGACGAGGTAATTCGCCTGGCGGCCGACCTGGGCATCAACGACGGCCGCTGGGTGGCGGTGCGGAGCGGCTTGCGCGAAGGCGACGAGGTGGTGCTCGACGGCGTGTATCAGCTCATGATCGCGTCGTCGGGCTCCGTCGAGAAGGGCGGCCACTTTCACTCCGACGGCACGTTTCACGCCGGGGAGGACGGGAAATGACGCCTTCGCAAGTGCCGGGCGCGGAGTCCGGCGGCGGCGCCCTGAGCCGACTGATCGCCTTCGCGCTGCGCTATCCGGGGCTGGTCGTGATGCTGTCCGGAATGCTGCTGGCGTTCGCGGCGTTTCAGATTCCGCGCATGCCAATCGACGTCTTTCCGGAGCTCAACGCGCCGACCGTCGTGATCCTCACCGAGTCCGGCGGGCTGGCCGCGGACGAAGTCGAGCAATACGTCACGTTTCCGATCGAGACGTCGGTGAACGGGCTGCCGGGCGTTCGCCGCGTGCGCAGCTCCAGCGCGATCGGCCTGTCGATCGTTTGGGTCGAGTTCGACTGGGGCGAGGAGATTTACCGGGCGCGCCAGCTCGTGTCCGAGCGGCTGGCCGCCGTCCGCGAGTCGCTGCCGGCGGACGCGCACGCGGAGATCACGCCGGTTACGTCCATTACGGGCGAGATCATGCTCCTGGCGCTCTCCTCTCCGCCCGGCAGCGCGGGCGTGTCGCCGGTCAGCCCGATGGACCTGCGCGCCTTCGCCGAGTATGACCTGCGAAACCGCCTGCTCGCCGTTCCCGGCATCGCGCAGGTCGTCGCGATCGGCGGCGAGCTGCCCGAGTATCAGGTCCACGTCCATCAGGATCGCCTGGCGCTCTATCGCCTGACCACGCAGGACGTCGTCGAAGCCGCCCGCGCGGCGCACAGCGCCGCCAGCGCCGGCTATCTTCCCAGCGTCGATCGGCTCGAATTGCCCGTGCGCCAGACCGCCCGCGTGCAGGGCGTCGACGACATCCGCAACACCATCATCAAGTTCGACCACGGCGCGCCGGTTTTGATCGGCCAGGTCGCCGACGTCGCGCTCGGGCCGGCCCCTCGGCGCGGCACGGCCGCCGATCGCGCCGTTCCGGCCGTCGTCCTGACGGTGCAGAAATCGCCCGGGACCAACACGCTTTCGCTTTCGCGGGAGGTCGATCGCGTCCTCGACGAGGCGGAAAAGGCGCTGCCGGCCGGCGTCGTTCTCAATCGAAACGTCTTCCGGCAGGCGGATTTCATCCAGCGCTCGATCGACAACGTGGTGAAGGTTCTTCAGGAGGCCACGATCATCGTGGCCGTGATTCTCGTGCTGTTCCTGATGAATTTTCGAACGACGCTCATCACGCTGACCGCGCTGCCGATCTCGCTGGCCGTCGCGCTGACGGTGCTGTGGTGGTTCGGCCTGACGATCAACGTCATGACGCTCGGCGGATTGGCCGTCGCCGTCGGCGTGCTCGTCGACGACGCGATCATCTACGTCGAAAACGTGTTTCGCCGGTTGCGCGAGGAGCGCGCCCGCCCCGAGCCGCAGCGCCGCCCGTACCTCGACGTCATCTACGGCGCCAGCACGGAAATTCTCGGCGCGATGCTCTATGCGACCATCATCATCGTGATGGTCTTCGTCCCGCTGCTCTTCCTGGCCGGGCTGGAGGGCCGTTTCTTCCGGCCGCTGGGAATCACGTACATCGTGTCGATTCTCGCGTCGCTGCTCGTAGCCGTCACGCTCACGCCCGCGCTGTGCAGCCTGCTGCTGCGCGGCCGGCTGGGCGGCGCTCGGCACGCCGACGGAATGCTCGTCCGCTGGCTCAAGCGGCGCTATGAGCCGTCGCTGCGCTGGTCCGTCCGCCATCGCGGTTTCGTGCTGGGCGGCGCCGCGGTCGTGACCGTCCTGGCGCTGTGGCTTGGCAGCACGTTCGGCACGAGCTTTCTGCCGTCGTTCAACGAGGGCACGTTCACGGTGTTTCTCTTCGCGCCGCCGGGGACGTCGCTGGCCGAGAGCGACCGCATGGCCCGCGGCATCGAAGCGCGCCTGGCGCAGCTCGACGACGTGCGCAGCGTCACGCGCCGCACCGGCCGCGCGGAACGAGACGAGCACGCCGAACCGCCCAGCAGCTCGGAGATCGAAGTCACGGTCAACCCCGGCGCGTCGACGGAGCGCATGCGGCGGCAGATCGACGGCGTGCTCGCCAACGTTCCCGGCGTCACGACGATGATCGGCCAGCCGATCGAGCATCGCCTGTCGCACATCCTCTCGGGCACGCCGGCGGCCATCGCCATCAGCGTTTTTGGGGATGATCTCAACAAGCTGCGCCAGGTGGCGCGCGAAATCGAGACGGCGCTGCGGCCGCTGCCCGGCGCGCGCGACGTGGCGGCCAATCGCGAGGTCACGGTTACTTCCCTGCCGATCCGCTATCGCCATCAGGATCTCGCCGCCGCCGGCCTCACGCCCGCCGCCGCGGCCGAGCAGGTGCAGCAGGCCATCTACGGCGAAGTCGTGGCGGTCGTGAACCAGGGCGTGCGCCGGTATGACATCGTCGTGCGGCTGGCGCCGGAGGAGCGCGAGAGCATCGACCAGCTTCGCGGGCTGCGGCTGCGCGGCGTCGGCGGAGCGACGGTGCGGCTGGAGGAAATCGCCGATCTCGGCCCCGAGCGCACGCCCAACCTGATCGCGCGGGAAAACGCGCAACGCAAGGCGCTGATCTCGTGCAACGTCGCCGAGGGCTACAACCTCGGGCAACTCGTGCAGCAGGTGCGCGCGAGCGTGGATCCGATCGTCCGGCGGGCGGGCTACACGGCACATTACGGCGGCCAGTTCGAGGCACAGCAGTCCGCGTCGCAGACCATCCTTCTCGCGGGCCTCGGCGTGATCGTCGGCATGCTGGTGCTGTTGCAGCTTTGCACCGGTTCGCTGCGGGCCGCCGTGCTCGTCATGATCAATCTGCCGCTGTCGATCATCGGCGGGATCGTCGCGATCTACCTCACCGAAGCGGCGCACCCCGTCGCCAACACGCTGTCGCTGCTCGGCCTGTCGCGCGCGATGTACGAGGCGCCGGTGATCTCGATCGCCAGCCTGGTCGGCTTCATTACGCTCTTCGGCATCGCCGTCCGCAACGGCCTCCTGCTGGTCAATCACTATCAGCACGTCCTGCAGGTCGATGGCAAGCCGCTCGACGAGGCGATCGTGCAGGGGTCGATGGAGCGGTTGGCGCCCATCCTGATGACCGCGCTGTGCGCGGCGCTGGGGCTTGTGCCGCTCGCGCTGGCGAAGGGCGAGCCGGGCAGCGAGCTGCTCGCTCCGCTGGCGATCGTCGTGCTTGGCGGGCTGATTACGTCCACGTTTCTCAACCTCGTCGTCGTGCCGGCCGGCTACTCGCTTGTGTTCGGCCTGCGAATTTCGTCCGATCGTCGCGGCGCGCTCGGCCGGCTCGCGAGCGCCGTGCTGCGTCGCCGCGCCAACCCCGATCTCGAAAGGAGCTGATTTCGATGCGCACAATCATCATTGCTTCGATGCTGCTGACGATCGCGCTTGCCGGCTGCAAGCGCAAACCGGACTCCGCCAAGCCGGCCGCGCCGCCGGCGAGCGGCGCGAAAGTCGACGAGCACAGCGGCGGCGGCAAGCACGACGCGCACGGCGGCGCGTCGATCGAACTCGGCGCCGCGACGGTCGGCGGCATGACCATCAAGGCCGCGCGCGACGCCGGCGAGTTGAAGGCGGGCGGCGACGCGCCGATCGACGTGTGGATCGACGGCGGCCTCGGGGACGCCGCCGCGGTGCGCTTCTGGATCGGCGCTGAGGACGCGAAGGGGGCGATCAAGGCCAAGGCGGAGGTCGAGGACGGCAAGTGGCACACGCACGTGGAACTGCCCGACCCGCTGCTGGCCGGCGCGAAGCTGTGGGTGGAAATCGAGGGCAAGGACGGCAAGCGGGCCACAGCGTCTTTCGACCTGAAGCAATAGCGCGGTGAATCGATCTCGCGCGGCGCCGGCGTATCGCCCGCCCGTGCTACACTCCGCTCATGCGAAACATGATCAGCCTTGCGCGGATGCTTCTATTCGCCGTTTGCATTCCCGCCTCCGTTGCCGGCTGTGCGGCGGATCGCGCGGCGGTCGAGCAATTCGGCGGCATGCGCGCCGTTCTGCGCGAGGGAAAATCCGAGCCGCGAATCGCCCTCACGCGCGCCCTGAGCAAGCCGCACGCGTTCGGCGTCGGGGCGCTGGCCGGCCTCAGCGGCGAAGTGACGATTCTCGACGGACAGGCGGTCGTCTCGCGAGTTCGCGACGGCGTGCTGCGCTCCGGGCCGCCGGAACCCGACGATCAGGCGACGCTGCTCACGCTGACGAGCGTCGCCCGCTGGCGAACCGCGCCGCTCGATCATGCCGCGGCCGACGCCGAGCTGGAGCAGGCCGTGCGCGACATCGCGGCCGCGAGCGGAATCGACGTCGCGCAGCCGTTTCCGTTCGTCATCGAGGGCGATCTGAGCGCGCTCGACGTGCACGTGATCAACGGAGAGTGCCCGATGGCCGGCGGCGGCGAGTCCGGCCCGACCGCTCCGTGGCGCCTGCGGCTCGGCGCGCCGGCGAAAGCGCGGCTGGTCGGCATTTACGCCAACGGCCGCGAGGGCGAGATGACGCACCACGGATCCAGCGCGCACATGCACGTTTTGATCGAGCGCGACGGGCACGTCATCACCGGGCACGTGGAGTCGGCGAGAGTGGACGCGGGCGCCGCCGTCCGCGTGCCGGGGTAAGCGGGCGCAGCGAAGGGCGTGGGCGCCATCCCGCACGTCGCCGTCGGCTTTCGGCCCGCGCGCGGCTAGACTACGCTCGGTCGACAAGGACGGACTCGCGTGACCAATCGCTGGATCGGCATCTTCCTGCTCGCGCTCATGCTGCTCGCCAACACGGCGGTCATGGTGCGCGACGTTCTGCCCGCCTGGTTCGCCGGCGACGCGCCGCCCCCGGACGCCCTGTTCGTCGAATACGGCCGTCCGCGCCTGACGCAGGTGGCGATCTATGACAGCCAGGGTCGGCCGCTCGGGCGGAGCTGGACGCGCTCGCAGCGCGGCGGCGAGATCGTCACGACTTCCCAGACGACGCTGCTCGAGCCGCTGACGCTGCCCACCGGCCATACGACGCCCCGCATTCGCATCGAAACCGAGCTGACGTTTCTGCTGCCCGGCTACGGAACCGGCGGAATCGCCACACAGCCCTTCGGCGAGTCGCGCGCGCCCGCGGCGACCGGCCCGGGCGACAAGGACGCGCCGCGTCCGGCGAATCGCGATCCGCGCCTCGACAGCCTCGATTTCCGCGTGATCGGGCTTGGCTTTCCCGTCGAGCTGCGCGGCAGCGTGCTGCCGTCCGACGATTTTCCCTGCACGTGGCGCGCCGGCCCGCACACGGGGCAGTTCAGCCTCGACTCGTTCGTCCCGCGCGCCGTCGGAGACGTGATCCGGCCGTTTGACCGGCTGCACGATCTGTACGTCGGGCGAACCTGGCGCGTAAAGCTGCTCGATCCGCTGGCGGTGCTGTTCCACGACGACGCCTCGGCGGCGCCGGAGCTGGACAGCGAGCTGGTTCGCGTGGTCGGCGTCGAGCGGCTCGCGCTCGTGACCGGCAGCGTGGAGGCGTTCGTCGTTCAGAGCGCCAACGCGACCGCCTGGGTCGCGGCCGATGGCACGGTGCTGCGCACGGAGGTGGTTGTGCCGCTGCTGGGCCGGCTTGTGCTGCTCGACGAGCCGTACGACGAGGCCGCCTGGCGCGAGGCCCGGGCGCGCGTCGGCGACGACGGTTCCACGGACGCGGGCGAGTGAGTAGACTACCCGTCAGCGCGGCCTGCGCCGCGCGACGATCTCAATGAACCGCGAACTCATCGTCCAACTCGAAAGCGTCAGCAAGTCCTACGGGCAGACCGAGGCCGTGCGCGACCTCAACCTCGCGCTCTATTCCGGCGAAGTGTTCGCGTTTCTCGGCCCCAACGGCGCGGGCAAGACCACCACGCTCAAGATCACGACCGGCCTGCTTCGCCCGCGCAGCGGGGCGGTGCGGGTCTGCGGCCACGACATGATCGCCAACGGGCGCGAGGCCAAGCGCCGCATCGCGTACGTCCCGGACCAGCCGTTCATCTACGACAAGCTGACCGGGCGCGAGTTCATCGAGTTTTCGCGCACGATGTACGGCGTGCCGGCCGACGTGGCGGCCGCCCGCCTCGAAGCGCTGGCCGAGCGCATGGCGATGACGGAAATTCTCGATCAGCTCTGCGAGACGTACAGCCACGGCATGAAGCAGAAAGTCGCCCTGGCGGCGGCGCTGGTGCATGACCCGCAGCTTCTCGTCGTGGACGAGCCGATGGTCGGGCTCGACCCGCGCACGATGCGCGTGATCAAGACGATCTTCCGCGAAATCGCCAGCGCCGGCGGAACCGTCTTCATGAGCACGCACACGCTCGACATCGTCGAGCAGGTCGCCGACCGCATCGGCATCATTCTCTCCGGCCGGCTGATCGCGCTGGGCACGCTGGCCGACCTGCGCTCGCAGGCGGCGCTCGACGGGCGACTCGAAGACGTATTCCTGCGGCTGACCGACGGCGACGGCGCGAAGGCGTAACGGCGCGACGGGCTGCGGCGCTGCGGAAAGTGCCACAATCTCGCGCGGCTGCGAGCCTGGCGCCTTTTTTCAGCCGGGCGAAGCCTTCCTTTTTCGCGCTGGCGCGGATTTCCGACGTCCGGCGCTGTGCTTCCCGCCCGCGCCTGCGACAATCGACCGCGCCGGGCACGCATGGATCGTGAGCGAGGATCGTGGCGATGCGGAGCGCGTGATGGAGTGGATGACGACGACCACGATCCTCGAAAAGCTCCGCGACTTCGGAGACACGTCGGCGTGGTCCCGCTTTGTCGATCGATTCCGCGCGCCGCTGCTGAGCTTCGCGCGGCGCTACGGCCTGGCCGACGCCGAATGCGAGGATGCCGTGCAGCAGATCATGCTCGCGTTCGCCGAGGCGCATCGCGACGGGCGCTACGACCGCAGCAAGGGGCGGCTCAGCAGTTGGCTCTTCGGCATCGCCTTTCGCCAGATCGCCGATCGCCGCCGCAAGCTCGCGCGGCGCGGCGAATCGCCGGCCGCCGACGAGCAGACGGCGTTCTGGGCGAACGTGCCCGGCGAGCCGGAGGCCGAGGCGGCCTGGGAGCGCGAGTGGCAGCAGGCGGCGCTCGACGCGGCCATGGCGCAGGCGCAGCGCGAGATCGGCGGGCCGACATTTCGCGCGTTCGAGCTGATCGTCCGCCAGGGTCGCACGCCGGACCAGGCGGCGGCGGAATTGGGCATGTCAAGAAACGCGGTCTACGTGGCCAAGCATCGCGTATTGAAGCGCCTGACGGAGTTGATGACGGAATTCGAGGCGTAGGCAGAATAGCGAATTACGAATAGCGGATAACGAATTGCAGAGGGCTGCTGCCGTTCCGCAATTCGTTATTCGCTATTCGCAATTCGACATTTCACTAGTCGCGGATCAGCAAATCGACGAAGTCGTCGATGTCGCCGTTGTCCACGCTGCCGTCGCCGTTCACGTCGCCGGCCCGCGGGTCGCACTCGGGATAGGCCGCCGCGTACGCGGCCGGATCGATCAGCAGCAGCACGAACGCGTCGATGTCGCCATTGTCGACCACGCCGTCGCAGTTTACGTCGCCGGGCGTCGGGGCGCAGAGCGTAAGGAACGCCCGGCTGACCGACCCGCGCGCGTCCCGGACGATCAGCTTGACCGTTCGCGGAATGCCGGCCCGCTCGGGGTCCGCCGGCGCGGAGAGCGTGGCGCAGACCGTCGCCGTGGCGCCCAGCACGCCGTCGTGCTCGTCCACCCAGCGATAGGAGTAGGGCGGAACGCCGCCCGTCGCCGACCCGGCAAAGCAGATCTGCGCGCCGGAGGCAAAGCACGCGCCATCGGCCGGCGCCAGGATCTGCGCCGTCGGCGGAAGCGCGTCGGCGTACACGTGCAGCAGATACTCGGTCTGCACCGGCGGCGACACGCCCGGCGGCGTTTCGGTAATCGTCGTGCGCAGCGTGTACACGGGGCGCAACTGCGTCTGCGGGACGCCGCTGCCGCTCTCGTAATAGCCCAGCGCCGCGTCATCGATGCGAATCTGATACGCGACCGGCGTGATGCCCGCGATGGTCGCGTCGGCGCCGCGCTGCGTCAGCAGATTGACGATCGATTGCAGCGGAAGGACGTCCACGAGCGCGGCCGGCGAGAGTTGCCGCCACGCGCCGCGAAAGAGCCGCTGGAACTCGCCGTTGTCGCCGAACGCGACGGTCATCGAGCCGCCGGCGCCTTCGACGCGGTAATGCTCGGGGCCGACGACGCGGCGATAATGCACGCGAATCGCCGTTGAGAAGCTGGTCTCCTCCACGTCCGTCCAGCCGTCGCCGTCGTAGACGCGCTCGTGCTGGGCGGCGAAGTCGACTCCCGCGTACTCCGCGCCGGGCGGGCGCAGGTTGAGGCTGTCGAGCAGCCCGTCGGCCAGCGCCAGCGCGGCCTGCGGCGAGGGCAGCTCCGGCGCCTGCGCCAGCGGCGCCATCCAAAGGTCGGTGCGCTCCAGGTGAACGGCGCCGGTGTTGCTGCGCACGCGCAGCTCGACCGGCCCGGCCACCGCGTTGTACGCGGAGAGGTCTTCGTCCGGCCCGACGTCGGCATCGCACAGCATCTGCGCCCCCTGGCACACGCGGTCGCGGATTCCCTGAACGTATGCGGTGTTCACCGCCACCGGCACGGTGTTGAACACGCGCATCTGCGGCTGCGTGCCGTTGGCGGCCAGAAGGCCGGCGCTGATCGAGACGGGAATCCCGCCCGGACCCTGCGCGGGGAAGTCGAGCCAGTCGCCCGGCGGCACGTCGGTCGAGACCGACGACGCCGCGGTCGTGTTGAACGTCCAGTACGTGTAATACACGTCATCAACCGGGTCGCTGCCGACCGAGCCTTCGCCCCACACGTAGTCGCTGCCCATCGAGGACGACTCGCCGATCACCAGCGCGGTGTAGCCCGTGCCGTGCGTTTCCTCGGCCGCGTCGAACCACGACGTTTTGATCGTCTTGGCCGGATCCCACACGCTCGTGCCGTTCATGTAGCGGCCGAAATCGGTGCCCATGTCGAGGTCGAGCATGTTGGTTTCCCAGCCGAGAACCAGGTGCAAGCCCTGCATGGTCGCGGCCCAGTAGTCTCGATCGACCATCGTCTGGCAGGCGGCGAAGCACATCCACTCCATCTCGCCGCCGTTGCTGTCGCCCCAGGCGTCGTGCGCGTCGCCGGGCACGCAGGTCGAATCGTCGTAGCTCGTGTCGGCGAAGAGCAGCGCGCGAAGCGTCGATCCCCAATACGAGTCCGTCGCGGTCGTGCCGTGACCGGAGAAGTACACCAGGTCGGCCGAATCGGTGTAGGTCGAGTTCGTGCCGCCCATGTCCGTGCGCTTGAAGTCCTGCTCCCATGCGCTGCTGTTCGAGTAGCCCCAGACGACCCAATCGGACGGCAGCTTCTCGCCGACGCCCTCGGCGTCGTCCTCGCAGTCGTACAGGTCGCTGATGCCGGTCGGATAGTTCTCGACCCACTCGTAGAAATACTCCTTGTCGTCGCCGGTGCCGGCCGCCGCGCCGCCGTCCGGGTCGAACTGCTCGAGGTATGCCTCGATCTCGAAGAGGCGCGCGACGCCGTCGATGTCGAACGCCTCGCGCGGGATGAAGCGCAGGCCGCGAACGCGCTGCTCGTCGCCGCTCAGCACGACCGTTTCTTCAACCGCCGCGGGCGCGGCGCTGCCGAAGCGGCGCCAGGCGCCGTCGAGCGAAAGCACGTCGACGTCGAACGACGCCGCCGAGCTGAGCACAAAAATGCGGTTCAGCCAGCGCGGCGCGCCGATGAATTCGATCTCCAGCGCCTGGCGGTCGTCGACGCGCAGATCGAGCGCCGTGGCGGAGTCCGCGTCGGTCGCCGCCCGCGCGGAGTCGGCGTCGGGGGGCGACCCGCGACCGCGGACCGTCAGGCGCGAGTATTGGACGCGATTGTCCGGCAGCGGGATGACGGTGTCGTCGGTCGCCGATTCGGGGTCGCGCAGCGGGCTGAAGCCCAGCACGCCGGCCGGATTGAACAGCCACAGGGCGGGGACGATTGCTCGAACGAGCGTTCCTTTCCAGCTTCGCATGGTCCATCTCCATTGTTGGCCGCGGCCGCCCGAAGACGCGCAAGGCCGACGGCGCGTGCTCCGGCGAGCGAGGCGACACATCGGTATTGGTCTGGCGGGGGCGCGATCTGACAGCGATTCGGAATTTTTTGGCGCGACGGGCAGGGCGCCGGGATTGGCGCTCTGGCGACTCGACATCGGAGGAGACCGGCCGGAGGCCGGCCCCCCAGAATCGCGCTCGCAGGTGGACCGCAGCCGCCCCCGGCTGCATACTTCCGCGCCGAATGGACCGCAGCCGCCCTCGGCTGCATTCTTCGCCGGAATTCGCGGCGTTCCCATTGCCGCGCAAACGTTCTTTCGACGGACGGCTGACGATGATTCTGGGAATCCTCTCCGACACCCACGGGCAAGCGCGGCGAGCCGCCGTCGCGGTGCGTCTGCTTCGCCGGCTCGGGGCCGAAGCGCTGGTGCATTGCGGCGACGTGTGCGGCGACGACGTTCTGTTCGCGCTCAGCGGGAAACCGCCTCTGCCGACGTGGTTCGTCTGGGGCAATTGCGATTCGCACGATCCGTCGAGCGCGGCATATGCCGAGACGCTCGGCATCCGCGCGCCGCGCGACGTGCCGACGGTCGCCGAGATAGGGCCGTGGCGCATCGCCGTCTTTCACGGGCACGAGCCGCAGCTCAGCCGGCTGGTTCGACTCGCGGACGCTCGAGCGGAGGCGCAGATCGCGGCGGAGTTCGGCCGGCTCGATTACGTGCTTTATGGCCACACGCATCACGCGGCCGACGAGCGTGTCGGGCCGCTGCGGTTCATTAACCCGGGCGCGCTGCAGCGGGCGACGACGTACACCGTCGCGACGCTCGATCTCGCAACGGGCGAGCTGCGGCACTGGTGCGTGTCCGAAGCGGAGGACGCGGCCGCGCCGCCGCGCC
>CAZHIE010000070.1:18673-20171 GCA_964532435.1 uncultured Planctomycetales bacterium
GAGCTGCGGCACTGGTGCGTGTCCGAAGCGGAGGACGCGGCCGCGCCGCCGCGCCGGTTCGCATTACCGCGGACTGGCGCGTGAATGCGCACGATCGTGTCCGCCCGTCAGGGCGCACGATGGTTGCCAGGGGCTTCAGCCCCTGGATCCCGCCACTCTCCCCTCTCTCATCTTGCGCGCTGTCGGGCGGAGACGGAATTGGCGCCCGGCAATACCCGCGGACCCGGTGCGTTTGGCCTGTCGGGAGGATTCGCATGCCAACCGTTGCCGCGCTGCTGCTGTGCATTGTGCTTTCCGCGCCCGCGACGCCGCCGAACGATGCGCCCGCCGCCCCTGAGCCCGCGTCCGCACCGGGCGATGCCGGCTACAAGCTTGCGGCCGGTCCGAATCGCGCCGCGTTTGCCGACCTGACGTTGGCGGACGCCGCGCGCGGCATCGAGCTGCCCATTCGCGTGCGCTACCCCGTCGATGCGAAGGCGCCCGCCCCGCTCGTGCTGTTCTCGCACGGCATGGGCGGATCGAGCGACGCGTTTGCGGCGCTGACGGAGCATTGGGCGAGCTACGGCTATGTCGTGATCCTGCCGACACACGCCGACTCGCTCAGGCGGCAGAAGGCGGGCGAGGCGGGCGAATTCCTGCGCGACCCGAAAGCGTATCGCCGGCGCGTCGACCCCGAAGGCCGCGTCGCCGACTTGCGGCTGATTCTCGACTCGCTCGACGAAATCGAGTCGAAGATCCCGGCGCTGCGGTCGGCGGACGGTTGCGGACGGATCGACCGCGCGCGCATCGCGGTCGCGGGCCATTCCGCGGGCGCGCTGACGACGCAGATGGCGATCGGAGTGAAGGTGCGCACGCGCGAGTCGCTGCGCCTGCACAGCGTGGCCGACGCGCGAATCGACGCGGCCATTGTCATCTCGGGTCAGGGCACGACGAGCCGGATGCTGGCGAAGGACTCGTGGAGCGACGCGCGCAAGCCGATGCTGGTCATCGCGGGGTCGAAGGACACGTCGCCGGCCAGCGATGAGACTCCGGCCTCGCGGCGGGAGCCTTTCGAGCTTGCGCCGGCGGCAGACAAATACCTGCTGTTCATCGAGGGCGCGACGCACTCGTCGTATCAGGGGCCGGGCGCCGCGTCGCGCCGCGCGCTGCGGCTGCTTGGGGAGAAGGATGGCCCGGACCTCAACCTCATCGGCGATGCGGTTTCGTCGCAGACGACGGCGTTTCTGGACGCGTACCTGCGCGACGACCGCGGGGCCAGGGATTACCTCGTCGCGGATCGGATCGCGCGGATGGATTCAAAGATCGAGGCCGCACACAAATAGCGCAGCGCCTCAGGCATATCGTGGTGGGGGGAGCATCGGCCTCTGGCCGGTGCGAATGCCTCTGGCCGGTGCGAATGCCTCTGGCCGGCGCGAATGCCTCTGGCGGGTGCGAATGCGGTTATCGCGCGGGTCGGAATTCGCACCGGCGGGACGCCGATGCTCCCCATTCATATGGT
>CAZHIE010000071.1:0-2776 GCA_964532435.1 uncultured Planctomycetales bacterium
CATTCAGCATTCATCATTCAGCATTGATCACTATCGCGTCCGCACCATCACCTCATGTCGAACGCCCGCGCGCGCCGGCGGCGGAAGCAGGTCGCCGTCCAGCCGCCGGCCGTCCAGCATGACCTCCGTCGCGGCCACCGCGCTCGACGACCGGCCGTCCGAGCCGCCACGCTCGATTCGAACGTCATACGTGCAGCCGCGCCACGGCCGCACCATGCCCGCCCGCGCCCAGCCCGGCGGCAGGCACGGCGCGATGCGCAGCCCGTCCCACTCCGGCCGCACGCCGAGCACCCATTCGCAGATCACGCGATGCAGCCACTGCGCCGAGCCGGTATACCAGCTCCATCCGCCGCGGCCGGGATAGGGCGACGCGGGGCCGTCGACGTTGCCGGGCATGACATAGGGCTCGGACCAGAATTTCTCCGGATCCTTGAGCGCCGGGTTGATCGCAACGAGCAGGCGCGCGACGAGTTCGTGATCGCGCATCTTCGCGGCCGCGGCGATCGCCCAGGTCGCCGCGTGCGAATAGACGCCGCCGTTTTCGCGCAGCCCCGGCGCGTAGCGCGTGATGTAGCCGACTTCGGGAATCGGCGCGTCGAACGCCGGCGCCAGCAGCAGCGCGCCCATGTCGCGGACGAGATGCTCCTTGGCGGCGGCCATGCACACGGCGGCGCGGTCGGGTGGCGCGACGTCGGACAGCACGGCCCAGGTCTGCGCGTTCAGGAAGATACGCCCGACGCGATTGGCCGAGCTGCCCAGCTCCGAGCCGTCGTCGAGCGTGGCGCGGATGTACCAGCGGCCGTTCCACGCGTGCTGGTTGACGGCGCGCACGAGCGCCTCGCGGCGCTGGGCGAGCTCGGCGCCGCGCTCGCGCCACGGCTGCGCGTGGAGCGGCCCGCCGGGCGTTGTCGCACGCTCGAAGATGACGGACCAATCCGCGAGCAGCCCGGCCAGGAAGTGCGCCAGCCAGATCGACTCGCCACGTTCGAGCAGTCCGACCGCGCTGAGCCCGTCGTTCCAGTCTCCCGCGCCGATGTAGGGCAGGCCGCGCGGGCTGGTGCGCGCGAAGACGCGCTGAAACGCGCGCCAGACGTGCTCGACCAGCGCGAACGGCGGCCGATCGGGGCCGCGCGCGCCCGCCGCCGCCGGCACGTCGAGGAACGGCGCCGCGTCGAGAAGGATTTCGCAGTCGCCTGTTTCGCGGATGTACGCGCTCGTTACGAACGCGAGCCAGAGCAGGTCGTCGGTCATGCGCGTGACGTGGCCCTGTTCGCTGAGCGGATGCCACCAGTGATAGACCGAGCCGTCGGCGAACTGATGCGCCGCGTGCAGCGAGATCTGCTCGCGGCAGCGCGGCGGATCGATCGTCAGCCAGACCTGCGAATCCTGCAACTGATCGCGAAAACCGAAGGCGCCGCTCTGCTGGTAATAGCCGGTGCGGCCCCACAGCCGTGCGGAGATCGCCTGATACCGCAGCCAGTCGTTGGCGAGGTAATCCAGCGTCGGTTCCGGCGTCTCCACGCGATGGGCGGCCAGCCGGTTGCGCCACGATTCCCGCACCCGCTCCAGCGCGGGGGCATATTCGCCGGCATCGCCGAATTTGCGCGCCAGCGCCGCGGCCCCCTCGCGCGTCGGAGCGACCACGAGCGCCATCCCGAGGCGGACTTTCTGCCGCGGCCGCAGCGCGACGCTCGTCCGCAGCGCGCCGATCGCATCCTCGTGGCGCCCGAACCGCGGCTTCCACAAATCCTGCGCCAGCGCGACGGGGCAGCGCCAGTCTCCATAACGCCCGAGGAAGGCGGTCTTGTCGCCCTGCGCCGACAGCACCGGTTCGGTGCAGACCAGCCCCGCGACAAACGGAAACGTCGTGTTCCAATGCCCGAAGCGCTCCGACGGAACTTCCCACATGTGGTTCCACGCGAAGATCGCGCGGCGCTCGCTGTCATACGCCGTTTCGAGGAACAGCTTGTGAAACTCGCGCCGCGGCGAGGGGTTCACGCCGCAGCACCATTCCACCGCGCCGCACAGCTCCAGCCGCCGCGGGCGATCGACCAGGTTCTCCAGTTCAAGCAGCCACAGCTCGGCCGTGTCGCGCGTGTCGACAAAAAGCGTCCATTGCGCGCGGATTCCCGCGAGCTGCGTGTCGAACGTGCTCCAGCCCAGCCCGTGTCGACAGGCGAAGCGCTCGTAGGCGGGCCAGGTCGGCGTCGGCGCCAGCGACCAGACCGCGCCCGTGTCGGCGTCGCGGACGTACAGGAACTTGCCGGACGAATCCTGCGCGAATTCCTGCTGCCAGCGCGTGAGGACGGCGAGCTGCGAGTTGTCGATCCACGTGAAGCCGCCGCCGGTCTGGCTGACGGCCAGGCCGATCCGCTCGGCCGAGATGACGTTGGACCAGGGGCGCGGTGTGCGCCAGTCGGTGATTTCATAGGTTCGGCCGCCGTCGATGAATCGGCCGAAGGCATTCGCGCCGCCGGCGTGGCTCTGCGAAGCTTGCTCCGAGGCGGAGTCGGTTTTCATGTCTGGGCCCCAGGTCGGTGGCGGACTGCAAACGCTTTCATAAGCGTACAAACAGCGATTCGCAAGGTCAACGAGCAACCCATCCGAACCCCGAGCGCCAGCGCGCCAACGTTTCCGAACCCCGAGCGCAAGGGCGCCATCGTTTCCGAACCCCAAGCGCAAGCGCGCGGGCATTCACCCGGACGGTGCCCCGCCCCCGAAAACCCACGCGCTGGCGCTTGGGGTTCGGAATGAAGTCCCGCCCCGCCCCAATCCT
>CAZHIE010000071.1:2876-8816 GCA_964532435.1 uncultured Planctomycetales bacterium
AACCCACGCGCTGGCGCTTGGGGTTCGGAATGAAGTCCCGCCCCGCCCCAATCCTCCCGGCGCAACCGCCACGCATGCCACACGCGGACACGCGCCAGACGGCGACGCGCATGAAACCGCGCGGCGCAATTTCGCCAACGGCAGCGCCACTCCGCCGCGCAAAGCGCTCCACCGAATCAATCCGCAGCGCCGCCGAATGTTCCGAGAATCTACGCCGCCGCCGCGCACCGCAGCGGAGTCGCTCACGCCTTGCGCCCGGCGCTGTGGGAGATTCTGCGATTCGCCCGCAATCGGGCCGTACCGCCTCAAGCCGCCGCAAAACGCCAATCGATAGGTCGGATGGATCGACAAGCTCGCGGCCGCGTCCGGCGGACGCCCGCGAGCGGCCCAAGATACACCGTTCCGGCGGCATGGATGCGCCGGCTTCAAGAAACCGATCGACCGGTCGCGAGTGGAGGCGCGGGATTCGCGCGAGACCGGCGGTCCCTTCTGGGAGCGAGCGTCCATGCCCGAACCGCTGCTCACCCGTTACATGCAACCGCTGCTGGCCGGCCGGCGCGCCGAGTGCTTCGATCTCATCGACAGCGCGATCGGCGGCGGCACGGAGCCCGAGACCCTGATTCACAACGTCGTCTGGCCGGCGATGGCGCAGGTCGAGCGGCTCTACCGCGACGATCGCGTGAACACCGCGATCGAGCACATGGCGTGCCGGATCAACCGGACGATCGTGGACCGGCTGCAAAGCAGCCTGCCGCGCAGCTCGTGGATCGGCAAGCGCATCCTGGTGCTCTGCGCCGACGGGCCGCAGGAGGAACTCGGCGCGCAGATGGTCAGCGACCTGTTCCAGTCGCGCGGCTGGGAGGTCTACTTCCTGGGCAGCGGGGTTCCCGACGATGAAGTGCTCGCGCTGGTGGGGCAGCTTCGCCCGCAGGTTCTGTTGATTTTCGGCGCGGCGCCCGAAGCGGTGCCCGATACGCGCCGGCTAATCGACCACCTGCGCGAGATCGACGTCTGCCCGACGATGAACATCGTCGTCACCGGCGGGATCTACAACCGGGCCGAGGGGTTGTGGCAGGAAGTCGGCGCCGACGCATTCTGCGAAAGCGCGCATGGCGTGCTCGAGCTGACGAACAACCTGCGCCCGCGCGAAAAGGGAACACAGCGCGTGGCCGTCGTGAAGAAGCGGCATCGGCGGCGAAAGGCGGCGGCGCTGCCGGCGTGAGGAAGAATTGCGAATTGCGAATAGCGAATAACGAATTGCAGAAAGCCCGAGGGCAGTCCTCAATTCGTAATTCGCTATTCGCTATTCGCTATTCGCAATTCGATATCCTCGCCCGCGCGCGAGCGCGAGAACCAGCGCGGTCGCGAGCGTGGACGCGGCGGCGCCGCCCCCGCAACCCGACGACGGGCGCGGCGTGTTTTGCGATTGATCGGGCGTTCCCGGCCCGTCGATCGCGTCGCTTACGCCATCGTCCCCATCCGCGCCATCGTCCAACGCGCCGTTGTCATTGGTGTTCGAGCCGCCCGCCGGCGCGACCGGGCCGTCATCATCCGCTTCGCCGCGCTCGTCCGGCGCCGCCGGCTCGTCGGGCACTGCTTCCGGCGGGTTGGAGTCGTCTTCGATGCCCTGATCGGAGTCGCCGCCGTCCACTTCGGGCCCTGCCCCGTTCTCTGCGACGTCCGGCTCGCCGGCACCATCGTCGCCGCCCGGCGGCTCGCTCGGCGCCCCGCCGCCCTCATCCGGCGGATCTCCCCCACCGCCCTCATCCGGCGGATCGCTCGGCGCTGCGGGCGTGCAGCCATCTTCATCCACCACGTCGCCCGGCGGCGTTGATGGACACAGGTCGCGGCAATCCGGGACGCCATCGTCGTCGGCATCGGGCCCGGAAAGCTGCGAGCACGCGCAACCGTCGCCATCGACGCTCTCGCCGCCCGGCGTATCGGGGCAAAGGTCGTCGCAGTCGATCACGCCGTCACCGTCGCTGTCCAGCTCGCTGAGCTGTGGGCATGAGCAGCCTTCGGCATTGACGACCTGCCCCGACGGCGTGCCGGCACAGAAATCGTGGCAATCCGGCACGCCGTCGCCGTCCGAATCGGTCGGGTCGAGCTGAACACACGAGCAGCCGGCCGCGTCGACCTCGTCATCGGCCGCGGTGTCGAGACAGTCGTCGAAACAGTCGATCACGCCGTCGGCGTCTTCGTCGTCGTCCGTCACCGGGAAGCGGTAGCGCCAGAACTGCCCGACGTCCCACGCGACGAACGCCTCGCACTCGCCCAGCGCGAAGCCTTCCTGCTCCGTTCCGGGCACCTCGTATTCGCGCACCAGCGTGTTGTCGAGCTGAATGACGCGCAGACGGTTCGACGCATCGTACAGCACCCACAGCAGCCCCGTCGCGCGCTGGTAATCGAGACCGGCGATGTCGTTGCGGCCGGGCACGGGCGTCAGCGTTCCGACGAATTCGACCGCCGTAGACGTGTCACTGCTCAGAATCGGGCAGCGGAAGACGTAAATGACGCCGGTTTCCTGGAGCGCGGCATAGAACAGCCCGCCCTCGGCGTCCTGGTCGTCCGGCACGAACGTCAAGGCTTCGAGCCCCGAGTTCGCGGCGCCGGTCATCCACGGCGTGAGGTCGAACGTGCGCGTGACGGCGCCCGATTCGAGATCGAATTCGAGAATCGAGTCCGGATTCTCCACGCCGACATAAACGAAGTCGCTCTCGGGAAATGGGACGCACACGCCTTCGAGATCGCCGCCGATGTTCCAGTTCTGCACATTGCCGCCGTTGCGATCGAGGCGCGTCAGCGTGCCGCCGTCGCCGACCAGAAAGAGCTGGCCGAGCCGCGTGTGCCAGACGGCGTCGCTGGGCTCATACCCCGGCGTCAGCCCGCCGTCGATCTCCGCCGCCTCGACGCCGGGCCACGCATCCGCCGCCAGCGCCGCGGGCGCCAGGCTCGCCACGAGCGCCGGCAGAATCCACACGCGCCTGCATCGTGCGACCATTCCCCACCCCCCGACACGACGATGCGCCCGGCAAAGGGACCGAGCGCACGGCCATCAGTAGAAAGATAGGAAATGCGGCCGAATGCCTGGGGAAATGGCGGACCCGATAGCCGCGCCGCGCGAATACCGGCGCTGCAAAGACGAACTATCGGACCGGCGACGAAGGCCCCGCGCGGCTGCTCACGGCGCGCGGCCGAAGACCGCCATTGAGCGGATCATCGGCTCGCCGGCGGAGCGGACGATTCGCAGCCGCACGTTCGCAGCCGTGACCGGCGCGATGCGGTCGATCTTCTTGTGACCGATGGCCGTGCCGCGCGCCAGCTCGCGCCACTGCCCGTCAACGAGTCCCTCGACGACGTATTCGCGGACGCGCTCGCCGTGTGAAATGTCTTCCATGAGCACAACGTGCTCGATCGTCGCGGGACTCTTCAACGGCAACTCGCCCAATGCGCCACGAAACGTCGTCTGCGCCAGCGGCGTCCCGAATCGGCGGCGCACCTCGGCCGCGAACTCCGTCCCGCGCCGCACGTCTTCCGCGGGAATGAGGCCGCTCGGGTCCGGCGTGTGATTGAGCAGGAGCACGGCGCCGTGGCCGACGCTGCGCGCATACATGTCCATGAGCTGCTCGACGGATTTGAGCGACGCGGCGTTTTTTGTGTTCCAGAACCATGTGTCGCGCATGCGCGCGTCGCACTCCAGCCCCAGCCAGCGCGGGCCGTCCGGCTTGCCGTGCTCGGCGGTCGACACGCCGCCGCGCGCGTCCTTCTCGGAAACCGTGTTCCAGGCCGGATACGGCGCGATGCCGTCCTCGTTTCCGACCCAGCGAATGGTCGCGTGCGGACCCTGAAAGATCATGGCCTTCGGCGCGAGGCGCTCCAGAATGTCGCCGACGGGCACGACGACGCTGCCGTCGAACCACACTTCGAACACGGCGGCGTCGCCATAGCGCGGGCCGAGCACTCGGTTGATCGTGGTCAGCACTTCCGTGAGCTGGCGGCGATACAGCGCGCTGTAGCGCTCCTGCTCCGCCGGCGTCGCACACTCGCCGCCGCCGCCCGCGCCGAGCTTGCGATCGCAGGGAGAGACGTAAACGCCGAGCCGCATCTCGCGCTTGCGGCACGACTCGGCCAGGTCGGCCAGGACGTCGCCCCGGCCGCCGCGCCAGGGCGTGTTGCGAACGGAGTATTCGGTGGTCTCCGTCGGCCAGAGGCAGAATCCGCCGGCGTGCTTGGCCACGAAGACGATGTATCGCGCCCCCAGCGCCTCGGCCGCGGCGACCCACTGGTCGGTGTCGAGCTTCTGCGGGTCAAAACGATCAAGCGCGAGCGCGTTGTCGTCATATTCCTGGTCGGTGTACGTGTTCATCGAGAAGTGGATGAACATGCCGATTTCGCAATCGTGCCAGACAATTTGGGCGGGAGTGGGAAGCGCGGCGGGCGGCGGATCGGCCGCGGCGCACTGCAACGCGGCGCTATGCGCGAACGCCAGCCCCGCGAGCGCGGCGACGCCCTTCCGCAGCACGAGCGCGAGGCCCGTCGCGAATCGCAGCGCCGCGGTTTCGCCCGAAATGGAACGCATCGACGCCTCCCGCGATCTCGCACCGGCGCTCAGCGACCGTCGAATCGAACCTGCCCGTCGATCATCGTCATCACGGCTCGGCCGCGCACGCGCCAGCCGTCAAACGGCGTGTTGCGGCTCTTGCTGCGAAATTGCTCGGCGTCGATCGTCCACTCGGCTTGCGGGTCGATCAGCGTCACATCGGCCGGCGCGCCGACGCGCAGGCTTCCGCCCGCGACGCCCAGCAGCCGCGCCGGAATCGTGCTCATCGCCGCGATCAGTCGCGGCCAATCGATCAGGCCGGGGTCGAGCAGCGCGCGGATGAACAGCGGGAGCGCGGTTTCGAGGCCGACGATCCCCATCGGCGCATCCTGGAATTCGCGCTCCTTGCTCTCGCGCGTGTGCGGCGCATGATCGGTGACGAGGCAATCGATGGTGCCGTCGGCCACGCCCGCGGCGCACGCCTGCACATCCGCGGCACTGCGCAACGGCGGGTTCATCTTGCAGTTGGTGTCGTACGAATCGCAGGCGTCGTCGGTCAGGAGCAGGTGATGCGGGCAGACTTCGGCCGTCACGCGCCCCCCGTCGCGCCGCGCCTGGCGAACCAGCTCGACGGCGCCGGCGGTGGAAATGTGGGCGACGTGGTAGCGCACGGGCGTCTGAGCCGCGAGCAGCACGTCGCGCTGAATCATCGCCTCTTCCGCGATCGCCGGCAGCCCGGGCAAGCCCAGCCGCGTCGCCAGCGGCCCGGCGTTCATGCACCCGCCTGACGCCAGCGCGGCATCCTCGCAATGCTGAATGAAGAGCCGATCGAACATCGCGACGTAACGCATCGCCTTCAGGCACACGCCCGCGTCGGCGAGGCCCACGCCATCGTCGCTGAACGCGACCGCGCCGGCCCGCACCATCATGCCGATCTCGGCCAGCTCGCGTCCCGCGCGGGCTTTCGTCAGCGCGCCGATCGGATACACCCGGCACATGCCCGACACGCCGGCCTGCCGCAGCACGAATTCGATCGCCGAATCGGTGTCCAGCGCGGGCTCGGTGTTCGGCATGCACGCGACCGCCGTGAATCCGCCGGCCGCCGCCGCGGCGCAGCCCGACGCGATCGTCTCGGCCTCTTCGCGACCGGGCTCGCGCAGGTGAACGTGCATGTCGATGAGTCCGGGAGCGGCGATGAGCCCCGCCCCGTCGATGACCTGGTCGGCGTCGGCGGGCGTGCGTTTGCCGAGCGCGGCGACGCGGCCGTCGCGCAGCGCGAGCGCGCCGACCTCGTCGATCTCCTGGGCGGGGTCGATGATGCGGACGTTTCGGATCAGCAGGGAACCGTTCATGCGCAGGACTCGCTCGCGTTTGGGCGGGCGGCATCCTACATCGCGGTG
>CAZHIE010000071.1:8916-20105 GCA_964532435.1 uncultured Planctomycetales bacterium
CGTTCATGCGCAGGACTCGCTCGCGTTTGGGCGGGCGGCATCCTACATCGCGGTGCTGCGGGCGTCTTGCCCGCATCCCCAAGTGGCGCGGGCATTTAGCCCGCATCCCCCGCGTAGCGCGGGCATCTTGCCCGCATTCCGGCGTGGTGCGGGCATCTTGCCCGCATCCCGACGTGGCGCGGGCATCTTGCCCGCATTCCCCGGATTGCCGCATCGCCGATGGCGCTGGAAGCATACGAGGCGCAGGCAGCGCGCCTGCACTCCTCCGTAACGCCCGCGTCGGGCAATCTCACCCGCGGTTCGCGCACTCGCAGGCGCCGCGCAGCTCGCACTCGGCCTGAAGCCAGTCCACGCTCGCGTCGCCCGGACCGCCATTGCGGCGCAGGTAAATCTCATACGCGCGGCGGCGAATCTGCTCCTGCGTCGGCCCGGCGCTCTTCGCCGCATTGGTCGCGCTTTGCGGCCGCCCGTTCGAGCCGGCCGGCCGGCGGGCCGTCGTCTCAACGCGCTCGCCCGTGCTTCGCCCGATGTTGTTTCCCGACAGCGTCGTTGCCCGAGACATGGTTTGCTCACTCCTCGTGGCCGATCGCGCGGCGCAGGAAGCGCCGGCGTCGCCGCCCTTCGTTATCGCCGGATTCAGTACCGTTCCTTAGACGTGCGAAAATTGCGGAAAGTTACGCACCTGCTGCGTAATTTTACGCAGCCACCGGCGAAGCACCGCGGCCGGTCAGGCCGTCGCGCTGTGGGGCTGGCCGCCGCCCGGCGACTGGGGTCTTGTCTCGCCAAGCTGGGCTTGAAGCTGCTGAATCTGCCGCTCCAACCCGCGGATGGTCTCGTGCATCTCCGGCAGGCGCATCAGCAGCGCCACCTGGCGTTTCATGTCGCGGATCGGAATGGCCGGCGCGCCGAGATATGTCTCGCCCTCCGGCACGCTGTTCGTCACGCCGGCCTTGGCCCCGATCGTCGCGCGGTCGCCGATCTGCACGTGACCGACCACGCCCACCTGCCCCGCCATCGTAACATGGCTGCCGACCTGCACGGAGCCGGCCAGTCCGACCTGCGCGACGAGCATGCAATGCTCGCCGATCTGCGTGCCGTGGCCGATGGCGATCAGGTTGCTGAACTTCGTGCCGGCGCCGATGCGGGTTCGGCCGAGCGTCGCGCGGTCGATCGCGCAGTTTGCGCCGATTTCGACGTCGTCGCCGATCTCGACCGCGCCGATCTGCGGGATTTTCACCCAGCGTCCGCCGACGGGGGCGTAGCCGAGGCCGTCTTCGCCGATGACCGTGCCGGCGTGGATCGTCACGCGATGGCCGATCACGGTGTCGTCGTAAACGACGACGTTGGGGTACAGGATCACGTCGTCGCCGAGGCGACAGCGCGGGCCGACGTAAACCCCGGGATACAGCACGACGTTGCGCCCGACGGTGACGTGCTCGTCGACCGTCGCGCCGGGGTAGATTCTTGCGCCCGGACCGACCGTCGCGGTCGGATGGACGCGCGAGTCGAGCGAGTGGCCGTTGCCGGCTGCGGACGGCGGGGTGGCGTGGCGGCGGTAGCCGTAATACTCGACAATCAGCGCGGTGATGGCGGCATAGGGATCGTCGACGTCGATTCGAGCCAATCCATCGGGACACTCGATCGAGTTGCGCAACACGACGGCCGAGGCGCGCGTCGTCTGCAACGCGCGGATGTACTTCGGATTGGACACGAACGATAGCTCGTCGCCGCCGGCGTCTTCGAGCGTGGCGATGCCGCGAATGCGCCGCTGCGCGTCGCCGCGCAGGGCCGGCTTCAGGCCGTGTTTTTCGAGGGTGCCGCAGACCTCGGCAAGCGTTGCGTCCATTCCGACTCCCGAAGTCACCCGCCCCATGCCGGATTCGCCGACGACAGCCCCATTCTACGCTCGGCAACCGGCCGCGAAAAGACCGCCCCACACTGTGGCACGGGCAAATGGCCCCCAGTGTGGCACCGGCCGATGGCCCGTGTCCGCGCGCCCGTCGCGCAAAACGGCGCTCACCCCGCATTCGTGGTCACGCCGCTTTTCCCGCCGCACGCTTGGTTGCGGAATTCGATCGCGTGGCGCAGGGTATTCGCGCGGGCGCGGCGCGGGCTGCGCCCGGCGCGGCGAGTTCGCGCTGCGCCGAGTTCCATCGATTCGCGGGAGCGGCGGAATGCCTCGACATGCGGCGACCCCGGACGGCGACGCACGCGCCGCGGCCGCGCCGCCGCGCTGGCGGATCGCCGCGCTCGCCCCGCTGTCGCTGGCGTATTCCGCGGTCGTCGGTCTGAGAAACCGCCGGTTCGACCGCGTGCCGACCGCCAGCGTCGCCGCGCCGGTTCCGGTCATCAGCGTCGGCAACATCACTGTGGGCGGGACCGGCAAGACGCCGATCGTCATCGACATCGCGCGCCGCATGCGCGCCGCCGGAAGGCGCCCGGCAGTTCTGACGCGCGGCTACGGTGCGAAGCGCGGCGCGACGCCGGACGAGGTGATGGAATTCGGCGAGGCGCTGCCGGATACGCCGGTGGTGATCGACGCCGACCGCGCGCGGGGCGCGGCGCGGGCGGTGAACGAGTTCGCCGCCGACGCGCTGCTGCTCGACGACGGGTTTCAGCATCGCCGGCTGCGGCGGACACTCGACCTCGTGCTGATCGACGCGCTCGATCCGTGGGGCGGCGGATGGGTGCTGCCGGCCGGCCGGCTGCGCGAGCCGCTCGACGGCCTGCGCCGCGCCGGCGCGGTGCTGATTACGCGCTGCAACCAGGCGCCCGCGGCCGTCGTGGACGCGATCGAGGCGCGGCTGCGCGGCGCGCTCGGCGTGCGCGAAGTGCTGCGCTGCGGCGTGGCGGCGGCCGGTTTGGAATTTGCCGACGGCCGCGGCGACGACCCGGCCGCGCTGCGCGGGCAGCGGGTGCTGTGCGTCTGCGGACTGGGAAATCCCGCGACATTCGTTCGGCTCGTGTCGCAGCTCGGCGCCAGCGGCGCGGCGCCGCTGCGGTTTCGCGACCATCACGCGTATGGCCCCGTCGACGTATCGCGCATCGCGGCGACGGCCCGCGCGGCCGGTGCTTCTCTCGTACTGACGACGCGGAAAGACTGGGTGAAGCTCGCGCCGCTGTGGCGCGATCCGTCGCTCCCGCCACTCGCGAAGCTAGACGTCAGAATCAATTTCTCCGACGAGGCGCGGTGGGATGAACTCCTGCGCGCCGCGCTGGCGAACGAGTGATCCGCCCTCCCCTCTCCGGGCGCCGGTAGCGTCGGACCTCTGCATCCGACGCCGTGTAGCGGCCCGCGCTCTCGCGCGGTCGGAGCGGCGCCCGGTGATCGAAGTCGCGAGATCTCCGTTCCGCTCCGCAATCCGTAGCGTCTCACCTCCGCGTCCGACGCCGTTTTCCCCCGACACGGCGTCGGGCACAGAGGCCCGGCGCTACGGAACGCATCGACGTCGTCGCGCGCTCCGCTCGCAGTCGTCAATCGACGCAGCTTCGCACCGGGACGTGGTGAGGTTAAGATGTTCATCCATGCGGATAAGCGCTTTGGATCGACCCGGACGCAGACGCCCCTTCCGCCGCCATCGATAGGAATTGTTCGTTGCTCGAAGCGCTGCTACGAAAGCTGACGAGTCCGCTCGTGCTGTTCGGTCTCGCCGGACAGTTCGTCTTCATGCTGCGCTTCGTGGTGCAGTGGTGGTCGTCGGAGAAGCGCGGCCGCTCGCACGTTCCGCTCGCATTCTGGTATCTCAGCCTCGCCGGCGGGATCATGCTCATGATCTACGGCGTCTTCGACGCCGACCCGGTCATCATTCTGGGGCAGGGGCTGGGCCTGGCCATTTACGTTCGCAACCTGATGCTTATCTATCGACGAAGAAACCGCGCGGCGGCGCGACTGGCCGAACGCGAGGACGCCGCGCGAGACGATGCGGCCCGCGACGAGGCGGCCCGCGAGGAAGAATCGGTGGCCGAGGCGACGTAGACGCCTATCAACGATTGGACCGCAGCCGCCCCCGGCTGCATTTTCCGAAAATTGGACCGCAGCCGCCCCCGGCTGCATTCCTGTCGGGAAGCGCTCTCCCAGCGCCGTGCGCGATTATAACCGCTCCGTAATGCTCTTTCCCTGCATGAACAGCAGCAGGTAATCGCGCCCGCCGGCCTTGCTGTCCGTGCCGGACATGTTGAACCCGCCGAACGGCTGCACATCTACAAGCGCGCCGGTGCACTTGCGGTTGATGTACAGATTGCCCACGTGCAATTCGTGGCGGGCGCGCTCAATGCGGAAGCGATCGTTTGAATAGAGCGCGCCGGTCAGGCCGTACTCGGTGCCGTTGGCGATCGCGAGCGCGTCGTCGAAATCCTTCGCCTTCGTCACGGCCAGCACGGGGCCGAAAATCTCCTCGCAGTGCAGCCGCGCCTTCGGGCTGATGTCGGCGAAGATCGTCGGCGGGATGAAGTAGCCGCCCGTCGCGTCGCGGGCCGCGACCGCGCCGCCGCCGAGCGCCATGCGGCCTTCCTTGCGACCGATGTCGATGTACTCGTTGATCTTGCGATACGCCTTTTCGTCGATCACTGCGCCCATGTAGAAATTCTCGGCGTCGGTCGTGTCGCCCATCGTCAGCGTCCGCGCCCGCGCGACGACGCGCTCCAGCAGGTCGCCGTGAATGTCCCGATGCGCGATCAGCCGCGAGCAGGCCGAGCACTTCTGCCCCTGAAAGCCGAACGAGGCGGCCACGACGCCGTCGGCGGCGGCGTCGAGATCGGCGGTCTCATCGACGACGATGCAATCCTTGCCGCCCATTTCGAGAATGGTGCGCTTCAGCCAGATCTGGCCCGGCGAGCACTTCGACGCGCGCTCGAAAACGCGCAGGCCGATCTCCTTCGACCCCGTGAACGCGATCAGCCGCGTGAGCGGATGATCGACGAGCAGATCGCCCATCGCGCCGCCCGGGCCGGGCAGGAAATTCAGCACGCCCGGCGGCAGGCCGGCCTGCGCGAAGACCTCGACCATCTTCGCGGCGATCACCGGCGACGTGCTGGCCGGCTTGAGCACGACCGTGTTGCCCGCGACGATCGCGGCGCTCGTCATGCCCGTGGTGATCGCGAGCGGGAAATTCCACGGCGGAATGACCACGCACACGCCCAGCGGAATGTAGCGCACTTCGTTGTCTTCGCCGGCGTAAGGCGTGACGGGCTGCGCCCCGCCCAGGCGGATCATCTCGCGCCCGTAAAAATCGAGGAAGTCGATCGTCTCGCACACGTCGGCGTACGCCTCGATCCAGCTCTTGCTGACTTCAAAACACATCCACGCCGACAGCTCGTACACGCGGCGGCGCATGATCGCCGCCGCTTTGAACAGCACGCGGGCGCGCGTCTCGGGATCGACGCGGCTCCAGGTCTTGAAGGATTCGGCCGCGGCGCGAACGGCCTGATCGGCCTGCTCCAGACCGGCCTTGCCGACGCGGCCGACGATGGTCTTCGGGTCGGCGGGCATGATCGAGTCGATCGATTCGGCCGTGTCGATCGCGTGGCCGCCGACTTGCAGCGGGTACTTGCGGCCGAGCTGCGCTCGGACGGCGCCGAGCGCGTCGAGCATGCGACGGCGCGGCTCGGGTTCGGCGAAGTTGACGTATGGTTCGGGACGATAGGGCGTCAGCATGAGCAACTCCTCGATTGCGGCGGACCGGCAGCGTGGCCGTTCGCTCCGTCGCGCTGCGTGCGCGTGCGCTGGCGGGTGCGCAGCGCTCGTGGCCGGCGAACGAGCCCGGCGGGTGGCGAACCTAACGAGAAAACAGCGGGAAATCCAGCGTTGGCGGGGGCGTGGGGCGCGGGCGGCGGCCGGTGACGAAGTGATGCGTGGCGTGGCGGGTTGCGCAAGTGTGTTTCACGTGAAACACGCTTGCGCAGTGGGGCTGCGCTCGATCGAAATTCGCCGGAAGGCGCCAGAATCCGCCGGAGTCTGCCAGGGTCATCGGAAGCGGCCCGTTTTCGTCAGAAGCGCTCCCGATTCCGTAGGTAATTTCCCGATTGGCAGCGAAAGCGGTTGCCTTATAGTTTATACGCCCTTTTGCGCCGGGTTGCCCGACGGGGCGGAATGCTGCTGCGTTGACGATGGCGGCGCTGCATGCGGGTCGAGCGGCGCTGGTATGCGTATGACGGCGGCGGGCACGTGAAGCGGATCGTGATCGAGCGGCCGGGGGAGGGCGTCGAGACGGTTACGATGCAGTACAATCAGCGGCAGGAGTTGTGGCTGATTCGCAAATATGACACGACGGAGAATCAGCAGTCGGAGCAGTATGAGCACGAATGCACGTTCGTTCGCGAATACCGGTATTCGGGCGACGGGCGGCAGAGGTATTTCATCCGCGAGCGGGATCCGGATACGACGGCCGTGGTGGAAGACGGCGATCATTGGCGGGAGTACATGGGTTCGGCGTGCGTGAAGGATCTGGAGATCGACCACGACGGCGGGTCGGGCGGCGATCCGGCGTTTGTGCCGGGGGTTCGCTGGGTGCATGGCGTGGGGCTGGCGGGTTTTGTGCGGCCGGACGGCGGCAGCGGCGAGCAGCGGCGGTTTGTGCATGCGGACATGCTGGGCAGCACGCGGCTGATTACGGATGAGGCTGGCGACGTGGTGGAGGCGATGGCGGATACGGCGTTTGGCACGGCAATGGGGCCGGATGGGATTCTGGATGGGGATGATGAGCCGGTGGGCGCGATCGCGACGCGGTATGGCTGGTGCGGCGGGTGGGGGTATGACAGCGATGATCTGGTAGACCCGTCTGCCAGCGACGATCTGGGGATAATTCACATTGGCGCGCGGTGGTATGATGCGAAGATTGGGAGGTTTTTGCAGAGGGATCCGATTGGACTGGCGGGGGGATTGAACTCCTACGCCTATTGTGCATCCGACCCGTTGTCGGCGCTTGATCCCGATGGGCTGATGTTTGGACTCGTGGATCTACTGGCCTCCGTCCGCGCACAGGTTGAAGATGTCGTAAAGCGGACGATGCCCAATGCGCGCGTTGCGTTCCATGTCGCTGAGGACGTAGTTGATAAGGCTATGGCTGTCCAAGACATCTATGATGCGATCACGAACGGCATGTGGTTCTTCGATTCAAAGCACGGAAACTTCGTCGCACTGGGAGATGATGCATATGTAAGCGTCGGGCGCAACGGCGTGATCCAACACTGTGACCCGGCGAGCTGGCGACAGAACGTGTGGAGGAACGCGAAGCGATGGATTCCCATCGGTCGACGAATCCCTCGATGAACACGGGGAAGTCCATACCTATGCTGACTTCATCAGAGCTTCAGCGGCTTATCGGTGATTTTCACGACGTTCCGGCGCAGCACGTCGTCTTTGCGTATGTCGATTTCGCACCACATCGAGCGAGTGATGGCGGTTCGCTCGGGCTGCGCACTTCGTCAGGCGACATGATCGCGATAGGGTTTGATGCACGCCGCTTGGTTTCCTTTGTAGTTCTGGAGCTTGATGGCGACATTGAGTTGGATCGACGGCGGGGCCTGACAAGTGAAGCTCTACGCCGTGCGCTGGGC
Organism: uncultured Planctomycetales bacterium; assembly: GCA_964532435.1. Lineage (GTDB taxonomy): Bacteria > Planctomycetota > Phycisphaerae > UBA1845 > Fen-1342 > CAZHIE01. The sequence goes on from CAZHIE010000071.1 coordinate 16,471, forward strand.
TACCCGAACGCGGGAATCGTCAATGTCGACTCGGCCCCTGTGGTGCGCTGGCTGCGCTTTTTGGCCGCTGACGGTTCTTGGCTCGGGGTTGGGCTTTCGCGTGGACGACAGGTATCGCGGCTCTTTCTCGGCGATCAGCAGCGACTGGCCGCGGTTGCTCGTGCTGTGTGAATAGCGCCGGGGCTGGCAAAGAAACGCTTTCGGGTTCCCGCACGTCGAAAGAAACGCGCTGCTGTATTCGCTGCGGTTCGAGGATGACGACGCCGACCATGAGCGCGACGGGGGCGAGGATGTTTTGGAGGAGCGCTGGTGGACGTATGACCGGGCGGGGCGTGTGCGCCGGATCATTGATCGGTGGCCGGGGGAGGATGGCGAGACGTTTCAGACGACGCGGCTGGATTACACGGGGGCGGGGCAGTTGTGGCTGGTGCGGCGGTTCACGACGGAGTACAATCTGCTGGGCGAGAGTTGGAATGAGCCGGTGATGCAGCAGATTCGGGAATTCCGGTATTCTGGCGTGGGGAAGGCGCGCTACTGGGTTCGCGAGCGCGACCCGGATGCGGCCAATCACCCGGTTCTTTTGCAGAGCTGGCACGAGTATGATGGCGAGGAGATTGCGAAAGATCTTGAGTGGCGGGTTTCAGACCCGTGCCAGCCTGAGATCACGGGTTGGAAGCCCGTGCCATCCTGAGATCACGAGTTGGAAACCCGTGCCACCCTGAAATCGCCCGTGCCAGCCTGAGATCACGGGTTGGAAACCCGTGCCACCCTGAAATCGCCCGTGCCATCCTGAGATCACGGGTTGGAAACCCGCGCCAGCCTGAGATCACGGGCTGGAAGCCCGTGCCACACTGAAATCGCCCGTGTTACGCTGAGTTGTGCTGGCCGTGGGAAGACGGGAAACGCGGCTCGCGGCTGCTGTGCATGGCTGGCGGCGGATTTTCATCGGCGGTACGCTCGCGCGATGCGACCCCTGCGATATTCCATCAACGTCACGTTGGACGGATGCTGCGATCATCGTGCCATCATCGCGGACGAGGAATTGCATCGCCACGCAGCCGAGATCATCGGGCGGGCCGATGCCTTGCTTTTTGGCCGGGTGATTTACGAGATGATGGAGGCGGCGTGGCGGCCAGTGGCGGAGGCGGGCGCGCGGCCGGATTGGCTGGCGCCGTGGATGGAGCCGTTTGCCCGGACGATCCACGCGGCCAGGAAGCACGTCGTGTCGAGCACGCTGGAGCGGGTCGATTGGAACGCGGAGCTCGTGCGCGGGGATCTGGGGACGGCCGTCGAGCGGCTCAAGCGGGGGCCGGGCAACGGATTGTTCGTGGGGGGCGTGACGCTTCCGCGGGCGCTCGCGGAGCTGGGATTGATCGATGAGTACGAGTTTGTGGTGCATCCGAGGGTGGCGGGGCATGGGCCGACGTTGCTGGCGGGGATGCCGAAGCCCGTCGACTTGAGGCTCGTGGGCCGGCGGGAGTTCGGCTCCGGAGCGGTGGCGATGCGGTATGAACAGAGAAGATAGCGCTTGGGCGTCTGGCTCAGGAAATGCGATGCGGAAGCGCGGCGAAAGCGCGGGTGTATGACTCGTGGCGAGCGAAATCCAGACGATCCACAGATCGCGCAGATGGCACGGATACGAATCAAGAAACGATCCGCAGAATACGCAGATTGACGCAGATTGGGAATAAAGAAGCGATTCGCAAATCGTAGATATCGCGGATAGGGATGGCTCGCTACCGCGGCTACTCACATCGGCGTCAATCGGCGCAATCTGCGGATTCTCTTCCTCTGTGGCAGCCGCGACCGCGGCAAGCGCTTGCAAAACAACACGCGCCATCGAGATTGGCCTGAATACACGTCCGCGATCGCGCGAGGGCGGCCGGGGGCATGTGGATTGGCTCGTCGCGCGGCGCTGCCAGAGGCTCACTGGATCGCGGTGAATCGTTCCTGGCAGGCGCGCCGCGGGTGGAGGGAGCGCTGAAAGCTGCGGGCGAACGCCGGTCGGCAGAGGCGCGGCATCCGAACGCCGCGTCGCCGGCGAGCGATGCGGGCGATGTACAGGAGGAGCGGGCTGGAAAAATGGGTGAAAGACCCGGCTCCGATGCGCCAATACCCATTGTGCCGCCCGTGCGGGCGGTCGAGGACATGGCGAAACGAACGAACAGGAGACGGGTCATGACCACCAGATCGAAGCCGAGAAGCGAATCGAAGAAGCGCGGCCTGTGTCTGGCCGGCGTGTGCAGTGTTCTGCTGCTGCTGGCATCGACGGGTTGCGATGTCGTGTCGGCGGTCTCGTCCGCGGCGGGCGTGGAGAAGGGGGACCAGCGGTCGCGGTGCAGCATCCTGTGCCCTCCGCGTCTCCGCTGACCGTCTCCGGTCCACCCGTGAGATTCGGAGCGGCGGCCGGCAACGCTGAACGCTGAACGCTGAACGCTGAAGGGATGCGTCGTGGGACGCGCCTTCAGCGTTCGGCGCTGGTCCCTCGGCGGGCCGGGCTTCAGTCGGCCGGTGTTTGCCGCCGGCTTTGGCTGGTGGCGGACGGCCCCCATGCCCCACTTTTCTCTTTTCGCTTCAGCCGGCTTCGGGCTCAGCGGTCCGTTGCAAACACAAACCGCAGCCGTCCCCCGGATGCATTTCCGTCGGGAATGGAACGGCTCTTTCGATCAGCACAGAGGCTTTGCAACGGTTCGCTCCGCCACTCGGCCGCAATCTTGTAACAAGACGGGCCGAAGGAACTCGCAACCGCGGCGCGAGCACCTGGTAAGATTCGGATGTGACACGAGCGCCGCGCACAATTCTCATTTCCGCTATTGCCGTAGTGGCCGGTGTCGCCGTGTTCGCCGCGCTCTCTGCGACCGGTGTTTTCGATGTTGAGGTCTGGGAGCGAGAGAGCCCTCTGCCAAACCCGATAACCGTGATTACAGTCCAGGACGGCAATATTACGCTTTCCGACGGGCGCACCTTCCGCCCGGCCGGGGTCCGCCGCCGGGGCGACGTTTCGGCCGACGCTTACGACGATGCGTTGCGCGTCATCGTCGCACAGGGCGTTGTGGTGATCCACGACCTCGGTGATGGCACGGCGTTTCTGCTTGCCGAACCCAAGTACTACAACTGGTGCGGCACCCGCTGTGGCTACAAGGGCATTCCCTGGGCACGCTGGGCAGGCTCTTATCTTCAGCGACCTTTGAGTGAGCTACTCATTTTCTCCGCGTATGCCCGGCCTGATCTGGATCACACCGCTCTGACGGCGCGAGAGCGGTGGCGGCTCGAAGGCGTGGAGCGTTTTGTTCGCGCGGGGGCGGAGCCCGTTCGGATTTCGCGGAACTCGGTCGCCCTGCAATACAGCGGCGACGTCTGCACTCTTGACGACATTGACACCAAGCTCGCGCTGCTGTGGAAGCCGCCGCCCTCACCGTAAACCCGCGGCGAAGACTGCCCGCTATTGATGAGCAAAGCCGCCACCGGTTCGGTATGCCTCGATTCGCTCCCGCCCGAGCGCCGGGAGGCGCTTCTGACCGTGCGGCGGGTGAGCCTGGAAAGCCTGGATCGCAACGGCCCGGACGGCGAAAGCGGGAGGGAGGAGCGCACGCAGTGCGGCGCGGTCGGGCATGTCGTGCCGCACCGCGGCAACG
>CAZHIE010000072.1:0-2676 GCA_964532435.1 uncultured Planctomycetales bacterium
GGCAGGGCGCGCGATGGTTGCCAGGCGTTTCAACGCCTGGACCCGAGCGCACCTCTCTTCTTCTTTCCGCCCGGCAGGGCGGACGAGCGCACTTTTATCCGGCTCGCGCGCCCTGCCGGGCGAAAGACAAAAGGAGAGAAAGGGGCGCGCCGCGTTCCAGGGGCTGACGCCCCTGGCAACCATCGCGCGCCCTGACGGGCGAAGGCAAACGAATGTACCGCAGCCGCCCTCGGCTGCATTCTCTCGCCCGCATCATCCTGCGCCAGACGCGCCAAGCAGCGCCTGGCGCACCTTCGCAAACACCGCGTCCAGCGCATCCGGCATCACCTTCACGTCCGCCAGCACAGGCATGAAATTCGTGTCGCCATCCCAGCGCGGCACGACGTGCCAATGCATGTGATCGGGCAGGCCGGCGCCGGCGCAGCGACCCAGATTCGCGCCGATGTTGAACCCCCCGGCCCCCAGCGCCGCCTGAAGCGCGCGCTTCGCGTCGCGAACCGCCGTCATCATCTCCAGCAATTCATCCGCAGAGAAGTCTTCGGGCCCGGCCCGGTGCCCGTACGGCGCAACCAAAACGTGTCCGCTGCTGTACGGAAATCGATTCAGCAGCGTCATCACCGATTTGCCGCGCGCCAGGACGTGATTGCGGGCATCGTCCGCCGGACGATCGCGATACCGGCACAGGAAACAGCCGCCGGGGTCTTCGGCCGACAGGCTTTCGATGTACTGCATTCGCCACGGCGCCCACAGGGGCCGGCCGGTTTCGCTCAAGCGCCTCTCCATGCCCGAGGCCGCTGTGCTGCGCGATTCCCGACATCAAAGCGGCGCGGACGCCTCGCCCGCTCGCCGCGGACACTCCTCAGCGGCCGCTCGGCCGCGACGTGTCGAGCGTCAGCACGTTGATCGTGCGCGTGTCGCGAAACTCCTGCCCGTCTTTGGTGACGACCAGCAGGCCGAGCGTGTACTGACCGGGGTCGGTAAGCGTCTTCTGCCCATTGACGCCCTTGCAGATCGTCTGTCCGTCGAGCGACCAGAGAAAGTCGGCGCTGCCGTGCCAATCGGGCGGACAATACGCCGAGAATCCGAGCAGCAGCGGCGCCACCCCGATCGCCGACGAGACGTAGATGCTCACGCGCGGTTTCGCGGCCGCCGCGCCGCGGGCCGCACCGCCCGCGCTCGGCGCGGCGCTCGCCGGATTGCCCGCCACCAGCAGCGGCCGCTGCGCCGTCGGCGGGCGCGCCGGCTCGCCGGACGCGCCGCGTGGCTGATTGAGCACCAGCGGGGGCGGCCGCACGTTCGTCGGCGCGCTGTCGCGATGGTTGCGGGCGAAATTGCTGGCCAGCAGCGCCAAGCCGGATGGGTTTCCGTCGATCGCCTGGCGCTGGACGAGCACCTCCGGCGGACTGGCCGGCTCGACTCCCGCGACCTTGGCGAAGAAATCGGCGGCGATGTCGGGCGTTCGTTCGTGGCCGAGGCGGTTCAGCATCACCCACGAGAGGCGCGGGTATTCATGCTGCTCGTACCACTCGATCGCGGCGCGCGATTCGCGCTGGCAGATGCCGAAATCGTGCTGCGTGTAGACGATCAGCACGGGCGAATTCCGCGAGCGCGCCACGCTGGCGCCGTCGAGCACCGACGCGGAGAAATTCGACTGCCGCACGCCCAGACAGGTGAAGCGTTCCGGGTGGCGGTTGAGCATGTAATGCGCCATGTATCCGCCGGAAGACCAGCTCGTCGCCAGGACGTTCCGCCGGTCGGCCCGCGTCGTGCTGAACAGGTGTTCGAGGATCGCCAGCGTCGCCGTCTCGTCCCGCTGAAACGCCGGGTGGACCGTCCGAACCGGGAATTGCTGGAGAACGTCCGGTGCTTCCAGCTCCGGCGCGACGACGATGAAGCCGTAGCGGTCGGCCTCGAATTCCCATTCGAGCGCCTGCGGCCGGGCGCTGTCGAACGGCTTCATGCCGTGAAACGAAACGACCAGCGGCCAGTGCCGCGCCGCCCGCTGCGCCTCGTCGGATCGCACGTATCCGACCGGCAGGTAACGCCAGTACCCGCGCTTGGTCGTCGGCTCGACCAGGCGGTCAAGCTGGCCGTCGCCGCGCGGCTGCGTAACGGCGCAACCGCTCGAAAGCAGGCCGGCGAGCGAAACGAAAAACGCAACGAATCCCGGCCGCCCCACGCCGCGCGCCGAAAGCCCCGCGGCCGACAAACGGGCCGGGGAATCGCCGAGGCGCAGCCCACGGCTCGCGGCGGCCGCGCAATCCTTACGCATGAACATCAAGATAACGTCTCCGCGCGCCCGTGCCTCTCGGGCCCATCCCCCTATCGGCAGCGCCGACCGCGCCAACGGCTGCGCCGCCGACCGCACCGTGCGGCCGAAACAGATTGCCGAGGCGGAATGGTATCGCTTTCGCCGCAGCCGTGCAACGGAATCCGGGGTTGTGGACCGGCGAGCGGCGTCCGGGCATCAAGGGTATCGGGGCGCCGGAGCGTCGGGCTGGGCACCCCAATCGTGGGGAGCATCGGCGGACAGACCGCGCAGAAATCGCCGCCGTGCGTCCTACGCGTTCCGGCCGCCACGCTCGCGCGCCGGGCGGAATGCTCGCGTACTCGCGAGCCTGCCGTAGCGCCGGACCTCCGCGTCCGACGCCGCATGCCTTCGCCAATGGACCGCAG
>CAZHIE010000072.1:2776-20102 GCA_964532435.1 uncultured Planctomycetales bacterium
CCGTAGCGCCGGACCTCCGCGTCCGACGCCGCATGCCTTCGCCAATGGACCGCAGCCGCCCCCGGCTGCATTCGATCCGAGACTCGACCGTCAGGGAGCGAACCCTGCGAACGGGGTTGCGGGCGATCGCAGCGCGCCGACCTGAGAATCAACACGTTTCAAGCGCGAACGTGAATCGGCAATCGCCAATCACCAAGACGCCCCACGCAGTTCGCTCGAACAATCCGCCCGCAACCGGCGCAGCACGCCGCGCTCCCTGACGGTCGCGGCTCTGATCCAGAAACGGACCGCAGCCGCGCGCGAACCTGAGAATCAACGCGACTCAAGCGCAAACGCGCGCCACCTCGCACCGCCGCTATTCGCGCTCGTATTCGACCGTCACCTCGATGAACGACCCGAGCAGGCACTGCCCCGGATTCACCGAGCTCGATGCGATCAGCCCGATCTCGACCACGCGATTGTGCAGCGCGGCATTGAAAGCGGCCGCAGAAATCATGAGCGACTCCTCCTCCGGCGTGTTGGGGCAGTCGTGTCCGCCCGGCCCGAACGCCACGCCGGCCGCGACGCCGCCCAACAGCACGTCGACACGCTCCGACCCGCTGCTCAGGTCGCCGCGGGCGCGGAAGTGCAGCGTCACGTCGGACAGCGCGCGCGGCGCGTTGTTGACGACGTACGTGTGCGGAAATCCCGTGCCCAGCGGAGCGAATTCCGGCGAAACGAACCGCACGATCCGCGGCACGCACTCGTCGGGCACGCCGTCGCCGTCTTCGTCGAGGCTCGTGCCGTTCTCAATGTCGCACGAATCGGGCACGCCGTTCTCATTGCAGTCGGCGCTGACGCCCGAAGCGATGTCGCACGAATCGGGCACACCGTTGCCGTTGCAATCGGGAACTGCGCCGCCGGCCACCGCGCATTCGTCCGGCACGCCGTCGCCGTCGCAATCCTGCGACTCGCCCGACGCAATCTCGCACGAGTCGAGCACCCCGTCGCCGTCGCAATCGCCCGCCTCGCCGTCGCGCACTTCGCAGGCGTCCGGCCGGCCGTTGCCGTTGCAATCCGCCTCGACGCCGCCGGCGATGTCGCAACCGTCGGGCACGCCGTTGCCGTTGCAGTCGCGCGCCGCGCCGCCCGCAATTTCGCAGTCGTCCGGCACGCCGTTGCCGTTGCAGTCGGCCGCCGAGCCGTCGCGAATCTCGCACGCATCGAGCGTGCCGTCGCCGTCGCAGTCGCTCTCGCACTCGTCGGGCACGCGGTTGCCGTCGCAATCCTTCGCCAGCCCGTCGCGAATCTCGCACGCGTCGAGCAGGCCGTTGTGGTTGCAGTCCTCGATCGGCGCCTGGTAGCGGACGGTGATGCTCACGCTCGTGCCGTCGCGGCACTGCGACGGGTTCACGGCCGAAGTCGGCAGCAGCTCGATCACCACCATCCCCGCGCCGCGGGCCGCGTTGTACTGCGCCGCGCTGATCGTCAGCGACTCGACCTCGGGCGTGGTCGGGCAGTCGTGCCCCGTCGGCCCGAAAACGACGCCAATTGGGGCGCCGCCAAGGCTCACGTCCACGCGCTCCGACGCGCTGCTCAGGTCTGCCCGCGCCGCCACGCTGATCGTGACCTCGCCGATCGCCTCGGGCGAGTCGACCACCGCGAACTCCTGCGGATAGCCGGCGCCGAACGGGGCAAGCACGCTCGACGAGAACTGCACGATGTTGTCCTCGCACGAGTCGATCCGCCCGTTGCCGTTGCAGTCGTCCGCGAGGCCCTGCGCGATTTCGCAGATGTCGGGAATCCCGTTGCTGTTGCAATCCTCGACCGCGCCGTTCTCGATCTCGCAACTGTCCGGCACGTCGTTGTCGTTGCAGTCCGGCAGACCCTGCTGATCGATGTCGCAGCCGTCCGGAATGCCGTTGTTGTTGCAGTCGCTCGCCGCGCCCGACGCGATCTCGCAGGCATCGGGAACGCCGTTGCCGTTGCAGTCGTCCGACGTGCCGTTGCGAATCTCGCATTCGTCCAGCACGCCGTCGCCGTCGCAATCGGCCGCGTCGCCGGTCGCCAGCTCGCAGGCGTCGATGCGGCCGTTGGCGTTGCAGTCGGCCTGCCGCCCGGCCGCGATGTCGCACTCGTCGGGGATGCCGTTGCCGTCGCAATCCTGGCTCGTGCCTTCGGCGATGTCGCAGTCGTCCGGACGCGAATTTCCGTTGCAGTCCGGCTCGCACTCGTCGGGGATGCCGTTTCCGCCGCAATCCTGACTGCTGCCGTCGGCGATGTCGCACGAATCGGGCCGGCCGCTGCCGTTGCAGTCCGGATCGCACTCGTCCGGCACGCCGTTGCCGTCGCAGTCGGCGCTGGCGCCGCCCGCAATGTCGTCCGCGTCGGCGATTCCGTTGCCGTTGCAATCCTGCCCGCCGATGCGCAGGTAGTAGACATCCTGCTCGCCGTTGTACGTGCCGACGTACACCAGCCCCGCCCCGAGGTCGTCGGAGACGAGCTGCATGTAGTCGCCGATGCCCGGCGAGCCGTCGAACGTCGGCCGCGTGTCGAAACTCGGCGTCAGCGCCGTGCTCGCCGCCCACGTCTGCCCCTCGTCATTGGAATACGAGTAACGGATGTGAGACGTGTGCCCGCTCGGATCGTCGCGCGTGTCCATCCACGCCGCGTCGAGCCGCCCGTTCGGCGCGATCGACAGCGCGCCAAACCACTGAAACGCGTTCGTGTTCGCCGCGTCGTCGTTCACGCGAATGGGCGCGCTCCAGTGCCGCCCCTGGTCCACGCTGCGCACAAAGTGAATGTCTGCCGGATCCGTCCCAACCGGATCGATCGTCGAAAGCATGTACAGATGCCCGCGCCGCGGATCCTGCGACGTGCCTGCGACGATCCACACGCGGCCCATCAGGCCGGTCGGGTTCGGCGCGCCGCCCAATCTATACGACCCGCCAAAGTCGACCCGCACCGGATCCTCGAATGGCGGCAGCTCGGCCGGGTCGGAGCGCAGCGTCGCGATCGCGACGATGAACGAACTCGATGAGCTGCCGCGCCCGCTGACGTAGTAACTGCCGGTCGGAGAGATCGCGATCGTGCCCCAGCGCGGCACCAGCGGCATCGGAATCGGCTCGTCAAACGTGACGCCGCCATTGAGCGAGCGCGTGAACGTGAACGGCGCGCAGCACGACGCGCCCGCCGTCCACGCGATGTACAGCGACCCGCGACCCTCCGCGCTGACGCGGTCCACCGCCATCCACGGCCAGCGTCCGCCGTTCACCGCGTTCGGCGAGTCCCACGTCGCGCCGCCGTCCAGCGAGCGAAAAACCTCGCTCTGCTGATTGTCGGTCCGCGTGGCGAGATAGACGAAAACGCCGTCGGGAAGGATGTCGACCACCGGCTCGCGCCGGCCGACGCCGTCCTCGAGCGAGTCGCCGAACGTCCACGTGCGTCCCGCCGAGCGCGAGTAGGCGTAGCCCGCCTCCGTCAGGCCGCTCTCCGCCTGGTCAATCGTCTCGAACGCGATCAGCAGGCGCCGCCGGTCGCTCGGATCGACGCTGATGGATGGCTCGCGCGCCAGGTCGCCGACGATGTTGGCGCCGTTGGCGGCGACGTTTACCTGCGTGCCGATTCGCGGCGGACCGCCGTCCTGCGCGAGCGCGAGTGTCGCGAGGGCGGACGCAAAAACGACAGGGATGATGCGCTGCGCGCGCATGCTCGGGCGCGTAACCATTGCCTCTCTCCTTCCCACGGGGGCGCAATGCCCCCCAAACCGCGCACGGTGCGTGGCTTATAAATTGTCCCGCCGCACCCCCCGGCAAGGTGCATTTATGGGTCCGCATCGTACCACGGCGGCGCGGCGCGTCAATTGCCAGTTCGCCGCCGCGGGGCTAGACTCGCCCGTCGTCGAGCGCTCGGCGGGACGTACGCAACGTGCGGTCGCGGCGGTCGCGTTGCGAGCCCGGCGTGTTCGCGCGGCGGGCGCCGGCTTGGTGGTTGGGAATCCCCGGTGGTGCATGCCAGTCTCGGTGCAACCCGCTGAAATTGAACGGCTTACGCAAAAACTCGGCCGCGAGATTTTCGACCGCGTCCGCTCGCTGCGCCCCTCCCCGCTCCGCGCGGAGTGGTGGGAACAGCGCATGCTCGATCAGTGCATGGGCAACGAGCGGTTCAAGGTACAGGCGTTTCGGTTCATCGACGCCCTGCCGACGCTCGCGGGCACGCGCGACGTGGCCCGCCACCTGCGCGAATACTTCCACGAGCGCGGCAACGCCGACGCCCCGCGCGGGAGTGGTTTCGTGCGCATGCTGGCGGGCGCGCTCAATTTCTCGCACGACAACTCCCTCTGGGCGACGACGCTGGCGAACGCCGCCCGCTCGGCCGCGCTCAAGATGGCCCGCCGGTTCATCGCCGGGTCGAACGTCGACGAGGCGGTGCGCACGATTCAGCGCCTGCGCGAACAGAATCTCGCTTTCACGATCGACGTGCTCGGCGAGTCGGCCCTCTCGCCCCGCGAATGCGAGCATTACCAGAATATCTATGCACAATTGCTCGACGAGCTGCCGCGCCGCGCCGCCGCGTGGCGCCAGGCGCCGCAGATCGACCAGGCCGACGGATCCCCCCTGCCGCGCGTCAACGTGTCCGTGAAAGTCACCGCGCTTTACGCCGGTTTCGACCCCATCGCCGCCGACCGGGCCAAGGCCCGCGCCAAGGAGCTGCTGCGCCCGCTGTTGCGATCGGCCATGCGCAGCGGCTCGCACCTGCACGTCGACATGGAGCACTACGCGGTCAAGGATCTCACGCAAGAGCTGACCTGCGAGCTTTTCTCCGAGCCGGAATTTCGCGACTACCCCCACTTCGGCGTCGTCCTCCAGGCATACCTGCGCGACGCCGATCACGACGCGCAGGCGCTCATCGACTGGGCCCGCCAGCGCGGCGCGCCCATCTGGGTCCGCCTCGTGAAAGGCGCGTATTGGGACTCCGAAACGGTCTGGTCCGCGCAGCGCCACTGGCCCTGCCCCGTCTGGCGGCAGAAGTGGCAGTCGGACGCCTGCTACGAACGCGTCACGCGCCTGCTCCTCGCCGCGCACCGCCACGTCCGCACGGCGTTCGCCAGCCACAATGTGCGCAGCCTCGCCCACGCCATCGCGTTGCGCCGAACGTGCGAAATCCCCACCCAGGCGTTCGAGCTGCAAATGCTCTACGGCATGGGCGACCCGATCAAACGCGCGGTCGCCGACCTCGGCGAACGCTGCCGCGTCTATACGCCCTACGGACAGGTGCTGCCCGGAATGGCATACCTCATTCGACGGCTGCTCGAAAACACGTCGAACGAGTCCTTCCTCGCCCACGCCGCCGGCGCCGACACCCCCGTCGACGACCTGCTCCGCGCGCCGGAGGAGACCGGCCGCGACACAGCGCCAGCCGCGCCGCCGGCGAACGATCGCTACGAATTCGAGGAGCGCGTCATGCAGCCGTTCGAAAACTCGCCCGACACCGACTTCGCCCTGCCCGCCGCCCGCCAGCGCATGGACGCCGCCCTCGCCGCCGTTCGCCGCCAGCTCGGCCGGGAAATCCCGATGCAGATCGGCGGACGAGCGGTCACCACCGGCGCGTGGGTCCAATCGCACAACCCGGCCCGCCCGGCCGAACTCATCGCGCGAGTGGCGCGCGCGGACGAAGCGACGATCGATGCCGCCGTCCGCGCCGCGGCCGAAGCGCAGCGCCGCTGGCGCCGCACCGCCCCGGACGAGCGCGCCGCCCTGCTCGGCCGCGTCGCCGAATATCTCGAGGAGAAGCGATTCGAGCTGGCCGCGTGGCAGGCGCTCGAATGCAGCAAGCCGTGGCGCGAGGCCGACGCCGACGTATCCGAAGCCGTCGATTTCTGCCGCTATTACGCGAGCGAGATGATCCGCATCAGCCGCCACGCGCGGCGCCGCGACATCCCCGGTGAAGCGAACGAGTACGCCTACCAGCCGCGCGGCGTCGTCGCCGTGCTCAGCGTCTGGAGCTTTCCGCTCGCGCTGCTGGCCGGCGCGACCGCCGCCGCCGTCGTCACTGGAAACGCCGTCGTGATGAAACCCGCCGGCGCCGCGGGCGCGGTGGCCGCGAGTCTGATGGACGCATTCGCCGCGGCCGGCGCGCCGCCCGGCGTCGTAAACTTCGTCGCCGGCCCGGGCGAGGCCGTCGGCGAGCCGCTCGTGCGCCATCCACGCGTGGCGATGGTCTCGTTCACCGGCTCGGTCGACGCCGGCCGGCGTGTCTATGAGCTGGCCGCCAGCGCACCGACCGATCCGCCGGGGTTTCGCAAGGTGCTGCTCGACCTGGGCGGAAAAAACGCGCTGATCGTCGACTCCGACGCCGATCTCGACGAGGCGATCAAGGGCGTGCTCGTTGGCGCTTTCGCGTACGCCGGGCAGAAGTGTACGGCCACGTCGCGCGTGATCGTGCTCGACGCGATCCATGATCGCCTGGTCGAGCGGCTGGTCGACGCGGCCGGCTCGCTGTCGCTCGGACCGGCCGAATCGCCGACGACGAGCGTTCCGCCGCTGATCGACGCACGCAGCGCGGAGGCGGTGCGGCAGTTCATCGCGTCGGGCAAGCGCGAGGCGCGCTGCGTGCTGGAGGTGGATGCCGGCCGGTTGATCGAAGAGAGCGGCGGGCACTACGTCGGGCCGGCGATATTCGACGACGTTCCCGCGGACGGCGTGCTGGCGCAGCAGGAGATCTTCGGCCCCGTGCTCGCGATTCAGCGCGCCGCGACGTTCGACGATGCGATGGACCTGTTCAACCGCTCGGCCTACGCCCTGACCGGCGGAATCTACTCGCGCAGTCCGGCTCACATCGAGCAGGCGCGGGCCGATTGCGAGTGCGGCAATTTCTACATCAATCGCAAGATCACGAACAGCCGCGTCGACCTGCAGCCTTTCGGCGGATATCGCCTGTCGGGAGACGGGTCAAAGATCGGCGGTCCCGACTATCTCGTGCAATTCTGCGTCGGACGCACGGTGAGCGAAAACACGCTCCGCCGTGGCTTTGCGCCAAGTCGCTCCGCCGAGGCCGTGCGATAGGCGACTGTTCAGTGTCGCAGGGGTTTCCAACCCGTCCGCGGGTGGCACGGGTTTTCCAACCCGTGCGTTCGCCAGGCATGCCAGAGCGCACCGCCCCCAAGGGGATTCGAACCCCTGTTCTCGGCTTGAAAAGCCGGTGTCCTGGGCCTCTAGACGATGGGGGCAAGGCCGGTGCGCGAGCTGGGAATATTAGGGCGACGCCGCGTCGTCGTCAAACGGCGCCCGCGCGCGGTTGGCGTGCGGAAAGCGCGTTAGATCGGGGGAGAAAGACCCGCCTGGGGACAGGCGGGCTCAAAACTACGGCGTCTTCTTTTCGCGCAAGACCTCTTCGTAGAGCGCGATCAACTCTCGCGCATGACGCGACATCGACAGCTCTTCGCGCCGCGCCGCCGCGTTGCGGCGCGCTTCAAGCCGCACCTCGCGCGAGGCGGCACGCTGCATCGCCTCCGCCAGCGCCTTGGCGTCGGACGGCGCCGCCACCACCGCGCCGTCCAGCCCCTCCCGAATCGCCTCCGCCGCGCCGTTCCAGCGCGTCGTCACCACCGGCAGTCCCTCGCACAACGCCTCGAGCACAACTCGGCTGCACGGATCGTACCAGGTCGGGTGAAGCAGGCCGTCGGCCGCCGCGTAGCACGCACCGATCGACGAGGCAGCCCCGGCGAAATGCACGTAGCGCTGCATGTTGCGCTCGGCGGCAATCGTCGCGTAACGGTCGATTTCGCCGCGCCCGACAATCGCCAGCCGCCAGCTCGGCCCGGTGAGCAGCCAGTCGTACGCGTGCTGCAGCGCGGCGATCGCCTCGCGCACGCCCTTGAGCTGGAAATTGTGCGCGACAAGCAGCCACACGAACGTCTCGTCGCCGGCCCCCCATTGCGTGCGCAGGCGCGTGCGCTCGCCGGCCCGCGACGCTTCATCCACGCGCTTCGTCGCGACGCCGTTAAAGATCACGCGGACGCGCTCCGCCGACACGCCATACTGCTCCACAACCTGCCGGCCCACATATCGCGAAACCGCAGCCACAATCGGCGGCGGTCGGCGCGTCAGCAGCTCGCGCTCGGCCCGCAGCAGCAGTTGCTGCCGTCCGTTGAAGCGCCGCCCGACGCTCTTGAGGGCGCGCACCAGCGGATTGCGCGTGACCGCCAGCGTGCGCTCGATCGTCTCGACGTACGTTCCGCCGCGCGGCTGATAGACGTCCGCGGACGCCAGCGGCGCGAGCGCATGCACAACGTCGAATCCGCCGGACCGGCAGGCGGCCTCGGCCGCGGCCAGAAACGCGCGCGTGCGGGCGGCCTTCGACGACCCGCCGGCGCGGACCGGCAGGATGCGAACGTCCGACGAGCCCGTCTCGGCCGCCGCGGACGCGTCCCCCGCGGCGACGATCGTCACCGTCGCGCCCTGCGCGGCGAGGCAGCGGGCCATTTCGAGCGTCGAGGTCTCGGCGCCGCCGCGCTGCGCGTCCACGGATTCCTGAACCAGCGCGACGTTCATGCGCAGCGCCCCCGGCGGACGTCGCGCCACAGAATCGCGCTGCTCTTCCGCACGATGCGCCGCGCGTACCAGCGCGTGCGGGCCGCGCCGCGCTCCAGCCCCAGATACGCAAGCAGAAATCGAAGCCGGTCGGACCGCGAAGCACCGATGCGGCGGGCCGAGCTGTCGAGCTGCGCGAGATCCTTGATCGTCCAGCGCGTGCGCCGCCAGCGCGGGCGGTGCAGCCGCGCCAGGTCGATCAGCGTGAAGCGCGGCGGCGCGGCGCCGGACGCGTCCAGGTCGACAAATATGTGGCAGAGGTAGAGGTCGCGGTGCGTGTAGCCCGTCTGGTGAAACGCGCTGACGAATCGCCCGAGCCGCCGCGCCAGGTCGTGCCGCGGCAGGCCGGCGCACAGCGGCGAGCGCTCGCGCAGCAGCGCGATCCACGCGCGGTCGACGGCCTCGCCGGGGGCGCGCTCGAAAAGCACGGCGCTGGCGCGCTCCAGAGGCCCGCTCATGTCTTCCGCGAATCCGACCGCGCACGCCGCGGGAATCCCGACCCGCAGCAGCTCGCCCGACGCGTGGTATTCCCACCAGGCCCGGCTGCGGCCGGCGCGCTGCCGGCGGATGCGGTCCCATTGCTCGCGCCAGGTCGGCTTGCCGTAGCGCTTGAAGAACAGCGTTTCGCCGTCGGCCAGGCGCCAGCGCGCCCGGCTCCGTCCGCGCAAGCCCGGCTTCGCCAGCACTTCCACCTGACCGGGCAGCCCGGCGAGGGCCGACTCTCCCAGCAGCGCGAGCACGTCGGCGCCCGCGCTGGCCAGGCGCTCGCCCCACTTGGCGTCGACGGCCGCGCGGACGCTCACGCGGGTCTCCATGCGGCGAGCGTGGCGGGCGCGTCGGCGGAGCGCGCGCTGATCCGCCCGTCCTCGATGCGCAGTTGCGCGGCCCAGCGGTCGAAGTGCGCGTTCATGCGAATGCGGCGGCACTCATGCGCGCGCAGCGGGCGAACGTGCGCGTCGATGGCGGCCAGCGCCTGCCGCGCGGCCAGGGACAGCCGCCGCGCCCCGACGTAATGATGGAAGAAGCGCAGGCGCTCGCTGCGGGTCGTGAACGGCTCGGCCGAGACGGCGAGCTGCGCCAGCTCGCGCAGCTCGCCGCGGCGGGCGCGCATCCAGACTTCCCACCCGCGCGGCGGCTGCGGATCGAGAAAGAAGAACTCCGGCCCGCCGCCGGGGGCGAAGCGGATCAGGATGTTCCGCCAAAAGAGGTTGCCGTGCAGAAAGCCGGCCGCGTGCATGTCGGCGACCTGCCCCGCGAGGGCGGCGAGCAGCTCGCGCCGCCGGCCCGCCGACAGCGGCGCCGCTCCGGCACGGTCTTCGAGCGCCAGCGACGTCAGATTGACCGCGTCCGGCACTTCCTCGGTGATCAGAAAGCCCGCCGTGAGAAAGTGCAGCACGCGCCGCCCGCCGAACGCGACGGCCCGCACGCCGGAAATGCCCAGCTCCTGCATGCGGCGCAGGGCCAGGAATTCCGCGTGCCCGCGATGCAGGCCGAAAAACGTCCCGCGCAGCGCGCTGCGCAGGCGCTTGATCCACGTCTGGTGGTAGTAACGCTTGAGGAACAGACCCGGCGCGCCGTCCGGCGCGGAAACGTGCAGCGTGTCGGTCGTGCGGCTCCAGGCGACGACCAGCCCGTCGGTGCGCGCCAGGGCGCTGCGCACGTCGCCCAGGCCGCAACTGTGCAGCCGCGCGCGGTAGGCCGGGTCGAATCGCATGTGCGCGGTTGTGAGCATCGCGGCGTCGCGCCTCTCGTCGTTCCCTTACGCGCTCGCGGCGCCGAACAGCGGCAGGCGCCCGGCGGCGGGCGCGCCCGCGTGCGACGCGCGCAGCACGCGCCGCACCGCGTCCATCACCATGTCCGTCGTCACGCCGGTCATGCAGCGATGATCGAGCGGGCAGCGCGGCAACTGGCACGGTCCGCACGGCACGCTCACGCGCACCGGGATTTCACACAAACTGCCCGTCTCCGTCCAGCGCGGATCGGTCGGGCCGAAGATCGTCACCGTCGGCCGCGAAAACGCCACGCCGAAATGCCGCGGGCCCGTGTCGTTGCAGACCAGCAGCGCCGCGTCGCGAATCAGCGCCTTAAGCCCGCCGAGCGTCAGGCCGGCCGGATCGACGCCCAACACGGGGCGCTTTGCCGCGCGCTCGATGGCGCTCAGCAGCGGACGCTCGCCCGGCGCGCCGACCAGCACCGGCGACAATCCTTCCTGCGCGCCCAGCCGGTCGCACAACTCCGCGAAACGCTCGGCCGGCCAGCACTTCGCCGCCCCGAACGCCGCGCCGGGATTGACGACCGCATACGGCTGCGCAACCGACAATCCCCACGCCGCGCGGGCCCGCGCGGCCGAGCGCTCCTGCTCCGGCGAAACGCCCAGCCGCAACCGCAGGTCGTCCACCGGACAGCCCAATCGCCCGGCCAGCTTCGCGTAATACGGCGTGATCGGCGCGGGCACAAAGCGGCCGCCGGCGCGCTCGGGCACGACGCGATGCGTAAGCAGCCAGGCGCGCCCGTCGCGCGCATAGCCGACGCGGCGCGGAATGCGCGCCCAGCGCGCCAGCAGCGCCGCGCGAAACGAGTTGGTCAGCAGCAGCGCCGCGTCGAATGGCTCGTCTCGCAACCGGCGGCCCAGCGCCAGCGTGCGCCACTCGCGCCGCCAGCCGCGATGCGCCGGCCACTCCACACAAGCATCGTGCCAGCCGCAGCCGTCGATCACCTCGCGCACGTATCCGCGCAGCAGATACACGATTTGCGCCGCGGGCCAGCGGGCGCGCAGCGCCGCGAGAACCGGCGACGCCAGCGCTACGTCGCCGACCCAATTGGGCAGAACGACCAGCAGCCGCTGCAAATCGGGCGGGAGAATCGGGTCTTTGGAAATCGCAGGAGACGGCAAACTCATCACCCGTGAGTCTATCCCGCGCGGCGGATGCCGAAAAGCGCCGGCCGGCGCATCGCATGTCGCGACGCGCCGGCCGGGGGGAGTCATTCACCGATTCTCACCGGACCGGGCGCCGATCCCGCCAGGCCGGTTCGGCTGCGCCCTTACGGGTTGCCGAGCAGCAACTGCACGAACGAGTCGATGTCGCCGTTGTCGACGATGCCGTCCTGGTTCGTGTCGTTGGCGCACACGTAGTCGCACGCGCCGTTCGGGTTGCACCCGACGTTCCAACTACCCGGATCGAGCAGCGCGCGGACGAAGCAGTCGATGTCGCCGTTGTCCACGACGCCGTCGCAGTTCGAATCGCCGCGCAGATGTCCGAAGCACGGACCGGGGTACGTCTGGTGATTCGCCGACACGAGGTTGGCCACGTGGACGCCCTGCCCCGGAACCGGCGACGTGTACAGCGGGATGCAGATGCCCGTCGGGTGCTGGTAGTTCGCATCCGGCGGCAGGCACGTGATCCGCGCCGTCGGCCGCAGCGGAACCTGGTTGTACAGGTGCGCGCCGCTGGGCGTCGTGATCTCGAAGAACACGTCGAAGAAGCTGTCCGCCACAAGCGGGTTGCTCGGCGTCTCGGCGACGTTGCCGAGCGAGGCGGTCAGCGGAATCGCGCCGCGCCCGGCGCCGGCGATCAGCGTCGCGCCGCTGCCCGTCAGCGTCAGGCTGACCATCTCCGTGTCGATCACGTCGAGATGTCCATCCACCGGCCGCGTGCCGGGGAAATTCCCCGAGTCATCGAGCGGGCCGGTGCGGCGGACCTGCGCCGGACCGAACATCACGAGATTGACGTCACGCACGCAGTCGAGATTCGTGTCGATCCCGACCACGGCGCCGCTGGGCATCGCGTCTTCGCCCGCCGGACATGGCGGATTGTGGATCCAGTGCGGACCCGGACCGCAGGCGGCACACGGACCGCAGCGGCCCGGCGTGCAGGTCGTGCCGTCGCCCTGGTAGAGACCGCCCGCGTCCGCACATCGCGCACGCGACAGTACCTGGCAGTTTCCGTTGATGCAGCAAGCGCCGGTCAACTGGATGCACGGGTTCGGCGAGCACGGCACGCCTTCACCGTGGAACACGCCGCCCGCGGCGTCGCACTCCACGCGCGTGAGCAGCGTGCAGTTCGTCTGGCCCGGCAGGCAGCACGCGCCGGGGATCGGGAACGTGTCGTGATACGCCGAAACCAGGTTGGCCATGTGGACGCCCTGGCCCGGAACCGGCGACGTGAACAGCGGGATGCAGATGCCCACCGGGTGGATGTACTGCCCATTCGGCGGGATGCACGTGATCACCTCGGCGGCCCGCAACGGCGTCTGGTTATACAGCCGCTGCGCCCCGATCGAGACCTCGAAGAACACGTCGAAGAAGCTGTCGGCCAGCGACGGATTGCCCGGCTGCTCGGCGATGTTGCCGCGCGTCGCCCCGAGCACGCCGCCCTGACCCTGACCGGCGCCCGCGACCAGCGTCGCGCCGCCACCCGTGAGCGACATCGCAAGAATCTCCGTGTCGATCACGTCGAGATGGTTATCGATCGGCCGCGTGCCGGGGTAATTGCTCGAGTCGTCCGACGGATTGTTCCGGCGGATCGTCACCGGCCCGAACAGCACGAGGTTCTGATCGCGCACGCAGTCGAGGTTCGTGTCGATGCCGACCAGCGCGCCGCTGGGAATCGTCTCCGTACCCGCCGGACATGGCGGAACGTCGATGAAGTGCGGCCCCGGCCCGCACAGGCCGCATGGCACGCACGGATTCGGCGAGCACGGCACGCCGTCGCCCTGATACAAGCCGCCCTGCCCGCGGCAGGTCGCCTCGTCGAGGATCGTGCAGGAACCCTGGATGCAGCATGCGCCGCGAACCTGCGGACAGATCGTCGGCGAGCACGGAACGCCCTCGCCGAAGAACGTGCCGCCGGCGGCGCCGCAATCGACGCTCGTAAGCTGCGAGCAATTGCCATTGATGCAGCACGCGCCCGGACGCGGGAACGTGTCGTGATTCGCGGATACCAGGTTCGCCACATGGACGCCCTGGCCCGGAATCGGCGACGTGTACAACGGGATGCAGATTCCCGTCGGGTGGAAGTAATTGTCGTTCGGCGGGAAGCACGTGATCACCGAGCTCGCCCGCAGCGGCGTCTGGTTGTACAGACGCTGCGTGCCGATCGTCAGCTCGAAGAACACGTCGAAGAAGCTGTCCGCCAGCGACGGATTGCCCGGCTGCTCGGCCACCGCGCCGCGCGTCGCGGACAGCGGAATCGCCCCGCGGCCCGCGCCGGCGATCAGCGCCGCGCCGCCGCCCGAGAGCGTCAGCTCCGTCATCTCCGTATCCACCACGTCGGTGTGGCCGTCGATCGGCCGCGTGCCCGGATACTGCGCCGAGTCGTCCATCGCGGCCGTCCGCCGGACGTAGGCCGGGCCGAACAGCACCAAATTCTGATCGCGCACGCAATCAAGATTCGTGTCGATGCCGACCAGCGCGCCGCTGGGCATGCCGTCGGTGCCTGCCGGACACGGCGGATTGTGCAGCCAGTGCGGGCCCGGCCCGCAATCGGCGCACGGCTCGCAGCGCGTGGCCGTGCAGAGCGTCCCGTCGCCCTGGTAGATGCCGCCCTGCGCGCGGCACTGCGTCTCGGACATGATCTGGCAGACGGCGCCCTGGATGCAGCATGCACCGCCGACCGGTGCGCAGATCGTCGGCGAGCACGGCACGCCTTCGCCGTGGAACACGCCGCCGGCCGCGCCGCACTCCACACTCGTAAGCTGCGTGCAATTGCCATTGATGCAGCAGGCGCCCGGACGCGGGAACGTGTCGTGATTCGCCGACACCAGATTCGCCACGTGTACGCCCTGACCCGCGACCGGCGACGTGTACAGCGGGATGCAGATGCCGGTCGGATGGAAGTAGTTGTCATTCGGCGGGAAACACGTGATCGTGGAGTTCGCCCGCAGCGGCGTCTGGTTATAGAGCCGCTGTCCGCCGGAAAGCGTCAGCTCGAAGAACACGTCGAAGAAGCTGTCCGCCAGCGACGGATCGCCCGGCTGTTCCGCCACCGCGCCGTACGTCGCGGCCAGCGAAATCGCGCCGCGCCCGAAACCCGCGATCAGCGTCGCGCCGCCGCCCGTCAGCGTCAGCTCCCTCATCTCCGTATCGACGACGTCCGTATGGCCGTCGACCGGGCGTATGCCGGGGAAACGCAGCGAATCGTCCGTCGCGCCGTTGCGCTGCACGTACGACGGGCCGAACATCACGAGGTTCTGATCGCGCACGCAGTCGAGATTCGTGTCGATGCCGATCAGCGCGCCGCTGGGCATCGCGTCGGTGCCCGGCGGACAAGGCGGGTTGTGCAGCCAGTGCGGACCCGGCCCGCACTCGGCGCATGGCTCGCAGCGGTCCGTCGTGCAGACCGTGCCGTCGCCCTGATACAGACCACCCGACCCGCGGCAGGCCGTCTCGTCCATCACCGTGCAGCCGCCATTGATGCAGCAGGCGCCGCGGCGGATGCAAAGCCCCGGCGTGCAGGTCGAGCCTTCGCCGAAGAACGTGCCGCCGGCCGCCTGACACTCCACGCTCGTCAGTTGCGTGCAATCCTGGTTGATGCAGCACGCGCCCGGCCGCGGGAACGTGTCATGGTTCGCGGACACCAGGTTCGCCACGTGTACGCCCTGCCCCGGAACCGGAGAGGTGTACAGCGGGATGCAGATGCCCGTCGGGTGGAAGTAATTGTCGTTCGGCGGGAAGCACGTGATGATCGAGCTCGCCCGCAGCGGCGTCTGGTTGTACAGACGCTGCGCGCCGACGGTGATCTCAAAGAACACGTCGAAGAAACTGTCCGCCTGCGACGGATCGGCCGGCTGCTCGGCCACCGCGCCGCGCGTCGCGGAAAGCGGAATCGCCCCGCGACCCGCGCCCGCGATCAGCGTCGCGCCGCCGCCGGTCAGCGTCAGCTCCGTCATCTCCGTGTCGATCACGTCCAGGTGACCGTCGACCGGCCGCGTGCCCGGATACTGCGTCGAATCATCCATCACGCCGCTGCGGCGGACGTACGCCGGGCCGAACAGCACCAAATTCTGATCGCGCACGCAATCAAGATTCGTGTCGATGCCGACCAGCGCGCCGCTCGGCATGCCGTCGGTGCCGGCCGGACACGGCGGGCTGTGCATCCAGTGCGGACCCGGCCCGCAATCGGCGCACGGCTCGCAGCGCGTCGCGTTGCAAAGCGTGCCGTCGCCCTGGTAAATGCCGCCCTGCTGGCGGCACTGGCTTTCCGGCATCACAGCACACGTCGCGCCCTGAATGCAGCACGCGCCGCTGCCGCCGCCGCCGCAATAGGGCCCGCCGCACATCGCGCAGGCGGCATTGATGTCGCCGAAGTCGACAAGGCCATCCCCGTTAAAATCCGCTTCGCAATTGCCGCAGCCGGTCGCGATGCAGTTCAGGAAGATATTGACGTCGGCAATGTCCGCGTCGCCGTCATGGTCCAGATCGCAGGTCGGCTGGCAGGGCGCGCCGACGTCGAACGAAAACCACAGCACCTGGTACGGCTCGGCCTTGGTGGCCGGGACGGATACGCTCAGCCCCGCGCTGTCCGTCACGCGGAACATCATGTTCTGATTGGTCGTCGTGCTCGAATCCGCCACGCTCTCGCGGAAATCCATGACGCCGCCCGTGCGGAAGTCGTCATCCGGCGGGCTCGGCTGGTCGTTGGCGAGATTGAAGCTCGACAGTGCGATGACGTACGTGCCGGGGCCGTAATTCCGCGTCAGGCGCGACTGGGTGACGGTCGTGCCGAATTCGTCGTCGTTGCCGTACGTCGGGATCGGGTTCAACGCGCCGTCGTATACCCACAGATCGGTGTCGGTCGTATGCCCCTGGCCCACTGTGGTGATCTCGATGTTGCCGGGCGAGAAAACGCCGATCGGCATGATCGGCACCGGCTGCATCTCCGCGATGCACGTGTACGGCGCGGTCGTCGTGGCCGAGCCGGTTACGCGGTAATAAATCTGCTCGCCGCGCCCAAAGCCGTACCACTGGTTAAAGCGCGGCGGCGACGTGGTGGTCGAGGACGTCTGAATCGCCGCGTCGGTGCCGGGGTTCACGACGCCGGCCGTCTGCGTCAGGCCGCGGATCGTGCCCGTGTGCCCGACGGTCGCCGAGTTAATGACCATACGCCAGCGATAGACGGCCAGCGGCATCGGCTGCGTGTGCAGCAGGAAGTAGTCGAGCCCGGTCGTCGTCGCGCTCGTGCTCGTGCCGGTGACGCCGGCGCCCGGCACAATCGGGAACGGTACGACGGTCGCGGTCGCCTTACTGTCGTTGGGCTCCAATTCGGGTTGAATCTGCGCGCGAGCGGCGATCGTGGCCGCCAGCGCGAACGAACAACACACGATGAGTCGCATTGGGCAAGGCATGCTCGGCCTCCTGAATCCGATTCGCCGACGCGCATGCGCGCGAAAGCGGCGATCGGCTTTTTCGCACGGGCGCAGCACGGGAGATTCACGCGCCGCGGAACGGCACAGAACATCGGCGAACGACGGCGTTGTTGTTGACGGCCACGAACACAATCGGCCCGGCACGGAGGCGACGCGCCGAAAGACAGGTGCGCGCCAACCTCCCGATAACGCCAGCATACTACCAGATCGGCTGCGCCCGCCGCAATGCGATTTCGCTCTTCGAGGCGCTTGATAGGGGGAAGCGACGATTCGCAGCAACTCTCTTGGCTGCTTAGTGTTACCGCGAAACCGCCCCGCCACGCCGCGGCGCCGCGGCCCGTCCGCACCGACCGATAATCCGCATCCACTTCTGGTCCGTCAGACGGGTTGCA
>CAZHIE010000073.1:0-7115 GCA_964532435.1 uncultured Planctomycetales bacterium
TCTCTTAACTCAGCATTCAGCATTCGGCATTCAGCATTCCCACCGCCCCCACTCACCACGCTTGACGCCGTCGGCGCGTGCGTATGATACACCGCGCCGGCCGCGCCCCGCGCCGGCCGCCCCGGCCGGCCCACGCCGCCGGGCGCGCTTCGCAGATCACGGGCACACACAAATGGGAGCCACCACATGTCGCCAGCGCCAGCCATCGCAAAACCCAATTGGACGCTGCGGGCCGTTGTCGTGCTCGCGGCCGCCGCCTTCGCGGGCCTGTTTTTCGTCGGCGATCCGCCGGTCGGCCGCGCGCTGGCGCAGACGAACGCCGCGGCGCCGGCTCGTTCGCCACAAGCGGCGAACAGCCGCGCGAAGCTCTCCGCGGACACGGCGGTGCTGCTGCTCGTGGATCATCAGGCCGGTCTGCTGTCGCTCGTGCAGGACTACGGCCCGGACGAGTTTCGAAACAATGTGCTGGCGCTCGCGGCGACCGGAAAGCTCTTCAAGCTGCCGACCATCCTGACGACCAGCGCCGAGACGGGGCCGAACGGACCGCTCATGCCGGAGCTGCGGCAGGTGTTCCCGGATGCGCCGTACATCGCCCGGCCGGGCCAGATCAACGCCTGGGACAACGAGGATTTCGTCAAGGCGGTGAAGGCCACAGGCCGCCGGCAAATCATCATCGCGGGCGTGGTGACGGACGTTTGCGTGGCGTTTCCCACGCTTTCCGCGCTCGACGAGGGCTTTGAGGTGTTCGTAGTGGCGGACGCGAGCGGCACGTTCAACGCGGCCGTTCGCGACGCCGCCATCACGCGGATGGCTCACGCCGGCGCGATCATTACGAACTGGTTTGCGGTCGCGTGCGAGCTGAAGCGCGACTGGCGCAGCGGCGACGGCCCGGCGCCGCTCGCGGAGCTGCTGGGCAATCACATTCCGGCGTACAAGAACCTGATCGTCAGTCATCGGGCGCAGACGGGGAAGTAGGGAGAGCGGGGAACAGGATGCAGGGAATGGGGAACAGGGAACAGGGAAGAGGGAACAGGGAAGAGGGAACAGGGAATAGGGAACAGGGAACAGGGAATAGGGAATAGGGAACAGGGAAGAGGGAACAGGGAGTGGGGAATAGGGAGCAGGGAACAGGGAACAGGAGGAATCCGAGCCCCTCACGCCAGTGAGGGGGCCAACGCCGCCGGGGCTGCATCGCTTCGTGGCTCCGTGGCTTCGTGGCTTCGTGGCTCTCCCGGCAGCCGCCCTCGGCGGCATTTCCCCGCCGGGGTGGCCCGCCCGCGCGCTCTTAAAGGAACGCCCCCGGCGACGCCGCGAACAGGCGGCGTCGCCGGGGAGAGTGGAAGCAGGTCGAATCGTCGAAGCGCGACGCGCTATTCCTGCAAACTCCGCTCCGCGGGCAACTCGAACGCGCCGATGTCCACCGCCACGATTCCGTCGTTGTTGCCGTCGACGATGCGCGGGTTGCCGAAGAAGTCGAGCGGCGGCAACTTCTGGAAGCCCGGCAGCAGCGGATCGAGATCGACAAACGTGTTGCCGCTATCGATGCAGGGCGAGCTATCGTCCAGCGTCAGATCGGCGAGCGCCAGGTTGGTCAGCAGCGGGTCAGCGTTGAGATTGCTGCCCCCGCTGAAATTCCCCGGCCCGTTCAGGCAGCAGTTGCGGAGCGTCGTCGTGCCGGACGTCGCGATCTGATGCCTCTCGAGCGGAGCGCCGCTCGCGTCCCAGGCCGGTATGGCGCCGGTGCCGAAGTAGTTTTGCCACAGGATGGTGTTTTCCACGGACGTTGCGCCGTTGCCCCAGACCATGATGCCGCCGCCGTCCCATCCGAAATTCTGGGTGGGCAAGGCGCGGTTGTAGGCGAGCGTGCAGTTGGTGATGCCGACGCTGTTGGGCGTGCCCAGGGTGTCGTTCACGGCCATCCCGCCGCCGTTCGACGAGGCGCGGTTGTCCCAGAACGTGCTGTTCGACACGCTGCCGGACGAATCCAGGTAGAGTCCGCCGCCGGCGCCCTGGAAGCTGCCGCCCAAGCTACCGATGGTGGTGACGTTGCTGTAGAAGCGGCAACTGTCGACGCGCAGATACCCGAGGCCGGTCGACGTTTCGGCCCAGGCGAAGATGCCGCCGCCCTGGTTCCTGGCGATGTTGCCCGTAAAGGTGCAGCGGTTGAAATGCACGCGGGACGATGCGCTGCTCAGGCGTACCCTTGCGCCGCCGCCGGTGGACTCCAGCTCGGTGCCCGGCTGCGAGGATCTGCGGCGGGCTTCGTTCCGCGAGAATTCGCAGTTCTCGAACACAACCTCTCCGAAAGGCGCGACGTAGACGCCGCCGCCGGCCCGGGCGACGTTGTTGGCGAAAATGCAGTTCTTGATCGACATGGTCTCGCCGGGCTGCGGCCCTCCGGAGACGTAGATGCCCGCGCCATAGCGCTGATTCGCATTCATCAGGAACAGGCAGTTCTGAATCGTCGGGTGGGCGTCAAAATTGCAGCGGATCGCCCCGCCCGGAGAGTCTCCCGCCGTGAACTCCCGGCAATACGCGCCGATGAGCATGAAGCCATCCACCACCGCCGACGAGTTAATGCCCGTCGCCGCGAGCAGCATGGTCGTGGCGTTGTCCGTGCGAGTGTCCGCGGTGTCCAAGTTGATGGCGCCGACGTCGTTGCTGCTCATGTCTCCGCTGATGACGCAGCCATTGGTGAACGGGTTGATGTTCCGCTGGCCGCGCTTGGTCTCGCCGAGAAAACTCACGCCGTCCCAGCCCGTGAATCCGCCGTAGAGGCCGACGTTGTTCACGAGCGACATCGGATCCTGCCGGGCATTCGGCTTGTACGTGCCGGCGGCCACCCAGATCTGCGACACGTCGTCCGACGGATCGTTCGGCGTGTTCTGGCCGTTCAGGGCGCGCGTCAGGGCCGACTGGAGCCGCGGATAGGCCGACAGCCAGGTGTTGCCGTTCTGGCCGGACGGCGCGCCAGGCTGGACATACAGCGTCCGCGCCGTGTTGATCGGAAAGGGATCCTGTCCATCCAGCAGACTGTCGCCGTCGGTGTCGGGATCGTTGGGGTCGGATCCTCTTGCCTTTTCCTGATCATCGCGCAGGCCGTCGCCATCGACGTCCGGCGAAATGGGGGAGGAGAAGACGCGGCGCTCGCGCGCGTCGCCCACTACGCTTCGGCCGCGCAGCATGACGGAGTCGATCTGCTCCTGCACACCGGGGCTGAGGTCGGTGTCGACCCAGATGCGGATCCCCCTGACGAGATACGTGGTCGTCGGCCAGGAGACCGTGAAGTCGCGCGGCGCGCCGGGCAGCGAGGGATCGGATCCGGTCCAGACGGTGCGAAAGACGTTGTTGGGCGTCACCGCATCCACCTGGTAGACCATGCCCTGCCCGCTCAGTTCGCGAATGACCGCGCCGTTGGCGTAAACGTCCGTGTTGAAGCGGACGTGGATGGCCAGTCTGGCGCCGTCCTGCGACGCCGGCGCCCAGGCCAGGCCGTCGGGCGCGCCCACGAGCTGCGACGCCGGATGGCCCGGATCCTCGCTGCCGACCGCGGCCACGGACGTTGCGTACTGATCGATGCCCGGAACGCTGGGATCGCGGAACGCGATCCAGCCGTCGACGACTTCGTCCTTGTTCGGCAGCGTGTCGCCGTCGGCGTCGCCGGCGCCCAGCGAAAGCTGGTCGATGCCGGTTGCTTTCGCGAGCGCGTTGGAGACGCCGTCATCGTCGTCATCGCGGGTGTAGATCAGTTGCACGAAATCGCCGGCTTTCAGCACGACGGATTGAAAGTTGGCGCGCGTGTGCGCCCGATCGGCGGAGACCAGATTCCAGCAATTCCGCGTGATGCCGCTGCGCTGCGTATACCTGCGGTCGAGCAAATCTCCGAGCACCTGCAGGCCGGTGCCGTGCGGGTCGAGGCGGGTGCGATATCCGTTCTTCGGGTCGTTGGGGGGCAGCCCGAGCGTGTCTTCGAGCACGCGCTTCAACGTGATGCCGCGATAGCTGCTGTCCGGGTTGCGGTCCACGTTGGTGGCGACGTTGTACGTGCGCACTTCGCCGTCGCCGAAGTCGATGACGACCGTCGCGGTCTGGGCCAGCGTGAATTCCCGCACGAAGTCGTAGTCCAACCCGGAGCTGTCGCGCAGATTGAGCGCCGCGGTGCCGAGCAGCAACGAATCGGGCATCGCCATCAATTCCTTGATCGCGTCGGCGTTTACGCCGGTGGCAGACAGCTCGAACGGGCCGGCCGACTCGCCCGGAGCGAGCGTGACTGTGTCGAAAACGGGCGTCAGCGACGCGATCGTCTTGAGCGGGTTCGCTGCGGAAACGTCGCCGATCGGCTTCAGCTTCTCGCGCTGCGACACCAGCACGTTGAGACCGTCGAGCGAGAATGAGGTTTTCCCCGCATTCTTCAGAAGTATCGCGGTGCGGATCTCGCCGCTCGCAGCGGTCTCGGTGAACTCCTTCGATTTCGTCGTGACTTCCGACGTTTCCTTGCCGGATGTCTTCGAGCTTTCGACCGAGCTGGTCCATGTGTGCTCGCCGTGAATGCCAGCCGTGAGCGTGGTTTCGACCTTCGTCTTTGTTTCCGCCGAACCGGACTCGATGCCGATCGTCTGCGCGATTTCGAAGCTCCAGCCGATCGTGTTGCTCTGCTCGCTGGCGACCGTATCGGTCTTGGATTCGATCAGCGTTACGCCGGTCTCCTCCGTTTTGCCCTCAGACTCGGCGTATTCGGTCATCAGCCGCACGTCGACGTCGCCTACCAGCTCATATTCGAGCCGCGGCAGGTCGGCGAGGGCGCCAAATCGGATCGTGCTGTCGAACTCGTCGAAATCGCTGGCCCCGTCGCCGTCCGTGTCCGCGAGCGTGGGAGAGGTGGCCCGCGCCTTGATGATGCGCACATCAGGGGCGCGGCGCAGCTCCGCGTCGAGATACATCTCCGAGCCGTCAAAGAGCGCCTGGTTCGGCGCGACCGGATGCTCCGGATCGCCGCGGCTGTCTCCGTCGGTGTCGACATTCGTGGGGCTGGTCAGCCACTGGTTCCACTCTTCTCCGTCCCACAGGCCGTCATTGTCGCTGTCCTTCTTGGTCGGGTCGCTCTTGATGAGGAACTCAACGTCGTCCGGCAGGCCGTCGCCGTCCGTGTCCTCCTTGTTCGGATCGCTCGTCACCCTGTACTTGAGCGTGTTGAGGTAAGTCGCCTGCTCCTCCGTGAATGCGAACGAATCGATCCAGACCTCCCAGCCCGCCAGCTCCTGCGCATCGCTCAGGCCGTCATGGTCGGCGTCGCTCCCGTTGTCCGGCGGAACGATGTAGTACTCGAATACACCGGCGGTCACGACGATCGTCTGCGACTCGAGCATCTGGACCGTGCCGGCGCCCTGCTCGTCGATCATGATCCGCAGCGAGCTGTCCACCGGCGCGTGCAGGCGCAGATTCACAAAGCCCTTCGAGCCCGGGGGGGCGACGGCCGTCATCACGTTCTCGTTGAACACACGCACTTCGGCGGCCGCTTTCGACCCGAACAGGACCGAAGTGCGGGCGTCGAATCCGCCGTTGGCGCTGGTGAACGTGATCACCGTGCCGCCGGTCACAGGACCGCGGGTGGGTGTGACGGTTATGCCGACGAGGCCGCCGGATACGGGAACGGTCGACACGTTGACGTCCGCCGGACACCCGCCGATCGGAAGTCCGAAGGCAAGCGCGATGCCGGCTGCGACGCCGACCCTGATCCACGCGGATCGCTTCTTTCCTGACGCTGTCGTTCGCATGATCTGCTCCAGCCAATGGGTTTACGCGACACGGAGACGAATCGGGCTACAGAGATCACAGCGCGATCCCATCCGGCCGTCGCGCGAAACTCGCGAGCTACGCCGCTTCTCGTACTGGCTTCGATGGGATGCTGAAACCGGCGGGCCCGATTCGCCGGCTGAACGGACAGCACTCAGTGCGTAAACGAGGGAACTCGAAAACCGCGCAAACGGAGATTTTTTTCACTCGCCGCGGTCGGAGGACTCGGCGATCGAAGCGCCGCCACGCTCGGCCACGTGCGCAACTCCAGACGCGGACGGCGCTTGCAGCGATACCGGGCCGCTTTGAGCGTCCCCCGGGTCGCCGGCGGCGGCCGTCGATGCGGCGTACCACACCTTGGCGATCGCATTTGCGCCGGCGACGCCGGTGACGAGGCGCTGCCCGTCCGGGCTGAACGCGACGGCCCACACTTCGGTCGCGTGCCCCTTGAGGGAGAGAAGCTCCTGCCCCGTGCCGGCGTCCCACACCTTCGCGCTCCGGTCTTCGCTGCCCGTCACGATCCGCTCGCCGTCGGGGCTGAATACCGCGCTCCGCACGGCCGCCGCGTGACCCGCAAGCGTGCGGAGCTCCCGGCCCGTCGCCGCGTCCCACACTTTCGCGGTCGAATCATTCGCGCCGGTGACGATCCGATCGCCGTTCGGACTGAAAGCCACGCTCCAAACGACGGTCTTGTGCCCTCGGAAGACGAGAAGTTCCTTGCCCGACGCAACGTCCCAGGCGATCGCGGCGCGATCCCCGCCGGCGGACACGACGCGCCGCCCGTCGGGGCTGAAGACGACGCTGGTCACGACGTGGACCTGCTTGAGCACATGGACTTCCCGGCCCGTCGCCGCATCCCACAGCTTGACTTCACCCGGCGCCGCATTCCGCCCCCACGAGCCGCTGCCGGTAGCGATGAGCCCGCCATCCGGACTGAAGGCGACGCACGACACAACGTCGGTGTGCGGAAGAACAAGCAGCACTTCGCCCGTTGCCGCGTCCCACACCTTCGCCGACTTGTTGTAGCTGCCGGTGACGACGCGCCGGCCATCGGGGCTGAACGCGGCGCTCGTTATGCCCGCCTCTTCCCACCTCCGGCTTGCGGATTCCTGATACGTAAGGACTTCCCGCCCCGTCTGGGCATCCCACACTTTCGCCGTGCAGTCGCCGCTGCCCGTGACGATGCGCTTGCTGTCGGGGCTGAACGCGATGCTGCTCACAAAGTCGGTATGCCCCTTCAGCGTGGGGACTTGCTGGCCGTTTTCTCCGTCCCACAACCTCGCGGTCCGGTCGTTGCTGCCGGTGACGATGCGTCGGCCGTC
>CAZHIE010000073.1:7215-20016 GCA_964532435.1 uncultured Planctomycetales bacterium
CGTCCCACAACCTCGCGGTCCGGTCGTTGCTGCCGGTGACGATGCGTCGGCCGTCCGGGCTGAACGCCACGCCGCGCACGATGCCCGAATGCGCCTTGAGAGCGAACATCTGCCGACCGGTGGCCGCATTCCACACGATCGCCGTCTGGTCCGACCCGCACGTGACAATGCGCTTTCCGTCGGAGCTGAACGCCGCGCCGTTCACCCAGCCGGCGTGACCGTCGAGCACAGACAGCTCCTTGCCGGTCGTGGCATCCCATAGCTTCGCAGTCCCGTCGAGCATGGCGGCAACGATGCGTTTTCCGTCCGGGCTGTAAGCGACGCCGCGCGCGAAGTCTTTGCGTCCCTGGAGGATAAAAAGCTCCCGGCCCGTTGACGCTTCAAAAACCGCCTGCGCGCCCGTGACGACGCGCTGACTGCCTGGGCTGAACGCGACGCTGTAGCCGCCGCCGGGGGGATTCGCGAACGTGACGACCTCGACGCCCGCAACGGCGTCCCACACCTTCACCTCGCCCGGCCCGGACCCCCAGTCCTCGGCGCCGCTGACAATCCGCTGGCCGTCGGGGCTGAACGCCACGCTCCACACGCAATAGGTGTGCCCCCGCAGGTCTTGCAGCAACCGGCCGGTCGTGGCGTCCCAGACTTTCACTTCGCCGGGATTCTCGCCTCGTCCCCACATTCCGCCGCCCGTGGCGATGCGCTCGCCGTCGGGGCTGAACGCGACGCTCATGACCAGGTCGCTCTGCGCCCGCAGCGTGAGCAGCTCCCGCCCGGTGAATGCGTCCCACTCCTTTGCCGTCCCGTCTTCGCTGCCGGTGACGATGCGCCGGCCGTCGGGGCTGAACGCGGCGCTAGTCACGTTCTTTGCGTGTCCCGTCAACGTCTGTTTCGCGTCGCATCTCGTCCGCAGATGGCGCCACTCCCAGCCGCGTCGCCGTGGATCGCACTCATCGAGGTAATGCAACGCCAACCCGCCGTTGGCGTTCTCAAAGTCGCTCTGCGCCAGCGTCAGCTTGCCGGAATAGACGAGCCACTCCGCCCGGGTCAGCTCGCGCTCGGCCCGGTCGCGCTCGTCCTCGGCCTCCTGACGATGCAGCGCCGATTCCGCTTCGGCGGCTTGCGCGACCTTTCGAGCCTGCACCGCCGCGTCGCGCTCATCGCGCGCGATCTTTGCCTGCCAGGCGAATGCGATCACGCCGATCAGCAGCGCGGCGGCCACCGCACTTCCCGCCGCCACCATTCCCCGGTGACGCCGGATGAATTTCCTGAGCTGGTATGCAACGCTCGGCGGCGCGGCGAGGACGGGTTCGCCGCCCAGGTAGCGGCGGATGTCCATCGCCAGGCTGTTGGCCGTTTCGTACCGCCGCGTGCGGTCCTTTTCGAGGCACTTCATCACGATCCAGTCGAGGTCGCCCTTGAGCGACTGGCCGAGCTTCTTCGGGTCGATGGCGCGCCGCTGCTGTGCGGTGCGCGAGCCGGTCTTGCCGAGGGACGAGAGCCGGGTAGACGGCCTGTGCGGCTCGACCTCGCGGATGATCCGCATCATCTCGGCAAAGCCCTTGCTCGTGAGTTCCCGTGTGTCGAACGGCGTGGTGCCCGTGAGCAGCTCATAGAGCAGGACGCCCAGCGAGTAGATGTCGCTGCGCGTGTCGATGTCCAGGCCGCTCATCTCCGCCTGTTCGGGGCTCATGTACGCCGGCGTGCCGATCATCTGCCGATGCTCGGTGAAAAGCGTCCGCGTCGTCAGCTCCGCGCTGGTCGCTTTGGCAATCCCGAAGTCGATCACCTTCGGCACCGGTACGCCGTCGTGCAGCGTAATCAGCACATTCGACGGCTTGATGTCGCGGTGGATGACGCCCTTCTGATGCGCGTGCTGAATGGCGAGGCATACTTTCGTGAACAGGTCGAGCCGCTGCTGCGTGTCCAGCTTCTCCGTGTCGCAATACTCCAGAATCGGAACGCCCTTGATGTACTCCATTACGAAATACGGCCGGCCCGTCTCGGTGCTCCCCGCGTCCAGCACCTTGGCGATGTTGGGGTGGTCCATCATCGCCAGCGCCTGCCGCTCGGCCTCAAACCGGGCGATCACCTGCCGCGTGTCCATTCCGAACTTGATGATCTTTAGCGCGACCCGCCGCCGCACCGGCTCGCGCTGCTCGGCCATGTAGACGACGCCGAAGCCGCCCTCGCCGATCTGCTGCAGGAGCTTGTAACGGCCGATCATCCGGCCGTCGGACTCGGTCGCCCCGGGCGAAGCGCCCGCGGTCTGCGTGTGGTTGGATTCGATTTCGCTCTCGCCGGGCGCGGCTTCACCCGCAGGCAGCGCCAGGAATGCCCCGGCCGCCTCGTCCGCCCGCAGGAGCGCCTCGATCTTGCGCCGGAGCGCGCGATTCTCCGCACAGGCGCGACGCAAATAATCGAGCCGGTCGGACCCGGGTGGAATGGCGCGCGCGGCCAGGAAGATGTCTCGCGCGGCCAGTTCCTGGCTGTTCATCGAGAGGTCCGTTTGCGGGGCCAGATGCTTCCGTCGAGCGCGCTCGCCCCCGCGTGGGCCGGCGGCAGCGCACCCCGAGACGCCGGGGCGCGCCCTTTCGTCGAAGCACCCACTTCGCGCGGGCTCGCCGGCCGCGCGAATTCGCGGAACGCGGAGCATCGGGCCGCCGGCCAACGCTCAGTGCGTAAAGGACGCGGGCGAAAACCGCGCGGGGTGGAGATTCTTCTCATTCGCCGCCCGCCGCGTCGTCGTCCGTCATTTCGCAATAAAGCCAGGCCCGCGCGTAAGCCCAATAGCGTGAAGCGGTTGTCGGCGGAATGTTCAGCATCCGGGCGGCTTCCTTGAGACTCAGTCCGCCGAAGAAACACAGCTTGACCAGATCGGAACTGGTCCGGTCTTCCGCGGCGAGCTTGATCAGGGCGTCGTTCAGATCGATGATCTCGTCCGAAACAGAGTCGATGGAAAGCGGCAGCGCGTCGATCGAAACCGGCAGCGCGTCGAGCGCGAGCTTCTTGCGACCGCCGCCGCGTTTCTGGCTCTGCCTGGCGCGCGCACGGTCGATCAGGATGCGCCGCATCGCTTCCGCCGCCGCGGCGAAGAAATGCCCCCGGCTGTTCCAGTTCGGCGCGGCCGCGTCCTCGTCGCCGACCAGTCGCAGATAGGCTTCGTGAACCAGCGCTGTCGCCTGCAGCGTGTGCGCGCCGGCTTCGTTCGCCAACCGCTGAGCCGCAAGCTTTCGCAACTCCTCGTACACGACCGGCAGGAGCTGTTCGGCGGCGCTCGCGTCGCCGCGCTCAATCGACGAGAGAATGCGAGTTACATCCGCATGTGGAGACATGGACGCAGGTTCCCGCGATTCCGCCGGGTGAGCGTCAGGATCGTGGGCAGCATCGGCGCACCGCCCGTGCGAGTCCGCTCGCGCGGCCGCAAGTAGGGACTTCGCGCCGTCGAAACGCCGATGCTCCGTTTTGAGCCACGATCTTGACGCCGACCCATTCAGCCCGACGCCGTCAACGGCATTCGGTGGAAGCCGTTATGGCGCACGACTGATGGGACCAAGAATGCCGACCGAAAGCAAGCCAGAAGCGCCGACTCTCGGCTCGGATTGCGATAAACCGCGATCCGCGGAAACACGCACGGGCGACTGAGCGGGGATTTCGCCGCCCGGTGACCAGCGAGTGGTTCGCAAGTGCCTCGCACGGCGGGACTTCCGCACCGCGCAGGCTCCGCCGCCGCTGCCTGCCGCACCATGCGCGGGACAACATTGCGGCCCAACATGCGAATCCCCTTTGCGGAAAGCGGCCATGCGCTGGGCGGATGCCGCGGCTTTGCGTCATGCGGCGGATTTGGAACGCTCGACGCCGCACTTGTGAGGTAAACTTCGCTTTGATGGAAACCTCCGGCTCCGGCGGCGGAATGCTCTCGCGGCTGGGCGAGAAGGTGCTTGGGTTTATCGCCCTCGGCCTGCTCGTCGGCATCGGCATCGCCATCTGGCAGATGGGACCGGGCGGCCGCGCCGCCGTCTGGGCGGGAATCTGGAAGACCATCGCGTGGTTGGCGCTGGCGGCGGCGCTGCCGTGGATCGTTCGGGTGTTTGTGACGCGGCTGCTGGCGATCGGCTCGAATTGGGCCGGAATCGGCGTGCTGGCGGCGCTCGTCGTGGTCGATCTCGCCGCCGGGTTGGCCCTTTTGGGCGGGTGGCCGGCGGGCGGCTGGGGTTGGCTGGCGAGTTTGGCCGCACTTGCCGTGGCGGCGACATATAATTTTCTCGTCGTCGAGTATCTCGCCGAGCAATACGGCGGCTGAGCCGATGCCACGGCCGGAGGCGGGCGGACCCATGATGTCGCGATACCAGGCAGGCACGCGTGTCAGCGAGTACGTGCTGGAGGCGTGCGTCGGGGCGGGCGCCTTCGGCGAAGTCTGGCGCGCGCGGCATCACGTGTGGGCGGGCGAACAGGTAGCGATCAAGCTGCCGACCGATGCGCAGTGCGTCCGCAATCTGCAGCGCGAAGGCGCGCTGGTGCATGGCTTGCGCCATGCAAACATCGTGCGCGTCATCGGGCTCGATCCGTTCGCGGACATCCCGTACATGGTGATGGAGCTGGTGCGCGGCCCGTCGCTGCGGCAAGTCATCCTGGAGAATCCGCGCGGCATGCCGGTCGGGCCCGCGGCGATCGTGTTGCGCGGCGTGCTGCGCGCGATCTCCGCGGCGCACGCGAGCGGCGTGCTGCACCGCGACCTGAAACCGGGCAACGTGCTTCTCGACCTGAACAACGCGGCGCTCGATGGGCTGACGGTCGACGCGGTCAAGGTGAGCGATTTCGGCCTGGGCAGCGCCTCGGCCCCGGATGCGGGGCTGATGGCGCAATCGGCGTCGCTGGCGCGAGACAGCGCCGTCGTCGGTACGATCGCGTACATGGCGCCCGAGCTGCGCGACGGCAAGCGGCCGGCCGACGCGCGGAGCGATCTGTACTCGGTCGGCGTGATGCTGTTCGAGATGCTGGTGGGCGAAAGGCCGGCGGGGACGGAGTCGCCCGGTTCGCTGCGCCCGGAGGTGGGACGCACGCTCGACGAGCTGTTTTCGCGGCTGTACGCCCGCTACGAGCGGCGCTTCGGCAGCGCGGACGAGGCGCTGGCGGTGCTGGATCGAGACATGGCTGCGCGAGCCGTGGCCGCGTATCCGCCGCCGCCGCCGCTCAGCGATGCGCCGGGGAGCGCGGCGCGTGCGGGGCATCGCGCGTGTCCGTCGTGCCGCGCGCTGGCGCAGGCGGACGATCAGTTCTGCATCGCGTGCGGGCGTCAGTTGGCGGAGCGGATCGCGCGGTGTCCGTCGTGCCTGGGCTATCCGGGGCCGCAGGATCGATTCTGCATGTTCTGCGGCCAGCACCTTGTGCTGGGCGGGGAGTGACGGTCATGCTGCTCGCCGACGGATTCGTGCTGGTTTGGTTCGGCGGCATGTTTCTGGTGCTGCTGTTCGCGAGCGTCTGGGTGACGTTCGCCGTGCTGCGCTGGGTATTCGGCGCGTTTCGCGCGGTAATTTTCGGCGCTTGCTCGCCTGAGCGGTCGGAGTCGCCGGCGCGCAGCGCGCACGGGCTGGTCTGTCCGCACCCGCGCTGCGGGCACCTGAATCGCCGGCAGGCGCGCTTCTGCGCGCGATGCGGAAGGCGCACGCGGCACGTTGCCGGAGACGTCGACGCCTATGGATGATCGCAGCCGCTACCGGCAATTCGAAGAGCAATTCCTGCGACAACTGCGCGAGCGCGCCACGACGCTGATCCGCGGCGGCGTGCCGGCCGACCGCGTCTCGATCGAGCCGGTTCCGGACGGCGCCGAGTCGGTGCGGGCGACGCTGGCGCGGCTTCAGCGCTTCGATCGCGCGCTGCTGGAAGACCTTCCGGGCGGCATGGCGGCGCAATTCCGGTTCAGCCGGCGGCTTTTCGGACCGATTCGCAGCGAGGTCGCGCGGCTTCGCGCGCAGGTGCTCGTGCCGATCGAGCCGCTGTTGAACGGCCAGGCGGCGGGCCCGGCTTCGCGCGACCAGGTGCTCGACGCGCTGGCGCGCTACGAGCTTTTGCCGCGCGGGCTGCGGCCGACGGGCGTGGTGCTGGCGAGTCCGACGGGCTTTTCGGCCGACGCGCGAGCGCTGGTCGATGCGTGGACCGGATGCAGCCTGATTCTGATGACGGGGCGCGACGACGGCGGCTGGGAGCCGCATGTTCCGGAGCGCTTGAAGAAAAGCCCGTGGGCCAGGCTGTTCGAGCTGGAGACGCAGGATGGGCAGTTGCGGCGAATGTTAAGCCACCTGGAACGAAATCCTCATGTACTTGACTCGCGAGGATTTACGATGGTGGAATTGTCGGAGCTGCTTGGCGTTTCGCAGGAACAGGCCCAGCGGCTCGTGCGGCGCGCCTGTGCCGCCGATTCGCGGCTGATGACGGTCGTGCATGACGGCCGGACGCATCTGACGCGCAGCCCCCTGCACGAGGAGGGCCGGACCGTGAGCCTGTGGAGCCGCGTACGGCGCATGCTGGGAATGAAACCGACCGTTGCGGAGCGCGTTCGCGAGCTGACGGGCCAGCGCGTGCAGCTCGAGCAGCAGCGGCTGGAGGTCGATCGCAAGGTCGATCTGCTCGCCAAGGAGGAATCCGACGCGCTGGAGCGCGCCCGCCGAGCGACGAATGACGCCGACCGGGCGCAGATCGTCGGGACGTTGAAGCGCGTGCGCTCCAACCTGATCGAAGGCCGCGCCATGGCGCAGGCTTTCTCAAACAAAATCGACATCATCGGCACCCAGGTACACAACTTGCGCATCTCGACCGTCGGCGAGCGGGCGGGGCTGCCGACGAAAGAGGAGCTGGCTCGCGGCGCGGCGCAGGCCGAGCGGGCAATGACGGAGCTGAGCGCCGACGCCGATTTCGCGCGCAGTGCCAAGGCGACGGCCGGTTCGCCGCTGTCGAGCGTCGAGGACGACGCGATCTGGGAGGAAGTGCGCGCCCTGGGCGCGGAGGCGGAGAAGTCGGCGTCGCAGCGCAGCGCGGCGCCCGCGCCCGACGGGCGATCCTCCGAACCGGCGCCGGCGAGCCGGGTCGGCGCGGCCGCGCCGCCGCCGCTGCCGGGGGAGAAGAGCCGCGCCAGACCGGAGTTGGGATAGCGCCGCGCCCCCGCTTCTGCGATCCCACGCCGTTTCGCCTCGGAGCGCTGGATGAATTTTTTCACGTGGCTTACGACGAAGCGCAAGACGCTGGGCACCATGACGTCGGACGAGCTGCGCGCCGAGGAAATGCTGCTTCAGAGCGAGTGCGACCGCATGACCGCGAAGATGCAGAAGCTCGCGGGCGACAAGCAGAAAGTGATCGAAGGCGGCGCGAAGGAGCGCACGCCCGAGCTGCGCCGCACGTTTGCGCAGCAATACGACCTGCTCCACACCGAGCAGATGATGCTCTCGCGGCACCTCAACATCCGCAGCAAGGAGCGCCTCACCGTCTCGCGCTTGCGCATGCTGCGCGAAAACCTGGGCGTGTCGCGGCTGGGCGGACACGGCCGCGTCGAGATTCGCGAGGCCGACTTGGGCAAGATCGAGGCGCTGATCGAAAACGACATGGTCAGCACGCAGATGTACCAGGAGCGCCTGGACCAGATCCTCTCGCTCGGGCACGAGGCCGACACGGCCGGCGCGGCGGTGTCACCGGCGGCGGCGGAGCTCCTGCGGATCTGGAACGACATGGACGCGGGGCTGATCAAGGATTCGTCGGCGGCGTTCGACGAAGCGGAGCGGCGAATGCGGGAGCGGACGAAGGCGGAGAGCTGACGATGCGAAAGAGCCTGGATACAACCCCCATCGCAATCGAGCGGGGGACGCTCCGCCGGCCGATCACCGATGAGGTGCTGCGCGAAATCACAGATCGGATCGCGGCCGTTCGCCCCGACGCCGTTGTGGTGCTGTTTGGCTCTCGCGCCCGGGGCGGCGCGCGGCCGGAGAGCGACGTAGACCTGCTGGTGGTGACGGAGACGGATGAGAGCACGCTGGCCGTGGCTGGAAAGTTGTACGCGGCGATTGGGCCGCGCGATTTTGGCGTGGACCTCGTCGTCATGACTCCGACCCAGCTCGCGCGCCGGCGCGGCGGCGTGGATGCGTTCGTGCGAGAGATCCTTGCGGAAGGTCGGACGCTTCGTGGCAGAATCCTCTGAGCATCTCGAATGGATCGAGCGGGCGAACGGCGACGCCGAGGGCGCTCGGCTGCTGCTCGCGAATTTCAAGCCCGCACTCGGGCACCTGATTGCGTTCAGTTGCCAGCAGGCGGCGGAAAAATACTTGAAGGCGGTCCTGATACACGATGGGGTGGCGATTCCGCGAACGCACGATCTCGTGCAGTTGCAGGTGTTGTGTGCGGAGCGCCGCCCCGATGTCGCATCGCTAGAGGACGCGCTAGCGGCGCTTGGTCCGTTCGCCGTCAATGTGCGCTATCCGGGATCGAATGTCGATCGAGCGCTGTGCGAAGACGCGTTTGCGAGAATGTCGCGGGTTCAAGCCTACTGCCTTCGCGCGGTCGGTTTCCTGCCGTCAGAATAGGCGATCGGACCCGCTGTCGGGAAAACCAAATGGGACTGTTCAAATCGAAAGAAGAGCGCCGGATCGAGCGCGACATGAAGATCCGCCAGGGCATCCGGCGGATCGAAAAATCCATCGCCGAGCAGAACAAGTTCACCGACGAATTTGTCCGCAACGCCCGCCACGCGCGCCAGATCGGCGACATGGGGCAGTACCACTTCATCCGCAGCTCGCTCAAGAAAACCGCCACCATCAAGAAAATGCTGGAGCGGCAGCTTTTGGCCGTCAAAAACGCGCTGCTCATCAAGCGACAGGCCGAGGCGACCGCCGACTTCGCCGCGGCCATGACCATGATGGCCGGCGAGGTCGCCAAGCTATACGGCGAAACCGACCTGACCCGCACGCAGCTCGCCTGGGAGAAGGCGCTGCTGCAAAGCCAGAGCATGGAGGAGCGCATGGACGTGTTCCTCGGCGCGATCGAGCAGGGCGCCGCGGCCGACGTGTCGGCCGCGCCGGCCGAGGCGATCAGCGACGAGGAGATCGACCGCATGATCGCGGCGGATGAGCAGGTGGCGCAGGCCCGCGAGACGCAGCAGATGTCGGCGCTGCGCTCGGAGCTGGCGGCGCTGAAGGGGGAGAGCGCGGGGAAGGAGACGAAGTGAGACGCCGCTCCCACATGCTGCACACGCCGATTAGCCTCGGGCGCGGCCGCCGCCCGCGTTTTCGCCGGTGGAAGGGCGAATTGCTACACCCCTTCGAGGAAGCGCGCATGTACTTTCGCAATGAAGGGCCGGTGCCCGAAACGTTGCGCGGCATCCACGCGCTGCTGAGCGAAGCCGGTATCCCGCACATATTCATGGGGGCGGCTGCGCTCGACGCGCACGGATACGAGCGCATGACGCAGGACGTCGATCTATGCATGCGCAGCGACGACTTCGACCGGTTGCGCCGCGACTACGTCGGTGTTCGCTATCAGCCCGTCGCCGGACGCCGTCGGCGATTCTATGATCCCCAAACGCAGGTGACTCTGGATGTACTCATAGCGGGGCAAATAGCCGGGGACTCGCGCCGACAACACTCGATCAAGTTCCCGGACCCGTCCGAAGCCGTGTTGATCGACGACGTGCCGATGCCGACGCTGCCGCGGCTCATCGAGCTGAAGCTTGTCGCTTGGCGCTACAAGGACTTGGGTGACGTCGTCGAGTTGATCCGAATCCACAACCTCGGTGAAGCGTTTTCTTCCCAGCTCGACGCGACTGTTCGATCGGCATATCTGCAATGTTGCGACCAGCGCATCGACGAAGACCGCTACAACCCCGAGCTGCGCGACGATCCGCCAGCCGAATGACCGCTTCGCCCCCGCCGGGAGAACGCCATGAACCTCGCACGCGTGCTGGCCGAACAGCTCGATCTGACGCGCGACTGGACGCTGCGGCTGATCGCCGACATGCAGGGCGACGACTGGGCGTTTTCGCCCGCCGCCGGGCTGGCGCACGCCACGTGGACGCTCGGCCACCTGGCCGTCTCGCAGAACGTGCTCATTCACGTGCGCTGTCTGGGGTGCGGCGTCGTCGAGGATTCATTCGCCGCGCACTTCCCGATCAGCGGCCCGGTGCCCGCCATCGCCGAGCACGCGTATCCGCCATTGGCGGAAATTCGCGCCGTGTTCGACGACGTGCATGGCCGGACGCTCGCGGCCGTGCGCGGAATGTCCGAAGCGCTGCTGGCCGAGCCGGCCTTTGGCAAGGACGGCGCGATTCATCCTCACTACCGCGACAAGCTCGGGGCCGTCTCGCACGCCGGCCGGCACGAGGCGTTTCACGCCGGCCAGCTTGCGATGATCCGGCGCTTGCGCGGGAAGTCGTTTCTGCGCTGACGACGTTCCCGGAACGGGTCGGCAAACGGCGCCGCGCAGGCCGCCCCCCGGCCACCCGCGCCGTCGGCTGCGTTCTCATCGGCGCTTCCCCCCGCGCCTGCGCGTGAGACTACCGGCTGAAAGCCGGTGCCACCGCAGAATTACCGGCTGGAAGCCGGTGCTACTCCCTGCGTGCCTTCGTGCCTTCGTGCCTTCGTGCCTTCTTCATTCGTTCTTCGCAATTCGCAATTCGCTATTCAAGGAGCGCCGCGACAAACCCGTCGATGTCGCCGTTGTCGAATGCGCCGTCGTCGTTCATGTCCCCAATGAACCGATACGGCACGCCGGGGTATAGCGATTCGTAGACTTCCGGCGCCGTGAGCGCGAGGACGAACGGGTCGATGTCGCCGTTGTCTACAAACGAATCGTCGTTCATGTCCCCGGCGATCAGTGGCGTAAGTGTCGAAAGATAGATGCGCGCGGGAAGGTAGGGCCACTCCCAGCCGCACCAGATCGTGCGCGAGCCGTACGTGACTGGCTGCCAGAAGCGCGAAGTTTCGTACTCGGGCCGTTGCCCGTCCAGCGGCAAGTCGAACCGCGGGCCGAGTGGCTGACGATCCGCATCGTACAGCCGCATCTGCACGCCCGATTGAACGCCCACGGGAGAGTACAGCAATGCCAGTCGTCCATCCGGACGCGCGCCGACCCCGCCGAAGCCGGCATCCAGCGGCGCCGCCGCGGACAGCGGCGTGCCGTAGGAATCAAACGTCTGCACGAATGCCTCCGTCGCGTCGGGGGCGATGTGGTAAACGACCTGAACGGCCCCGCCTTCGAGCAGACTCACCGAGCGCGCCCGGGCCGAGCGCGCGACAATCTGCGCCGCCGGCTCCATCGTGAAATCGGGGTTCACGCGTCGCAGCATCAAATAGGGCGTCGCATTGCCGCGCACGTAGACGCACACGACCGTGCCTTCGGGCCGCACGACGCAGCCGCCCCAGACGCCCAAGTCTGAAGCCGCGCCGCTCACTGCGAGCGCAATCAGGTCAGATAGCGCATTGCCGCTCCAATCGAACTCTCGCAAATACACGCCGCGACCGGAGGTGCCGACGGGGCGTCCATCGAGCGCGACAGCGATGCGCTCTCTGCTTACTCCCAAGGCGGCCGGTCCGCTCGCATTCTCAAGTTGGTCTGTTGCAAGAAATGTCGCTCCGATTGGCTGGCCATCTGCATAGAGGCCGCGAACGAGGGGACCACCAGCGCCTGCATACCACGACGCCACAGTACATTCTTCCCAGCGACGCGCGGTCAGGTGTACCGCATATTCGCCCGCGTCTGGATCAACGACGAGCGGACCGACGATCGGTCGCCCCCAACGGTCGTATGTCGACAAGTACACATTGTTCACATCCGAGTCCGGATGATCGGAGTAGACCATCGAACACGTATCGCCGTCCGCGACAAGGACAATTTCGTCCCTCGTGCGCGGTTGCGGAATCAACTGTTGCGTTTGGACATATCGTACGCCGCCGATTGTCCGCAGGCCGACGGCGACCTGCGCCGCCGCGGGCGCGCTGAGCATCCGCGGCGACGCGATCGTCAATAGCGCGAACGAAAGCATCACATGCCGTAGTATTCGCGCAAGCACGCGATCACCTCCTCGAATCGCCCCCAGTTGAGCGACTCTCCCGCTCCCGCGAACTCGGATTCTCCACCCGGGTATCCCGGAGAGCAGGATCCGACGGCGGCCGGGAAGTGGCTCGCGAAACAGTCGACGTCTCCATTGTCGAACGCGCCACTGTTGTCACAATCGCCGATCCCGAGCCGATTAATACCCATCGGCTGGCCGAACTGCTGCTCCCACGCCAACGGATCGATCACAGCCAGGAGCCAGGCATCCAGATCGGCATTGTCGATGCAGCCCGTTCCGTCGGCGTCGAACAGCAACGGACGATACGCAAGCACAAACCCGCGATTCGTGCAAACGAGCGTACCGTCCTCGCTGATTGCGATCTGCGACTCGAAGTCCTGTTTGAGATTGTACTCGACGGAGTCGACCGTGATTGATGGAGGAGTGAGCTTCTCTTCATTCCAGCCGAAATGCAAGAGATCAGATTCCGGCGCAGGATCGACATTCTTAAAGGCGTGAATGCGCTGTCCGTCCGATGCAGAGCCACTACCAGGCGTGTTTACGTAGAACTGGTCGCCCGAGTCGAGCGTTGGGGCGCCGAACTCCCAACCCTTGCCCAGAACCAACCCGCGTCCGCCCGCGCGCGTCAACCCGTCCGAGTCGAGTACACGCCGCAGCGAACTGCCCTCCGTCCAGAAGATCGCGTGCCGACTCGGAAAGATCCCGATCCCGCAGGAAATGTAACTCTGATGATCCAGCGGCGAGCCTTCGCGAGA
>CAZHIE010000074.1:0-10753 GCA_964532435.1 uncultured Planctomycetales bacterium
TGAATTCTTACTTCTCACTTCTGATTTCTTCCGCCGGCGCGAGCCGGCGCCTCAGTTCCGCAACGACCTTGTCGCGCTGTCGTCCGTAGAGAACGTGGACGCCGCGTCGGCCGTCGCGCCAGTTCGGAAGCGGCGACGGGGAGAGCCACGCGCCGCGCTCGCCGATGCGGGCGTGCCGAACCTCCGGCCAGGCGACGCGGCGGACGCCCGCGAGCGTGCGTGCTTCGATGCCCTGTGCGTCGATGCGGTAGCGCGTGGCGAAGAAGAAGCGATGCAGCGACAGGCACAGCGCCAGGACGGCCAGCCAGCCCCACGCGACGTGCCCCATCCAGTCTGTGACCAGGCCGCCGAGCAGGACAATGACGACAATCGCACCGAGTCCGGCGAGCGGCCGCTCGCGGAGCGGGTGGCTCTCCCAGGCGAGCGCGTCGGCCGGTTCGGGGCCGG
Source organism: uncultured Planctomycetales bacterium (assembly GCA_964532435.1). Classification (GTDB taxonomy): domain Bacteria; phylum Planctomycetota; class Phycisphaerae; order UBA1845; family Fen-1342; genus CAZHIE01. The sequence continues at coordinate 448 of CAZHIE010000074.1, forward strand.
GCGTGGTGGACGTTGCGCTCATGGCGCGGGCCTTTGCGCCATGAAAGCGGGACCGCGGGCGTGACAAGGGTCGGCGCCGCAGGTCTCGGAGCGGAAATGGCCCAGGCGCCGGCGGCGCGAGAAGCAATGGAATGTGTATTTTCGCGGCACGGGAGTAGAATAGCTGCGTGCGAACGCGGGGGCGAGCGGTTGCGCGAGAGGCGAGAATGCGTGCGTCGGCCGAGCCGGCCGATGCGTCGCGCGGATTGCGCCGCGGCGTAATCCGGCAAGTCTGGGTGCGTCGGCATGGCGTTTTCAAACATGACGCTTGACGAGCTTGCGCGGCACATCGGGATGGATGCGCGCGAGGTCCGCAAATGGGCCGAGCGCGGCAAGCTGCCGGGGCAGAAGATCGGCGGCGAGTGGCGCTTCAACCGGGCGCACATGCTGGACTGGCTGCAGCGCGAGATGCACACGCTCGGCGATGAGCACATCCGCAACCTGGAGCGGGCGACGTCGAGCACGGAAGCGGCCGGCGGCGTCGGCGCGCTGCTCGCGCCACAGGCGGTGGAGCTGAACCTGCCGGCGCGTTCGCGTTCGTCGGTGCTGCGCGAGCTGGTCGTGGTGGCGGAGCGCACCGGGCTGGTGTACGACGCCGAGGGCATTCGCGAGGCGCTGGAGCAGCGCGAGGCGCTCGGCTCTACCGGGCTGGCGGGGGGGATCGCGTTCCCGCACCCGCGTCGGCCGATGCCGTACGCGACGGCCGAGCCGCTGATCTGCCTGGCGCGCGTGCCGGCGGGGATCCCGTTTGGCGCGCCGGATGGGCGCGTGACGGACTTGTTCGTGTTGGTGGTAAGTCATGAGGAACGGCAGCACCTCTGCACGCTGGCGCGGCTATCGCTGCTGTTTCAGGATGGAACGCTGGCGCGCGAAGTCCGCGAGGCCGAAAGCGTGGACGAGGCGCTGACGGCGCTCGTCCGACACGAGCAGGCGCTCGTAAAGCGCAGCCAATAGCCGACTGACGTCAGCATCCAGCGGTTCGCCGCGGCGCGCGGGCGGCCGCGGCGCGGGGGGGCGAGGCACGTTGGCGGCGTTGCACGCCTCAAGCGCGTAAGCGATTCTTGGGATTGAAGTCGTGTCGTTGACAGCAAGGATGTGCATGATGTTGTCAGGTGCAGCCGGTGGTCAGAGTGTGCAGGCGAGTGAGGATCCAATCGTTCCCTGGCAAGGGGCCCGTTGGATGTTCTGGGCTGCCTGCGCGGCCCTTGCGCTTGCCGTAGTTCCGAAGCCGCAGTGGCTGTACGCTGTGGCTGGCGATGTGCATGATGTCTACATTAAAGAGGTAATCGGAAGGGCGTGCGATCTGGTTCTATGTGCTGCGTTTATCTGTGTCATTGCATGGAGACACCCAGAGCGGCTATCCGTCTTCGGAATCGGAATTCGAAGGTGGCATTCGCAAGTAGCCTCTGGCGTGTGCTGGGGCGCCATTGCAGTGGCGGCCACTGGAGCCACCCGTTGGGGGCTGGCCAACGGATTGATCGCATGCGGGTGGTCTGACGCGTACTCGCTTCGGATGGCCGCGGATCCATACCTCGCGTCATTTCGGGCGGATGAAAGCTACTTCGGAACTCTCATCATCGTATTCGCGTTGGGTGCGATAACCGAGGAGACCATGATGCGCGGCGTGATTCAGAGCTGCGCGACGATGGTGTTCCGAAGTCGCGCCTATGGGATCGCCGTGGCGAGTGCGATATTCGTGGCATTGCACTTTCCGTATCATCCGGTGGTGGTGGCGAATCTCGTTGCGCTCTCCGCATGCTACGGTATTGCGAGAAGTCGCGCGAACGGCATATTGAGCGCTATCGTAGCGCACGCGTCATACAACGTGGCGACTAGTGTCATTGCGTTGCGCTAATAGGCTGGCACATGCAACGGGATAGCCTTACATTGGGCATGGCGCACGAGAAAACGGCCGCGTCGTTCGGATTCACGGCAGGTAACTGGCGATGAACGTACTCAACGGAATCGATGATGAGGCTACGCGAGCGCGTCTTCTGGCGGCGGCTCAGCGCCACTTAGGAATCGGCTTCCTGCTCAGCATGGTCGGCATCAGCGCTGCGGCAGCTGTGGGTGTCGCGGTCGCACTTCGGATTGCGGGAATCGCGTTTCCGCACAGCGATTTGCTCTGCGCAGTCGCGGGAGCGATGGCGGGCGGAGTGTACTCGGATATCTGCCGAAAGCGGGCTTTGTTGCGCATTCCGGAACTCTTGCAACAAGAAGGGCGCTGTACACGATGTGGCTATCTGAAGGTTGGCGGCGGGGGGGAGCATTGCCCCGAGTGCGGTGCCGCGTATGAGTAGATTGGTAGGATGGCGTCGACGCTGACTTCTGGTGGGCGTTCACAATCTGTTGAGAAGGGCGCGGGGAGTGCATGGCGGGTTGATTTCGAGCGAGGATGCGGTCGACGGCTCGGCGCGCTGCTCGCGCCACAGGCGGTGGAGCTGAACCTGCCGGCGCGTTCGCGTTCGTCGGTGCTGCGCGAGCTGGTCGTGGTGGCGGAGCGCACCGGGCTGGTGTACGACGCCGAGGGCATTCGCGAGGCGCTGGAGCAGCGCGAGGCGCTCGGCTCTACCGGGCTGGCGGGGGGGATCGCGTTCCCGCACCCGCGTCGGCCGATGCCGTACGCGACGGCCGAGCCGCTGATCTGCCTGGCGCGCGTGCCGGCGGGGATCCCGTTTGGCGCGCCGGATGGGCGCGTGACGGACTTGTTCGTGTTGGTGGTAAGTCATGAGGAACGGCAGCACCTCTGCACGCTGGCGCGGCTATCGCTGCTGTTTCAGGATGGAACGCTGGCGCGCGAAGTCCGCGAGGCCGAAAGCGTGGACGAGGCGCTGACGGCGCTCGTCCGACACGAGCAGGCGCTCGTAAAGCGCAGCCAATAGCCGGCCGCTGTCCGCATCGAACGCCGCGACGCGCCCGCGCGGGCGACTCACTTCACGATCGGCAGCATGCGCTTGAACAGTTCCGTGCCGGCTTCGTGCATCAACTCGTAGATGGCCGACTCCGCGGTGGTGACGATCACGCCCGCGGCCGACATCCGGCGCAGAGCGATCTCGCGGTCCGCCGTGCGGCGCGAGCCGACGGCGTCGGCCAGGACGAATGGGCGGGCGCCTAGCGCTTGCAGATCGAGCGCCGTCTGCTGCACGCATACGTGCGTCTCGATTCCGATCACGAGTACCTGCGGCGCGGCGTCCAGGCGGAGCGCGGCCAGGCAAGCCGCGTCCGCGCAGACGGAGAATGCCATCTTCTGCACGCGCGCGGCGCGCGCCGCTTCGACGTCTCCCGCGTTTGCGGCGCCGCCGCCGGCCGCGGCCAGGAGCGCCGGCGCGGTCTGGCCGAGGCCCCTGGGGTACTGCTCGGAGATCGTGATCGGAATTCCGAGGACGCCAGCCGCGCGGATCATCCGCTCGCACTGTTGCAGCAGGGCCTCATGCCCGTCGATATGGGGCAACAGTCGCTCCTGCACGTCTACGACGAGGAGCTGCGCGGCGAGGCGCGACAGTCGATCCGGCCGACGGTTTTGCACGGGGGCTCTCCACGATGATTACTGAATGTTGGGATTTCGCTTTACCCGCACCACCATGCATTGTAGAATCCGGCGGGTCTCGATGCGAGGAAGAGTCATGGAAGGCGCAAGCGCGATGGATCGCGACGACCTCGATGTCACGAGTTCGGGCTCAGACTTGGACGAATCCCATCTCGACATGGCCGCAAGCGAACCGGGCGGGGCGGATTCCGCGGAGCGTGGGGTCTGCGAGGAGCGCGGCTTGCCGCGCGCGGGCGGGCCGCCGCTGACGGCGATTCTCGAAGCGTTGCTGATGGCGTCGGATGCGCCGGTTCCGCTGTCGCGCCTGGCCGAAGTGTGCGGCGCGGGCGCGATCGAGGTGCGGCTGGCGCTGGCCGAACTGAATGATGCGTATGTCTCGACCGGGCGTTCGTTCCGCGTCGAGGAGATCGCGCGCGGGTATCAGCTACTGACCCAGCCGGCGTATCAGTCGTGGATCGCGCAGCTCAACAAGCATCACATGCACACGCGGCTGACGGATGCGGCGCTGGAGACGCTGGCGATCGTGGCCTATCGACAGCCGATCACGCGGACCGACGTGGAGGCGATCCGCGGCGTGGCGGCGGGGGATGGGCTGAATCGGCTGCGCGAGATGGGGCTGGTCAAGATCGTGGGGCGGGCGGAGATTGTGGGCCGGCCGATGCTGTATGGCACAACGCGGAAGTTCCTCGAGACGTTCGGGCTGGGGGACTTGAAGGATCTGCCGCCGCTCGAGGCGCTGATGTTGCGGCCGCGGCCGGCGCAGACGAGCGAGCCGGTCGAGGTTCGCGCGGCGCTCGCGGGGGCGTAGTCGTGGTTCGATCAATCGAGCGATAATCACTTCGTGCGACGCGCGTGCGAGGCGGCGCGGGCACGCGGGCTCGCGCGGGTGAGTGCGGTTTCCCTCCAGCGGAAGCGGGCAGGATGCCCGGCCATCTCATCTTGCGGGTATCGAGGCCGATTCACGCGCGGCCGGCGGATTTCCGATACCTCCGACGATGCCTCCGTCTCAGCGCAAACGCTGGTCGCTGCTTCCGGGCAGCATCGCCGCGCGCGGCGTGTTCATTGTGCTCTTTGCCGGCGTCTCGACCGCGCTTCCGGGGCTGTTTGCGTGGCGGCTGGTCGCGGAGGAGGGGCGGCGCGAGCGGGCGCTGCGCGAGGATGCGGCGCTCGCGGTTGCGCTAGGCGCATTTCTGCGCGACGCGCCCGACACGGCCTCGCGCGAGGAATTCGCGGACGTCGGCAAGTTTCTCTCCGAAAAGGCGGGCCGCGTTCGCTGGGCCGGGCTGTTCGACGCCGCGGGCGCGGGCGTGGAATTCCGCCGCGACACGTCGATTCCGCTCGACGAGATTCTGGGGCAGGTGGACCTGGCGCAACGCGCGGCGCGGGAGCAGCCGCTGCGCGTGGGCGGCGTTCTTGCGCAGGGCTTCGTGCTGACGACGACTCCGCTGGGGCCGCGCTGCACGATCGCGGCGATCATCGATCAGCGCAGCGCGGCGCGTGACCTGACGGGTCCGCTGGTGGGTCTGGCGGCGCTGGCGGTGGCGGGGCTGGCCGTCTGCATCGGGTGGTTCCGGTTCGGCGTTCAGCGTCCGATCACGCAGGTGGTCGATTCGCTGGCGAACGTTCAGGCCGGGCTGTCGGATGCGGCGCTTTCGTCCGGTGCGCCGCAGGAGCTGCGCGAAGCGCTGGCGGCGGTGGACGAGACGTGCCGCGAGCTGCGCAAGTGGCGCGGCGAGGCGAATTCGCTGCGGAACGCCGTGGATGCGCGGGTGGACGCGAAGACGCGCGAGGTGGAGAAGGCGCTGCGGCTGGCCGAACGCGAGGCGGAGACGGACGCCCTGACGCAGCTTCGCAACCGGCGCGCGCTGCGGCGGATTCTGCCGGAGTTGTTTCAGCAGCAGCTTCGCGCGGCGCACGAGCTGTCGCTGGTGCTGATCGACATCGACCATTTCAAGAAGCTCAACGACGCGCTGGGGCACGCGAAGGGGGACGAGCTGCTGCACTTCTTCGGCGAGCTGGTGCGGGCGACGCTGCGCCGCGCGAGCGACGTGGCGGTGCGGTATGGGGGCGACGAGTTCGTGCTGCTGCTGCCGGACACTTCGCCGGTCGAGGCGGAAGGGATGATTCGCCGGCTGGTCTCGCTGTTCGGGCAGCGCGTGCGGACGATCGGCGCGCCCGATCCGCAGCCGACGATATCGGCGGGCATCGCGGGGCTTCAGCAGAACGGCGTGGACTCTCCGGAGGAGTTGCTGCGCCTGGCCGATGAGGCGATGTACTGGGCGAAGCGGAAGCGGCGCGGCGTTGCGACGGTGCAGGAAGCGCGCGCGAATGCGGGCGCGTAAATCGTCGCCAGTCGGCGAACAAGAACTGGCGGCGCCGGCCCGGCGCCGGTCGGCCCGCCGAGATTCTCGGACGCGCCCATTCGCGGCCGGCTATTCACGATTCTCCCGCGGCGCATCGATACATTCACTGGGCTGTGGGTCTCCGCTCGTTGGAGCGGACAGCCTCTCTTGGAGGGCCCGAGTTACGGCGAGCTCGGGCCCTCTCTTGTTTAATGAGATTGGCGCGACGCGGCCGACGTGACTGCCTCGTCAGCGCAGCAGCGCCTCGACAAACGCCTCGATGTCGCCGTTGTCGACGCTGCCGTCGCGGTTCACGTCCGCCAGGCTGATGCTGCAAGACGGATAGCGCGCGACGAACGAAATCGGGTCGAGCAGCGCGAGCACAAACGCGTCGATGTCGCCGTTGTCCGTCGCGCCGTCGCAATTCACGTCGCCCGGGCGCGCTTCGCAGCGGCTGCCCGCGTCGTAGCCGCCGAACGGACCCTCCCCGCACGCGCCGACGCTGCGCACCCAATATCGAAAGCTCTCGCCGGCGGCGGCGCCGTAGTCGTGAAACGGGCTGGCGCCGGTTGAGCCGATCCGCTGCGCCGCCGACGGGTCGGCCGTTCGCCCACGCCAGATGCTGTACTCGGTTGCACCGGCGACGACGCTCCAGGACACATCGACGCGATCGCAGCGCTGGCCGTCGGAAGCGTACAACTCGGCGGGCGGCTGCGGCGCCGGCGCCAGCGATCCGGCATCCGCGGCCGAAAGCTCGCCCGCGCCGCATTCGTCGATGGCGCGGACGCGGTAATAGTGCGCGGCGCCGGGCAGGGCGACGAGGTCGGCAAACTCCGCCGACGCGACCGTGGCGATCAGCGCGCCGGGCAGGTCCGGCGAGTCGGCGCGCCAGACTTCGTAGCCGGTCGCACCGGCGGCTGGCGCCCACGCGACGTCGATCTGCGCGCAAGACTCGCCGTCCGCGGCCGCGACGTCCGTCGGCGGCGCCGGCGGCGCGGCGCGCGATCCGGCGGCCGCTTCGCTGAACGGCGACGTCTGGCAGGCGCTGTGCGCGCGGACGAAGTAGAAGAGCGCCAGTCCGGGCGTCGCCGACGCGTCGTCGAATTCGAGCGCCGCGGTCGTGCCGATCTGCGCCGCGCCGGCGGGGTTGCTCGAAGTTCCGCGAAAGATCGCGTATTCGTTGGCGCCGCCGACGCCCGACCACGCAAGCGTCACGGCATCGCACGAATCGGTGCTCGCCGCGACGCCGGACGGCGGTGGCAGCGCGGCCCCGGCGAAGCTGGAGCTCAGCCGATACTCTCCGTCGGCGAAATTCGAGCCAAAGTGGGATACGCGCACGCGGAGGCTCTGCCCCGCGAGAACGGCGACGTCGACGGCCGAGTCGCGCCGCGCGCCCGTGTCTGAGGCCGTACACAGCGTCGTGTCGTCGTTGCAGGCGATCTGATTCGCGGCCGTGCCGGGGCAGCCGGCGTGGACCGAGAGCACCGTGTCCATGCCCTGATCGACGCCGCCTGCGTCGTTGGTGCCGCAGGTGCGCAGCGAAAGCGTGCCGTCGCAGGTCGCGTCGAATCGATACCATACGTCGCGATTTCCGCCGTTGCCGCCGCAGCCGGCCGCGCCGTCGCCGGCCGCGTTGATCAGGTTTCCAAACTGCGTCGATCCGGGAGTGAGGGGCAGCGCGTCGGGGCAATCGTCGTTCGCGACCGGCGGCAGGATCGTCAGCGTGTACGCGTTTCGCGTGTCGCTGTAGAGGAACAGGCGCACGAACACGTCCGTCGCCGTCGCGCCGTTCTGATACGTCACACGCTCGAAATCGTCGGTGCCGGCGGACGTGTCGGCCGGCGCGCCGCCGCAAGACGCGAAAAGCTGCATGTCGATGTCGCCGTAGCCGTGCGTGAACTCGGCCAGCGCGGTGACGCGCGCATGCGGCGCGACGGAGATTCGGTACCAGTCGTCATCCACGCTCTTGAGCACAAGGTCGTCATACGTGCCGACGCCCAGAACGCGCGCGCCGGCGCATGCGTCGTTGGGCTCCAGCGCGTCATCCGTTCCGCCTGCCAGCCACGAGGAGATTGCGGGGTAGGTCGTCGCGAACGCGCCGAAGTCGTCGCTCGATGGGTTGCTGCACGACGACGGGCCGCAGTGAAGCTGGCCGATGAGCTGTCGCGTGTCGCTGCGAAACGCGCCGCCGCCGGACGAGCCGGGCTCGGTGCCGCCGCTGGCATCGTCCCAGTCGATGTTGAGATGGCCGCTCGACGCGCAGCGCAGCTCGGCCGCGCGCGTTCCAAAGCTGTAGCGCTTCCAACTACCCTGCGGGTGATGCAGCGCCGCGCAGGCGGTTCCCGCGGGCGGCAGGATGCTGGTCCAGCCGACCCAGTAAACGGCCGTTCGCGGAATCGTCCCCTCCACCATCAGCAGCGCGTAGTCGGAAACGGCGCCGCCCGCCAGCAGCGTACACGCAGCCGATTGCGGCCGCGTCGGCAGCGCAGGCGCCTCGCCGTTGCAGGCGCCGGTCTGGAAAAGCCAGTAAATCTCGGCGCTCTGCGCCTCCGCCGGCGTGTCGACGCAGTGCCGCGCCGTGAGCCAATAGGGCGTAAGGTCGCCGGCGAGGTTGTTGATCAGTTGCCCGGTGCAGAACAGGCTGTCGCGGTCGATCACGCCGATGCCGGCCACGCCGCGCGCCACGTCTCCCCACGCCGCATAGCACGTCGCGTCCAGGCAGCCGCCAGCGCCCGCGGCGCCGTCCATCGGCCAGAGCGGATGACGATAGACGTGCTGGACGCGATCGATGCGGAACGGCAGCCGCGGCGCGTCGCCCGGCTTGGCGCTTGGGTCGATGTATTCGACGCGCACGGCGCCGCCGAACAGCGTCTGCGTCCACGCGTCGCCGGAGCGGTTCCAGCCGCGTCCGGTAAGGGGACCGGCGACGGCGGCGGTGTCGGCGGGCGAATACGCGATCAGTCGCGCCCCGGGCGGAATCTGCAAGTCGGCGAAGTGCAGTCGCAGGCCGAACGCGCCGTCGCAGGCGACGTCGACGCCCCATGCGCGGCCGCCGTCGGGCAGGCCGAACCAGAGACCCTGGGCCGCGTCGACGTTCAGGACGCGCCCGATGCCGTAGCGCAGCGCTTTGTCCTGCGCGGCGCGATCGTCGTCTTCGCGCAGGATCGACGGCAGGTCGATGGGGCCGAGGCCGACGACGGGCAGGTCTGTCGGCGCGGCGTCGAAGAGACCGGGGGGCACGGCGCTCGCGGGTTTGGCCGGATTGATCGGAGCGTCGTCGCTCGCGCCAAACGTCTCAGCCCAATCGTCTCCGGCGGGTTCGTCGAGCGGCGGCGCCGCGGGCGCGACGCCCGCGCCGAGCGCCAGCAACGCGCATGCGAGGCGAATTCGCCAACGCGAACGGATCACGCGGCCGACTCCCCGGACGATGCATGGCGGCCCACGACCCCCGCGGGCGAGATGCGCGCGATTGCGCGGCTTCTTGAAAGCGGACCGGCCTGGCCGGCGCTTGCGGCTGCCCCCAACGTCCGACCGCCGAGCGTACCAAAACGGCTCAGCCGGACAAAGCGGATTTGGAAAGCGCGCCGCAGGTGTTGGTGTAGTGGGTCATAGGGAACATCGGCGTCCCGCTGATGCGAGCGCCGGCCGGTCCGCTAACGGTTTGCCGGACCCGCGTGGCGGTGAGACAAGCCTGAGTCCAAGCCCGGCTGAAGCCGGCTGAAGTGAAGAGGAAAAGTCTGTGGCGATCCACCAGCTGAAGCTGGTGGCAAAAGCCAGTCGGCTGAAGCCGACTACGCCAACGGCCGCGGCTCGGAAACGCTGCCACAAGCAAGCCCGCGGCGCCCAGCGGTGTGCCGGCCGGCTTCAGCCGACCGGTTTTTGCCACCGGTTTCAACCGGTGGTGACGGGCCCGACCTCCTTGAACTCCGTTCCGATCCACCGCAGCCGGCTTCAGCCGGGCTTGCCCGGGCGGGCGGAGCGCGGCATCCCGTCTGCAAACGGAATGTGCCTGCCGCCACGACGTGACGACAGGCACAATGTCCCGAACGATCGTCAAATCGCGCGCGTTACCTTCCGCCGCGCCCGCGTCCGCCGCGTCCGCCTCGTCGGCTGCGGCCACCCTCTCCGCCGGGGCTGCGCTCTTCGCCTTCGCGCGGCTCGCGCGCGTTGCCGGGTTCGGGCGCTTCGCGCTCGTCGAAGTCGATCGGCTGCGGCATTTCGCCCGCATCGCGATCGGCCGGCGCGTCTCGGAAACCGCCGCCGTCGCGTGGTCCGCGGTCGCCGCCCTCGCGCGGTCCACGGTCTCGCTCGCCGCGCTCGCCGCCGCCGTCGCGCGATCCGCGATCCCCGCCGTCCCGCGGTCCGCGGTCGCGGTCGC
>CAZHIE010000074.1:10853-19967 GCA_964532435.1 uncultured Planctomycetales bacterium
CGCGGTCCGCGGTCGCGGTCGCCGCGTTCGCCGCCGCGGTGTCCGCCGTCGCGAGATCCGTCGCGCGGACCACGATCGCCGCCCTCGCGATGGCCACCGTCGCGATGGCCACCGTCGCGGCCACCGTCGCGCCGGCCGCCATCGTCGCGCGGGGCGCCCTCGCGGGCCGCTCCTTCGCGAGACGCGCCGTCGCGCGCGCCGCCCTGTTCGCGCTGCGCCTGCTTGCGCGAGAGCTTTACGCGGCCCTGCTCATCGATCGCGATGACCTTCACCGTGACCTTGTCGCCGATCTTGACCACGTCGGTAACGCTGCGGACATAGCCCTCGTCCAGCTCGCTGATGTGGCACAGGCCGTCCTGTCCCTCGGCGATTTCGATGAACGCGCCAAAATCCTTGATGCTCGCGACGCGGCCTTCGTAGATGCGGCCGATCTGCACGTCTTCGGTGATGCGGGCGATCAGCTCCTGGGCCCGTGCGGCGCCTTCGGAGCTGGCGCAGGAGACAAACACCGTGCCGTCGTCCTCGATGTCGATCGTCGCGCCGGTCTCAGCCTGCAGCGCCTTGATCGACTTGCCGCCCGGTCCGATCAGCTTGCCGATCTTCTCCGGGTTGATCTTCATGGTGATCAGGCGCGGCGCGTATTCGCTGATCGCGGCGCGCGGCGCGGCGATGGCCTCCTCCATCTTGTCCAGAATCTGCATGCGGGCCTTGCGCGCGAGCTTCAGCGCTTCGCGCACGATCTCGCGCGAGATGCCGTGCGTCTTGATGTCGAGCTGAATGCCGGTGATGCCGTCGCGCGTGCCGGCCACCTTGAAGTCCATGTCGCCGAAGTGGTCTTCCTCGCCCAGAATGTCGACGATCAGCTTGTGCCGGCCGTCCTGCTCGACCAGACCCACCGAGATTCCCGCGACCGCGGCCTTGATCGGAACGCCGGCGTCCATCAGGGCCAGCGACCCGCCGCAGACCGTCGCCATCGAGCTCGAACCGTTCGATTCGAGAATGTCGCTCACCAGGCGGATCGTGTACGGAAACTCCTCCGGCGCGGGCAGGACCGCTTCGAGGCTGCGCTCGGCCAGTGCGCCGTGGCCGATCTCGCGGCGGCCGGGCGCCCCGATGCGCTTCACTTCGCCGACCGAGAAAGGCGGGAAGTTGTAGTGCAGCAGGAATTTCTTGCTGTATTCCTCGAGCATGTCGTCGATGATCTGCTCGTCGCGCGACGTGCCGAGCGTGGTCGTGACCATCGCCTGCGTCTCGCCGCGGCCGAAGAGCGAGGAGCCGTGTACGCGCGGCAGCCACGCGACCTCGCACGTCAGCGGGCGGATTTCGTCCAGCTTGCGGCTGTCGGGGCGGACGTCGTGGTCGAGAATCTGGGCCCGGACGAATTTTTCCTCGATCTTCGCGACGGCATTCTTGATCTGCGGGGGCGTGTACTCGGGGTCGTCGACGCCCTCGGGGCAGAACTTGGCGACGACCTTCTCGTAGACCTCCTTCACCGCGGCGTTGCGCTCCAGCTTGCCCTTGATGCTCTTGGCGGCCTTGAGCGCGGGATAGGCTTCCTTGCCCACGCGTTCGAGCAGCCCGTGATCCGAGGCGGGCGGGGTCCAGGTCTTGGGCTTGCCGGCCTTGCCCTGGAGCGCGTCGAGCATCTCGCAGATCGGCAGAACGCCGTGCTGATGCCCGAACTCCACCGCGTCGGCCACGTCGTCCTCGGAAATCTCGCGCGCGCCGACTTCGATCATGTTGATCGCGTTGCGGTGGCCGGCCACGACGAGGTCGATGTCGGAATATTCCATCTGAGCGCGGGTCGGGTTGATGATGAACTTGCCATCGACGCGCCCGACGCGAACGCCGGCGAACGGCCCGTCAAACGGGATCTGGCTCAGCGCCACGGCGGCCGAGGCGGACAGCATGCCGACGACGTCGGGCTCGGTCTGCAGGTCGCTGGCGAGGACCATGACCTGGATCTGGACCTCGTCGCGGAAGCCTTCGGGGAAGAGCGGGCGCATGGGCCGGTCGATCATGCGGCAGGTGAGGACTTCGCGCGTGGTGGGGCGGCCCTCGCGTTTGAAGAATCCGCCGGGGAACTTGCCGGCGGCGGAGTATTTCTCGCGGTAATCGACCGACAGCGGGAAGAAGTCGATTCCCTCGCGCGGCGGGCCGGTCACGACGGTGCCGAGGACGACGGTTTCGCCGTAGCGGACGAGCGCCGCGCCGGCGGATTGCCGGGCGATCTTGCCCGTTTCGATGGAGAGGATGTGGGCGCCGATCTGGCGCTCGACTTTCACGACGGAGGGCTTGGTCTCACTCATTCTCAACTCTACCTGTCTGATTGTGTTCGATCTGCTCTGTGTTCATCATTCGTCCGGGGCGGCGCGGCCCGCGCCGTTCGCGTGAAACGGGCTGGGAGCGGCGGGCTTCGGCGGCGGGCGCGACGCCGTGCGGCGCCCGGCCTGGAAACGCGGGCGCCTCGCCCGCGCTGCCCGAAACATCACGCCCGTTGGTTGCCCATGCCACATTTCTGCGAAGGCTGCGTCATGCGCTGCCCTCGTCGGCGCCCCGACCCCGCACGCAGGGGGCGCCAATGCCACGGGGAGGCGAAGTGCGGCTCAATTACTTGCGCAGGCCGAGCTTGTTGATCGTGGCGAGATACTTGTCGCGGTCGTTGTTCTGCAGATAGCGCAGCAAGGCCGAGCGCTTTCCCACCATCTTGAGCAGGCCACGTCGCGAGGAGTGGTCCTTCTGGTGGGTCTTCAGGTGCTCGGTGAGCTGCGAGATCCGGGCAGAGAGGAGCGCAACCTGGATTTCGGCCGACCCGGTGTCGTTGTCATGCCTGCGGTGGGCCTGAACAAGCTCGTTCTTCTGATCGACGGCCAGTGGCATGGCCCTTCCTTTCCGCACTTGGGCGTGTCCCAGCGTGCCGCTCCCAAAACGCGGGACGGGGCCGGGCCAGCCTGCCATCTAAACCAATTCGCCGGCCGGGAGTATAGGGACGGCCGAACCAGCCTGCAAGCCGGCGGTTTTTCCGCATCCGCGGCGGGTGAGCGGCGGACCTCTGCGTCGGACCCCGTGCGGATCCGAGCACGCGTTTCCGCCCGGCGAGCTGTAGCGTCGGACCTCTGCGTCCGACGCCGTGTTCCACCGCGACGGCATAGCGCGCCGAGACCCGGCGCTACGAACGATTCTGGCGCCGACCCTTCGCGGCAGGCTCAGCCCCCCGCCGCTCCCTTCGCGATTTTCAGGATCGCGGAGACGACGCCGATCGTGAGCTGGACCGTCATCACGCCCAAAACCAGACCGCTCATCCCGATCGCCCACCAGGCGCGCTTGCGCCCGGACCAGACGCCCGGCTGGCTGCGGCCCCACCGTATCGCCTTGACGCCGACCACCAGGCCGATGATCGCCAGAACGAGCGACGCGAGAAACGTCCCGCATGCGCTTACGCCGAGCACAATCACGCCCGCGGGAAGCGTCATCTTGGTGGGGTCGGCCGCCGCGCCGGCCGCGGCGACGCTCTTGCTCATCACGAGACCGGCGGCGATGGTCGCCAGAAAGCACACAACCGCAAGCACCGCGCAGATCAGCGCGGCCTTCGCGCCGGGCAGCGGCTGATTCACGGCCGGGGGACTGTCGGGCGCTGCGCCGGTCGCGACAGCGCCGCGCAGGTTGGCGTTCGGCGGGCCGCTCGCGGGCGCGGGGATCGCCGCCGGCGCGACCGGCGCCGCGACGAGCGCCGCAGCAGCCGTCGGCGCGCCGGCGGCGGCGCCGTAGACCGCGGCGGTCGGCTTGTCGAGCAGCACCTTTCCGTCGCGCATCTGCACGACGCGGCGCGCCTGCGCCGCAATGTCGGGCTCATGCGTGACGACGATGATCGTCACACCCTGCCGGTTCAGCTCGTGAAACAGCTCCATGATCTGCTCGCCGGTCCGCGAGTCGAGATTGCCGGTCGGCTCGTCGGCCAGCAGCAGCGGCGGATCGTTGACCATCGCGCGGGCGATCGCGACGCGCTGGCGTTCGCCGCCGGAAAGCTCGTTCGGCCGGTGATGCGCGCGGCGGCCGAGGCCGACGCGCTCCAGCGCCTTGCGGGCCGGCGCGGCGAGATTCGACTTGCGCGCGTAAAAGAGCGGGACCGCGACGTTGTCGAGCGCGGACGTGCGATTGATGAGGTTGAACGTTTGAAAGACGAAACCGATGTACTTGTTTCGCAGCACCGCCAGGTCGCGATCGGGCAGTTCGCCGACGCTGCGGCCGTTGAGCAGGTACGTGCCGAGCGTCGGGCGATCGAGGCAGCCGAGCAGGTGCATCATGGTGCTCTTGCCGCTGCCGCTGGCGCCCGTGATGGCGACGAATTCGCCGCGCTCGATGTCCAGATCGACGCCGTCGAGGGCGCGGACGACCGTGTCGCCCATTTTGTAAAGCTTCGTAAGGCCGCGGATGCGGATCAGCGGCAATCGCTCGCCGCCCGCGGGCGCCGGGGCGGCGAGCCACGGCGCGGTCGGCTCGCCGCGCCGCGCCGGCGCGTCCGGCGCCGGCGAGCGCGCGGGCGTCGCGGCCGCGCCGCCGGCGGGTGCGCTGCTCTCGGCTTGTTCCTTCGCGAGCGTCGGAATGGGGCTTCCTCTGGCATGAGCGGCCGGTGGCTACTCGTCGTCATCCACTTCGCGCGGCAACTTGGTATAGACCTCGTCACCGGGCTTGAGCGGGTCGTATCCTTCGGGCACGCCGACGAGTTGCGTGAACTCGCCGTCGGTAATGCCGAGGCGGCACGGGATGAACTTCTTGCCGTATCCCTGGCGCACGCCGGGGGGCAGCGGCGTCTTGACCCACACGCCTTTGGCGCCGTTGTACTCCTTTACGGCTTCGGCCGGCACGCGCAGCGTATCCGACGCGCTTTCGACGGTGAATTCGACCTGCGCCTGCACCCCGAGCGGCAGCAGGTAGGCGCGCGGATCGGTGATTTCGACGTGAACGTCGAACTGAATGATCGACGCGCCGGCGTTGAGGCGTCCCTGCGGCTCTACGCGCGAGATGGCGCCCTCGAACAGGTCGTTGGGAAACGTGTCGACCGAGAGCCGCACTTTCCCCGTGCGCTTCTTCATCCCCTCTTCGTCCGTCGCGGCATGTTCGCGCAGGCCGGGCATGGCGGGCAGGTTTCCGACCGGGGCGATGGCGGCGACGTGGCCGAAGTCGGCCTCGTCCACCCGCGCGACGACCTTCAGCACGGACACGTCGGCGAGCTTGAGCAGGGGCGTGCCGCCGCCGAAGCCGGATTTGCCCGATTGCACGACCGAGCCGACCTGCACGAAAACGTCGGTGACGATGCCGTCCTGCGGCGCGAGGATGGTCGTCTCGACCAGCCGTTGCCGCGCGTCTTCCAGCGCCTTGGCCGCCACGCTCAGCGCCGCGGTCTGGAGCGCGACGACGTCGAGCGATTCTTCGACGCCCTGCCAGGCGGCCTGAAGCGCCGCCTCGGCCGAGCGTTTCTGCGCCTCGGCGATGCGATAGCGGACTTCGATGTCGACGTGCTCCTGCGGGCTGTAGGCGGGCATGCGGCTGCCGTCGCGCTTGCACGCTTCGGCGTCGGCCTGGCACTTCTGCCACTCGAAATCGGCGGAGCGAAGCTGCGCATTAAGCTCGTCGCGCCGCGCGGCGGCGCTGTCCACCGCGATCTGCGCCTTGTTGACGCCGACTTCGGCCTGACCGAGCAGCGCTTCGGCACGATCGACCTCAGCCTTGGCCCGGTCGACGGCGCGCTGCTCGTCGTCTTTCTTGAGCACGGCCAGCACGTCGCCCATGTGTACAAACGTGCCTTCGACGACGCGGACCTCCTCGATTACGCCGGAGGCCTCCGACTTGACTTCTATGGAGCGGTTGGCGTTAACCAGGCCGCTGGAGGCGATCGGCACGCGAATGTCGCCGCGCGAGATGGTGGCGTATTTTGGCGCGGCCCAGGGCGGCTCGAAACGGTAGAACGTCTTGACGCCCCACCACGCGCCGCCGATCAGCGCGATTGCCGCGACGATGAAAATCCACTTCTTCATGGCGTCACCCTTGTCGGGGTATTCGCCCCCGTCGCCGATTCATTTCCCGCGCCGCGGCGCATGGCTACGGCGCCCACGGCGCAAACGGCATGCCGAACGCCTCGGCCACGGGGCCGTTTGTGATGCGCCCGCCCGCGATGTTAATGCCCGCGGCGAATCCGGAGTCGCGCTGGGCGGCCTTTTTATAGCCGAGGTTCGCGAGGTTGACCAAGTAGGGAATTGTCGCGTTGGTCAGGGCGAACGTGCTGGTGCGGCCGACGGCGCCGGGCATGTTCGCGACGCAGTAATGCACGATGTTGTCGACGAGGTAGGTCGGATCGCTGTGCGTAGTCGGGCGCGTCGTCTCGCAGCAGCCGCCCTGATCGACGCCCACGTCGACGATCACCGCGCCCGGCTTCATCAGGCTCAGGTATTCGCGCGGCACGAGCACCGGGCAGCGCGCCCCGGGAATCAGCACCGCGCCGATCACGAGATCGGCCTCCGAAAGATGCCGACGGATCGCTTCCGCCGTGCTGTAGACTTCCTGCACGTTGCGAGGCATCACGTCGTCGAGATAACGAAGCCGATACAGATCGATGTCCATCACCGTCACGAGCGCGCCGAGCCCGGCGGCCACCTTCGCGGCGGCGGTCCCGACGATTCCGCCGCCGATGATCAGCGCGTTGGCCGGCTCCACGCCCGGCACGCCGCCCAGCAGGATGCCGCGGCCCTCCTGCGGCTTCTCCAGGTACTTCGCCCCTTCCTGAATGCTCATCTTGCCGGCCACTTCGCTCATCGGCGCCAGCAGCGGCAATCGCCCGGCCGAATCGACGATCGTCTCGTAGGCGATCGCGACGCAGCCCGAGTCGCGGACGCCTTCGGTCAGCTCGCGGCTGGCGGCGAAATGGAAGTAGGTGAAAAGCACCTGTCCGCTGCGGATGCGGCGGATTTCCGTTGGCAGCGGCTCTTTGACCTTGCAGATCACGTCGGCCTCGGCCCAGACCTCGTCGACGGAGTCGGCGATGCGTGCGCCCAGGGCCTCATAATCTTCGTCCGGGATGCCCGAGCCGACGCCGGCCCCGCGCTCGATGAGGATGACGTGCCCGGCCCGGCGCAGGTGCTCGACGCCGGCGGGAACGACCGCGACGCGGTACTCGTCGGCTTTTATCTCCCTCGGCACACCGATGATCATTCGGAACTCCACAGGGCGCGCCGGTTGGTCGATACGCCTCGCATCGGGAGGAGTCGATGCGCGCCGAGCGAGCGAGAGTACGGAGCGCCGCGCGGGTTTGCAAGCCGCCGGTGCGAGTGGTCGGGCCTTGCCTGCTCGGCGTCGTGCTGGCGCTGACGGCGTGCAGCACCGCTCCCCACGCCGCGACGCTCACGCTCGCCGACCTCGAATCGGGCCAGACGCGCCTGCCGCTCGAAAGCCGCCGCACACTGGTGGCCGACATGCGCGAGCTGCGGCCGCTGTTGACGCCGCTCGGTCCGCGCCTGGCGCTCGTGCGCGTGCGCGACGCGGAGGACTGGCGACGCCTGCGCAGCGCAGCGCCGCAGGTGGGGACGTGTCCCGATTTGCGGCGCGGCATCGTGGTCGGGCTGGCGAGCATGGCGGGAACGCCGGCCGACGGCGCGTGGCCGATCGAGCTGTTCGTCGCCCGGCTGCGCGATGGGGCGGGCCTGGTGTGCGGCTTCTTCCGCGGCGGGACATATCTGCCGGATGGGACGACGTACCTGGAGACGGCGCAGATCGACGGGCTGCGCGACGTTCTCGTCGTGGACGTGAACGGGACGAAGTTCTATCCCGATTAGCCGCCGCGTTGCCCGACCGCCAACGACAGCCGGCGAGCGATCCTTCCATTCCGATCCGAGCCGCGAGCGTCAGCGAGCGCGACGTCCGATCGCCAGCCCTGTAAAATTGGCGCACACGCCTTCCTGCTCTTTCTCCCGCAACCCACTCCGCACGCTTCGCTCGCTGACGCTCGCGGCTCGGATCCGCGCCCGGTCCGCCGACGCGCCTCGCCAGCTTCCGCGCCGCGCGCCGTCCGGCTAGAATCACATCCGTCAAGGAGATGCGCATGAGCTGTGGCGGCGGAACCGAGCAACTGGCGATCAACTGGAACATTCAGGAAGACCCGGCCCGCATGGCCGAGTTCCAGGCCCGCATCGACCGCCGCGAGCTGATCGAGCCCGGCGACTGGATGCCGCACAATTACCGCGCCGGCATGTTGCGAATGGCCGAGCATCACGCCAACAGCGAAATCGTCGGCGCGCTGCCCGAGGGCGAGTGGATCACGCGCGCCCCCAGCCTCTATCGCAAGCTGGCCCTGATCGCCAAGGTGCAGGACGAGGTCGGCCACGGGCAGATGCTCTATCGCGTCAGCCAGGATCTCGGCAAGCCGCGCGACGCCATGCTGCGCGACCTGATCACCGGAAAGACGAAGTATCACAACGTCTTCAACTACCCCGCGCCAACCTGGGCCGACGTGGCGGCGATCGCCTGGCTCGTCGACGGCGCGGCCATCATGAACCAGAAGAGTCTGGCCGAGGGCAGCTATGGGCCGTACATCCGCACGATGATGCGCATCAACATGGAGGAGGCGTTCCACTTCAAGCACGGCGAAGACATGGTTCTGACGATGATGGGCGGGACGCCGCGGCAGCGCAAGATGATGCAGGAAGCGTTCGACCGCTGGTGGGCGCCGTGCCTGATGTTCTTCGGCCCGCCCGACAAGGACAGCGTCAAGACCGCGCCGTTCATGCAGTGGCGCATCAAGACCGCGACGAACGACGAACTGCGGCAGAAGTGGGTCGATCGCTTCGCGCCCGCGGCGCTCGATCTCGGCCTGAAGATTCACGTCGTGAAGAAGACCGAAGACGGCCTGGTCGCGCTCCGCCCGGACGGCACGCCGGACATGATTGTGGACGAAAAGATCCGCCTCGATCCGCAGACCGGCCACTGGGGGTTCACGCAGCCCGACTGGGACGAGTTCTACCGCGTGGTGAAAGGCAACGGCCCGTGCAACAAGCAGCGCGTCGCGCTGCGGCGATTGAGCTATGAGCAGGGGCGCTGGGTGCGGCAGGCGGTGATGGGGCAGGG
>CAZHIE010000075.1:0-8217 GCA_964532435.1 uncultured Planctomycetales bacterium
ACGGCGCGAAAGTCGGCGAGCCGATCGATCTGTACTCGCCGCAGATCGAGGTGCGCGATCACCATGTGGGCGATTACACGCTGCCGAAAGGGCCGCACACGCTGCGCCTGGAATGCGTCGGGCGAAACGCGGCGTCGGCCGGTACGCGCATCGGCGTGGATTCCGTGCGGCTGCGCGAGCGGTGGGGCAGGAAGCGGCCGAGTTTGGAGCCGAAGCGATAGGTTTCCGTGCGCGCGGTCTGCGCGAGGCGGGATGGGGTCATGGCCTCTCGGCGCGCGACGCGATGGATGCTGGGTTCCGCGGCCGGATGGAGCACGTCGCTCTCGCGGCGCCCCGACACAGACATGGCAGCGCCGATCGGAACCGTTCTCGGCATTAATTTTCGCTTTCCTCTTGCAAAGTGACGCTCGCTGGATGGATACTCATACAATCCTCGGGCGCGGCCTATGGAGGCAACAGGCATGCAACCGTTCCACACTGCGCTTTGGCCATGCATCGTTGGAATGCTCGCCCTGTGCGCTTCCGAATTCGCGCGTGCATCCGATGGCGCGCGGGCTGCGCAGACTGGCGAGGTGGCGAGCTCGACAATCGGTGGCGCGCAACTCGCTGACATTCTCGATGACGCGTTGGCGATGCAGCGGCGCTACCGCGAAGTGGGAGCATCGCTCGAGATCGCGTTCGAGGTCAATCTCGCGGCGCTGGCATCCGACGGAATCTCAGTCCAACCGTATCTGGCGCGCGACAACGGCCGCTGCGTGGGCGCCGTGACGTGGATGCGCGACCTGCCGTACGAGCAGGTGGGGTATCAGTTCGATCGCGCTGTCGAGTTTCGAGTGCAGGAGTACATGGACCGAACGATCGTTGAGGATGGCGCTCGGCAGCTCGCGATCTATCCCCAGAGCAAACAGGCGCTGATCCGTCCGGCCGGACCGCTGGCCACGGTGTTCGCTCCGTCCGATTTCCTGCTGCCGCACCTCGGCTCGGATTTTGATGAGCTGCGATCCAGCGGCGCGACGATCACTGTGGAGCGAATCGACGACGATCGCGTGTCCGTTGCGATTTCGCAGCCCGGAGGCGGCGGAATGGGCGGAGTGGTCGGCTCTGGGACGCTGGATCGGCGGTTCGGCTGGGCCGTAACGCAATGGACGTGCGACGCATGCCGGCGCTCGGTCGAAATCGAGTACGGCGTGTCCGCATCCGGAGACGTAATCCCCACGTCCGCGCGTATGCAGGTATTCGCCCGCGACGGCACGACCGCCCTACGCACCGTCCGGCTCATCGTCAAGGACATTGCGTTCGGCCGCGCGATTCCGGCTAACGAACGGATCGCCCGCCCGCCGGCCGGCTACATTGTCGCGGACTATGCATCGCTAGACGCGAAAGGGAAGCACCGCGTCTATGAACTCGACAACTCCGGCGCGCCACGTGCGCTGACCGCAATCCAGAGCGCCACGCAATCAACGATTCTGGCCACGAACGCGGCCATAGGCGCGATCGTGCTGATCGCGATCGGATTTCGTCTGCGTCTGCTGGCGCGGAAGCAACGTCTTGGCGAATTCGTTCGGTCGTAGCGGAGCCACAGGACAATTCGGGAATGCATGATCCGTCGCGCGCAGGCTCTTCCCTTCGCGGAATATCGCCGCACATCGTCGTGGTATTGCTACAGTGTGCCGTGGGCTGGATATTCCTCGCCGCCGGCGTTGCGAAGCTCGATCGAATCGTCGAGCGGGCTTACGCGAAGATGGTCTTCGCGTCCGTAATCGTCCGAGTCGTAGCAGAATCTCCGCCAAATCCAGCCGAAACCGACTCGAAATTGCAAACGGATGGAAGCCATCATTACTTAGCAGACGTGCGATTGCAAAGCCGCCGAAGGAAGTCCTCCGGGGTCACGATCTCGCATTTGCCAAACGGCGAAAGGCAGAGCAGATCCTGGTCGTTGGTCACGAGGAAGTTGGCGTCTCCATCGCGTGCGATGGCGAGCAGGTAGCCATCCTTCGGATCGCGGCACGCGGGGAAGGGGAGCACGACATCGACCGGTTCAATGGCATACTCAAGCAAGCGAGTCACAACGCGGTGGGCTGATTCCTCCAACCGATGCGCCAGGCGCGTTTTGCCTGCGGCGATGCCGAACTCCGTCCGTAGCATCACATTTCCAAGTACTGCGAACTCGGAGTTTCCGGCGCGCTCCAGAAGCTTTGCAATCAGCGCGCTGCCCATGGCGCCGCGAAGCAGCACGTTCACATCAAAGACCGCGCGCACGGAGCATCTCGTCGCGTGCTTCGTGGACGATCTCGTCCAGCTCCTGTTCACCGATCGGAAGCGGTTTCTCAGGTTGCGACGCGATCCGGTGCATGGTCTCACGCACGTCCACGAGCGTCAGCGCTTTCATCAGACGCTGCCAGTCCTCTGCGCTCAACTGGCGCACGTCATTCAAGATGCTTTCGACAGTCGGCATTTCTCGGATCTTTTCAGGTTCCAATGGTTCGGCGCGACGACGCTCCGTCGACGGCAAGATTATGCTCCGACAACGTGCATTCGAGCTCACGCCTCCGCGTTCTTCGTCTGATCCAGGAAGCCCTGCAGCTTGCGGGCGCGCACCGGGTGCTGGAGCTTGCGCAGCGCCTTGGCCTCGACCTGGCGCACGCGCTCGCGCGTGACCTTGAAGATCTTGCCCACTTCTTCGAGCGTGTACGTGTACCCGTCGCCGATGCCGTAACGCAGCTTGATGATCTCGCGCTCGCGATACGTCAGCGTCTTGAGCACGGCCTCGATGCGGTCCTTGAGCATGTCGCTCGTCGCGCTGCTCACCGGGCTTTCGGCCTTCTCGTCCTCGATGAAGTCGCCGAAGTAGCTGTCCTCGCTCTCGCCCACCGGCCGATCGAGCGAGATCGGGTGGCGGCTGATCTTCATGACGCGGCGGGCCTCGCCGACCGGCATCTTCGCATCGAGCGCGATCTCTTCGATCGTCGGCTCGCGGCCGAGCTCCTGGAGCAGGCGCTTGCTGATGTTGCGCAGCTTGCTCATGGTCTCGATCATGTGGACCGGGATGCGGATGGTGCGGGCGTGATCGGCGATGGCGCGGGTGATGGCCTGGCGAATCCACCAGGTCGCATAGGTGCTGAACTTGTAGCCGCGGCGATACTCGTACTTGTCCACCGCGCGCATCAGGCCGGTGTTGCCTTCCTGGATGATGTCGAGGAAGGCCAGTCCGCGGTTGCGGTACTTCTTGGCGATGCTGACCACCAGGCGCAGGTTTCCGCCCGCCAGCTTTTTCTTGGCGTCCTCGTATTCGGCGAAGACCTTCTTGGACTCGTCGACGCGGCGGCGCAGCTCGTCGGCCGGCTCCATCACGAGGTCGACCAGGCCGGCGTATTCCTCCTTCATGGCCGCGACGTCCTCGGCGGGCAGGAGCTTTCCGCGGCGCTTGAGCTCGTCGGAGACCTGCTCCATCTTGCGGCACATGGCGTCGAGCTTGCGCATGAGCGGGGCGATGCGGCTGGTGCGCAGGCTCAGCTCTTCGAGCAGCGTGACGGCGCGGCGGCGGCGCTGGTTCATGCGATCCTGCGCGACGCGGCGCTGCGCGCCTGGCGCGCGGTTGTCGCGGGAGATGGCCCAGTCGGCCTGATTCAGCTCCAGCAGCTTGCGCACCGTCGCGAGGTTGGCGGGCAGGCGCTTGATGATCGTGTTCTTGGCCATGCTCTCCGTGGTGGAGATTTTCATGGTGCGGTCGAAGGGCATGCGCCCGTCGGCGACAGCCTGCATGATGTCGACCGCCTGCTGCGCGCAGAAGTCGTTTTCGAGCACCTTGCGGCGGAAGGCCATGCGCGTCAGCTCGATTTTTTTGGCGAGCGAGATTTCCTCTTCGCGGGCGAGCAGCGGGATTTCGCCCATCTGCGTCAGGTACATGCGGACGGGGTCGTCGATGCGGCGGGCGGTGGCGTCGGACAGGTCCACCTCGGTCACGTCGTCGAGCCCCTCGCCGCCTTCGAGCGAGGAGACCTTCTTGCGGTTGCCTTCGCGCAGGCGGTCGGCCTCGATCTCGTCGAGCATCTGGATGCCGGCCTGCTCGATGCGGTTGAGCACGCTTTCGAGTTTTTCCGGGGAGATCGCCTCGTCCGGGAGCGTCTCGTTGAGCTCTTCCCACGTCAGGTACTTGCGCGCCTTGGCGCGCTCGATCAGCTCGTTGACGCTCTGTTCGATCGGGTCGATGTCCCGTGCTGTGGCCACTGCCATCGCAAAACTCCCTCTTTGGGAGACGCGGCCCGCGGCGCCCGAAGGCGCCTGCCCGGCTGCGTCCAGTCCGTGCCCCGTAGGCTGTATCTCCCGCGCAGCCGGCTAGGCCGGCGACGCCTGCGCGCGACGCTCGATCGGCAGCCACGAGTCGTGCTCGCAGGCCGCTTCGAGCAATTGCTGAAACCCATTCCGGCCGCCCTGAGGAGCGGACGGAGCGGCGCGCAACTCCTCCCGGATTGTATGTATCCGCAAAACGCCAAGCTCAGACGCGAGACGGTCCATGCTGGCGGCGAAAACGGTCTCGCCCGAGGCGATCTCGCGGACGCGATGTGCCGCGCGGTCCACCAGCTCGCACAGAGCCGTGTCCTCGCTTTGCCCGACGATGTCGCCCATCGAGTATTCGCCGTGATCCGCGTACATCTCAAGACACGCGCCGTACAGACGCTCCCACGTCCGCGAATAGCGCATCGCCTCGGCCAGATCGTCGCGAACGCATGCCAGAAGCGCGCAGTCGCGAATCAGCAGTCCGAGTACCTCTTCGGCGGCCGCTACCAGCCCGCCCGGCAGGCCGCGCGTCGATTCGTCATATGCGGACACGTCCGGCGCGGCGGCGCCGGCGGCGGACGCGACCGCCTGGGTCCGGCGGCGGCGACTGCGCAGACGGTCCGAAATCTGTTCCGGCGCGAGGGCGACGAGTTCGCTCAGCCGGCTGACCAGCAGGCCGTGCGCCAGCGGATCGACTCCCCCGGCGCTCGTCGTGCGGGCGATGAAATCGAGCAGGTCTTCGACCGCGGCGAGCCGCCCCGCCGGTCCACGATCGGCGATCGCGCGGCGCGTCTGGTCCCATTTGAACTCAAGGGCGTCGGTCGCCGCCGTCAGCAGCGCGTCGAACGCGGCCGACCCGCCCGCCAGCACGCAATCGGCCGGATCCTGCTCATCGGGCAGGACTACCACGCGGACGTCGAGCCGGCTGCGCAGCGAAGTTTCGACCGCGCGGTCGGCCGCCTTGACCCCCGCGGCGTCTCCGTCGAAGCACAAATACAGGCGATCGCAAAGGGGGCGGAGCAGCTTTACATGGGCGTCGCTCAGGGCCGTGCCCAGCGTCGCGACGACGTGAGCGAAGCCAAACTGGCGAAGCAGGACGGCGTCCATGTAGCCTTCGACGACGATGGCCGCACGGCGCGATTCGATCTCGCGGCGGGCCAGATCGAGGCCGAAGAGCACGCGCGACTTGGAAAACAGCGGCGTCTCGGGCGAGTTCAGGTATTTGGCCGGGTCGTCGCCGAGCGTGCGGCCGCCGAATGCGATCGGCCGGCCGAGCGGGTCGTGAATCGGGAAGATCAGGCGGTTGCGAAAGCGGTCGTAGTGATTGCCGGTGCTTCCGGCGACGACGAGACCGGCGGCGGTGAGAAGATCGGGGGCGATCCGGGCGCGCTGCGAGGCGAGCAGCAGGTCGCTCCAGCCGTCGGTGGCGAGGCCGAGCTGATGGCTGGCGAGCGTTTCGGCGGTCAGGCCGCGGCGCTGCGCATACTCACGTCCGGCGATTCCGGCAGGCGCGGCGAGCGTATTGCGGAAGTGGTCACGCGCCCAAGCCATTACCGGCGCGATCTTTTCGCGCAGCTCGGAACTCTGGCGCTCGGCCGGGGTCGCCGGCCGAACCTCGATATTGGCTCGGCGGGCGAGCGATTCGAGCGCTTCGCGGAAGGAGACGCGGTTGATTCGCTCGACGAAGCGGATGACGTCGCCGCCTGCGCCGCAGGCCCAGCACTTGAAAATTCGCTTGGTTGGGCTGACGGCCATCGAGGGGGTGTGGTCCGGGTGAAACGGGCAAAGCCCGACAAAATCCTTACCTTTGCGTTTCAGCGCGACGCGCTCGCCGACGACATCGACAATGTCGATAGCGTCTAAGACCCTTTCTTTCAAAGAGTTATGCATTTAGTGCGTCGGTACTTTCGATTTGCGTGGCACCCGGTTGTCGATGGCTCCAACCACTGGCGCCCTGGTCGCGGAATCGTTTGAAAGTCGGAGGAAGTATAGCCCACGTTTTGAGGGTGGTCAAACTTTAGGACGAATTGCCAATCAGCGCCAAAGATTGTCGTTAGTTGTTTCCGCGGAGCGGGTTGCGCGATGAAAACATTCTAACTTTGCGCTCCGTAACCCCTCACGGACAGCCGGTCGCTGCGCCGTGGCCCATCGCCTTGCGGGCCGGCGCCCCGCCCCACACAAGCAACGCGGTCCCGCGGCGTGCGCGGACACAATCGGAGCGAATCGGGCAAACCGCCCGCCGCCGGGCCCCCGCCGCATCACATCCACGCGTAGAGCAACCCAATGATGACCAGGACGGCGATGATGACGTAGAGCAGCGTTCGCCCGGTTCCCCCGCCTTGCGTCACGAATTGGTGGCAATACGGGCAGCGATCGACGAAGTCCGGAATCTCGCGCGAGCAATTCGGGCACGGGACGGTCGGCGTCTCGTCGTCGTCCTCGTCGGCGAGATCCTCATCGGACGGACCCTCCGGATCGTCTTCGCCGGCGGTCGATTCGTCGTCCCAAGACTCTTCGGGTTCGTAGTCCGAGCAGCGCGGCATGGCAGATTCCGATTCGGCCCGGTTCCGCCGGGCCGCTGCGGCGCGATTGTAGCGGCCGGCGAGCCGATTCGCGCGGCGCCCGGCGGTGGGCGGGGCGCGACATCGGCCGTAGAATCCCGCAGCCGCGCGCCCGGCGTGCCGCGCGGCGGTTTCATCCCCCCCACAGCCCGCGGAGAATCGCGTGAGCCGAGGCGCCCTGGCCGGCAAGGTGGCGAGCGACGTGCTCTCGGCCTCGTTCATCCGGGAGATGTTCGAGCGCGGGCGAAAGCTCAAGGCCGAGTTCGGCGAAGAGAATGTGTTTGATTTCTCGCTGGGCAACCCGAACGCAAGCCCGCCGGCGGCGTTCTTCGACGCGCTTTCCGCCTGCGCCGAGCAGCGCGACCCGGCGGCGCACCGCTACATGCCCAATGCGGGCTTCGATCACGCGCGTGCGGCGGTGGCGGCGTTTCTCTCGGCGGAGTACGGAGTCGCATTCGACGGCGCCGGCCTGCTGCTGACGAGCGGAGCGGCGGGCGCGACGAACGTCGCGATGCGGGCGATACTCGACCCGGGCGACGAGGTCATCGTGCTGTCGCCGTACTTTCCCGAGTACCGCTTTTATGTGGAGCACGCGGGCGGGCGGATGGTTGTGGCGGCGACGGACGATGCGTTTCAACCGGACTTGGCGGCGATCGCCGGCGCGATAACGGAACGGACGCGGGCGATCGTGCTCAACAGTCCGAACAACCCGACCGGCGCGGTCTACGGAGAGAGCGTGCTGCGGGAGATCGCCGCGTTGCTGCGCCGGCACGACCGGCCGGACCGGCCGATTTACGCGATCTGCGACGACGTTTACCGGCGGATTCTGTACGAGGCCGGGCCGTGTCCGAGCCTGCTGCCGCATTACGCGCGCTGCGTGATCGTTTCGAGCTATTCGAAGGACATGAGCATTCCCGGCGAGCGCGTCGGCTATGTGGCGCTGCCGCCCGACCTGCCGGAGCGCGGCGCGGTTCTGGCCGCGATGACGATGTTGAACCGGACGCTGGGGTTTGTGAGCGCCGGCGCGCTGATGCAGCGCGTCATCGCGCGCTGCGCCAGCGCGCTGTGCAACGTGGAGTTTTATCGCGGCAACCGGGATCTTCTGTGCGGCGCGCTGCGCGACTTCGGATACGACCTTGTGGCGCCGGGCGGCGCGCTGTACGCATTTCCGCGCACGCCGATCGACGACGACGGCGAGTTCATCAACATCCTGCTGCGGCATCGCGTGCTGGCTGTTTCCGGGCGGGGATTCGGGCGCGGCGGCTACATGCGGCTGTCGTATTGCGTGGATCGGCGGACGATCGAAGGAAGCCTGCCGGCGTTTCGGGCGGCGATAGACGAAACGCAAAAATAGCGAATTGCGAATAGCGAAGAACGA
>CAZHIE010000075.1:8317-19944 GCA_964532435.1 uncultured Planctomycetales bacterium
TCGGGCGGCGATAGACGAAACGCAAAAATAGCGAATTGCGAATAGCGAAGAACGAATTGAAATGCACACCGGCCGCCGGGGGCGACCGGCGTAGCGGCCCGCGCCGTCCGTAGCGGCCCGCGCCCTCCGTAGCGGCCCGCGCCGTCCGTAGCGGCCCGCGCCCTCGCGCGGCCGGGGCGGCGCCGGTCCTCGGCGCCGCTGCCGGTGCGACACCCGCTCCCCCCGCTCCGCGCCTTCGTGCCTTCGTGCCTACGTGCCTCCGTGCCTTCCGCATTTCGCCAAATGCTCGGCCGCCGAATCCTGCCGCAGGAGGCGCAGGCCGTTCAGCATCACGAGCACCGTGCTGCCCTCGTGACCGACAACCGCCAGCGGCAGGATCATCCAGCCGCCCAGCGTGAGCAGCACGAGCATCACGATCATCCCCATCGCCAGGCCCAGGCTTTGCGCGATTACGCGGCGGCAGCGCTGCGCCAGGTGAATGGCTTCGGCCAATCCGCTGAGGTCTTCGCGCATCAACACAACGTCGGCGGTTTCCAGCGCCACGTCGGCGCCCGCGGCGCCCATCGCGACGCCGACGCTGGCGGCGGCCAGCGCGGGGGCGTCATTCACGCCGTCGCCGACCATGACGACGCCGCCGTCGTCCTTGGCGAGGGAACGAATCTCGCCGAGTTTCTCCTCCGGACGCAGGCCGGCCTTCACGTCGGTGATGCCCACCGCGGCGGCGACGCGCTGCGCCGGCGCGGCGTGATCGCCGGTGAGCATGACGATCCTGCGGATGCCGAGCTGGCGAATCTGCTCGAGCGTGTGGGCGGCCTCGGGGCGCACCGTGTCGGCGAACGTCAGCACGCCGCCGGCGCCGTCGCTGCGCATAACGATGACGCGCGTCTGCCCCTCGGCGTCGTTGAGTCGCGCGAGGGCGGCGGGCGGAAGCGGCGCGGCGTGGCGGGCGAAGAGATCGGGCCGGCCGACGCCGACCCACTTGCCGTCGATCATGCCGTGGACGCCGAGGCCCGCTTCGCTGCTGAACCCGACCACGTCGGGCGGGTCGAGGTCGCGCTTGGCCGCGGCGCGCAAAACGGCCTTGGCCAGCGGATGCTCGCTGAGATGCTCCAGCGCGGCGGCGAGCGAGAGCGCCGTACTCTCGTCGGCGCCGCCGAACGGCTCGACCGCCGTCACTTCCGGCTTGCCGTGCGTGAGCGTTCCGGTTTTGTCGACGGCGACGCTGGCCGCGCCGGCCAGGCGCTCCAGGTGCGATCCGCCCTTGAAGAGCACGCCGCGCCGCGCTCCGCGCGTAACGGTCGCGAGCACGGCGACGGGCGACGCCAGCACGACCGCGCAGGGCGACGCGGCGACCAGCACGGTCATGGCGCGGTAGATCGCGGTCGACGCCGATTGCGAGACGATCAGCGTCATGACGAGCGTGAGCAGCGAGATGCCGAGCACGCCCAGCACATAGGGCGTCTGCCACTGTTCGATCAGGCGCTGCACCGGGGCTTTTCGCTCCTGCGCTTCCTCGACGAGCCGCACAATCCGCTCGATCGTCGATTCCTGCGTCGGGCGCGTCACCTGCACGATGAGCGATCCGCTGGCGTTGATCGTGCCGGCATAGATGCCGCTGCCGGGGCTTTTCGAGACGGGCATCGACTCGCCCGTAACGATGGACTCGTCGACGCTGCTGTGGCCGTCGAAGACGCGGCCGTCGATGGGGAAGCGTTCGCCGGGCCGGACGCGGACGAGGTCGCCGACGCGAAGTTCTTCGACGGGAACGGTGAGTTCGCGATCGTTGCGGAGGATCGCGGCGGTCGTGGGGCGCAGGGCGACGAGCGCCTTGATTCCGCGGCGCGTGCGGGCGATGGCGTAGCGCTCCAGCGCGTCGCTGAGCGAGAAGAGGATCAGCAGAATGACGCCGTCGTACCAATGCCCGATCGGGATGGTGACGACCGCGGCGAGCACCATCAGGAAATTGATGTCCGGCTGGTGGGCGCGAAGCGCTGCGAGCGCGCCGATCGTTGCGCGCAGCCCGCCGCAGACCATCGACAGCGCCACGAGCAGCCACTTGAGCAGGACCGCGTCGAACGCGCCTGCCAGACCGGCACAGATGGCGAAGAACAGGCACAGTCCGGTGGCGACGAATCGCTCGGTCGGCCCGGCTTCGGCGGCGAAGAGGGCGAGCGGGGCGCGCCAGAGCGTTTCGGGGCGTCGAACGAGCTGTGTGAGCGTTGCGGGCATCTTGTGCGTGATTGTGTCGATGAACTTCACGGAAGCAACCTCCTGGAACAACGACTTCTCACTTGCAATCGGCGTTCCAGACGCGGTGTCGGATGCAGGCCTGCGCCACCGGACGGCGTGGACGACTGCATCTGTTCGGGGTTGGCGGCGCTTGATTGACGGGGCAATCGCCGGTCTGCACACGTGCGCGGCCGCCGCCGGTATAATCGAATCCACAGCAGGCGATCGCAGACGGCGCCCGGGCGGCGCGGGCATCTTGCCCGCTGTTTTGCGCCGGGCGGCCCCGTCCGCGGCTGCGGCCGATCGTTCGTGCGGTGTTTTCAGCAGGTATGCGCAATGCCGACGCTGGTCGTTCGATCCCGGACCGGAACGCTGCAGACCGTTCCGCTCAGCGAGCGGCCGGTGAAGGTCGGGCGCGCGGAGACGTGCGACATCATTCTGCGGAACGACGCGGAGGTATCGCGCGAGCACGCGGAGATCTGGGTGGATCGGCAGGGCCGCGTGCAGGTGGTGGACCGCAACAGCAAGAACGGCACGCGCGTGGACGAGGGCGAGCCGTTTCGCGGCACGACGCGCACGGCGTACAGCGTCGTTCGGATCGGCGAGCACGAGATCGAGATTCGCGATGCCGCGCCGCGCAGCGCGGCGGATGAAGCGGTGCGGTTCGTCGACGTGGATTCGCCGACCACGATGGCCAGCACGCGCTATTTCCCCTCCAGCAAGCAGCTCGACCTGAGCAATCACCGGCTGCAACTGCTGATCGGCCTGACCGAGCGCATCGGCGGCGCGTACGACCGCAAGCAGCTCCTGGAGCAGGCGCTCGACGCGGTCTGCGAGGCGCTGCGCTTCGAGCGCGGGCTGATCGCGCTCAAGACGGAGCGCGGCGACACCGAGCACCCCGTCACGCGCAACATCCAGCGCGACGACAGCGGCGCCTACAAGGTCAGCCGCACGCTCATCAACCGCGCGCTCGTCCACGGCGAGCGGGCGATCGTGAACAACCCGGCCACCGACCTGGTGGACAACCTGAGCGAGAGCCTCGTCCGATACCCGATCTGTTCGGCGCTGTGCGTGCCGATCATGCATCGCGACGAGATTCTGGGCGTCGTGTATGGCGACCGCATCACGCGGGCCGACACGTACACGCCCGGCGACGTCGACTTTTTCGCGGCGATCGCTCAGCAACTGGGCGTCGGGCTGGTCAACCTGCGCGCGTTTCAGCAGCACATGCGGCTGCAGGAGCTTCAGGCGGAGCTCGACAAGGCCCGCGGCATCCAGCGCAACCTGCTGCCCAGCGGACCGTTCGACTTCGGCCGCGTCACGGTGGCGGGGTACAACGAGCCGTCCGCGCACGTGAGCGGCGATTACTACGACTATTTCGAGGTCGGCGACGGGCGCATCGGCTTCATCATCGCCGACGTGACGGGGCACGGACTATCGGCGGCGCTGATCATGGCCAACCTGCAGGCCGCGATGCGCGTCGCGCTGACCGCCAACACGCCGCTGCCCGACCTGGCGGCGCGCATCAACCTGCTCGTGTGCAACAACACGCGCTCCAACGTGTTCATCACGGGGATACTGGGGATCATCGACGCGCTGACCGGTGCGATCGATTACGTCAGCGCCGGACATCCGGGGCCGCTGCTGATCGGCAAGGGCGGCGTGACCGAGCGCTCCAACGACAACTCGCTGCCGCTGGGGATCGAGCCGGCCGAGACGTTCGACGTGCGGCGGATCGAGCCGAGCGACGACCTCGACGTGGTGCTGTATTACACGGACGGGTTGATCGAGGCGATCGGCGAGGACGGGCGGCTGATGACGCTTGAGCCGGTCTCCGAGGCGCTCGGTTCGCTGCACGAGCGGAGCGGCGACGCGGTGCTGCGCACGACGCTATCGACTGTCCGCAGGCATCTCTCCGGCGCGAAGAACCAGGACGACCTGACGCTGCTGGCGATTCAGTTCGACCGGGACTAGCGGCGGGTCGGCGCTCTAATCCGGCCGGGCGCCGGCGCCGGCTTTTTCTTCCAGCTTCGGCAACTGATCGCGGAGCGCCGACGCCTGCGGCGAGTTGGGATAAGACGCGATCACGTCGTGCGCGACGCGGATCGCCTCGTCGAAGCGCTGCATCCGCACCAGTTCGCGATACTCCGCCTCCAGCCGCTGGCGCGTCTGGATCTCGGCGTTGGCTGTCAGCGTCGGGAGCTGCTGCCGCAGCGTGTCGGCCTCGATGGAGCGCGGGAACTTGCGGATCACGGTGGTCACGAGCGTCAGGGCCGTGTTCCATTCCTTGGCGCTGGTCGCTTCCTGCGCCTGGGTCATCAGGCGCGAGCGCTCCGCGCTTTCGGCCCGGTCGCGCTCGCGGGCGGCGCGTTCGGCCAGATCGCGGGCGCGCGTCGAATCCGGGTGGCGCTCCAGCAGCTCGCGCACGACGTGCCCCACGCGGTCCCACGCCTCAAGCGCGATGAGGTCGGCGACCTGGCGCGAGGCGGTCTCGACGTCGCGCGATTCGATTGTCGCGCGGGTCTGCTCGATCTGGTTTTCGAGCGCGGCCCATCCGGCGTGGTCCGGGAAGCGCTCGCGCGCGACGACCACGCGCCGCCGCGCTTCCATCCAGTTGTGCTCGCGCAGCAGCGCGGGAACTTCGCTCTCCAACTGCCGGACGGTCTGCTCGATCTGGTAGCGAACGCGCAGCGCCCGCTGCGCATCGTTGAGCAGCGCGATGTCGCGAATCTCGCGCAGGAGCTGCGCGACTTCCAGCGACAGGTCCGGCCCGCCGCGACCCGTGTCGGCCGGCGACTGCGGGCGGGGCTGCGGCCGCGGCGGCTCTTCCCACGAGCGGGCGCTGTCCGGGCCGGCAAGCCGCGCTTCGATCACCGTCGCCGCCGCATCGGCGCGCCGCAGCAGCTCCGCGACTCCCCACAGCAGCACCGCCGCCGCCAGCGCGGCCGTCAGCATGAGCGCGACGGCCAGATACGAGACCGGCTGCGCAGCCGGCACGTCGGCCGGCCGATTGGCCAGATCCCAGACGGACGCGAACGTCCAGGCGAGACCGACGAGCGCGCAGGCCAGAGCCGCATATCGCAGGAGCGCCATGGCGATTCGCGGCCGATTCAGCTCTGCGCCGGGCAGCAGGTTGTCATCTTCGGGCATCGGAAAGCTCTCCACCGGGAAAGGGGGCATTATCTCCGCCGGCCGAGTTGCGGCAACCCGGCGGGAAGCGCGGGAGGATATGGGGGCGCCGTAGTTGTGGCGGCGCAGCAACGCAAGCCCGGAGCGTCATTCCGAACCCCAAGCGCCAGCGCGCGGGCGCCTGTGCGGATGAAGCCTTAGCTTGGGCAATACCCGCGCGCTGGCGCTTGGGGTTCGGAAATGCGCCGCTGGGCGGGCTTGTGCGATGGGCACACGATCCGGCGAGCGCCGGGACGCGCGGCGAATTTGGATACGCGCGGCCCGCGCGACTGGTTACAATTCGCGGCGATTCCGGCCCGCAGTAACTTGGTTGCGAGGACGCCGCGCGAATGCAACTATTTGATTACGTGGGGCAGCTCTCGACCGGCGAGACGTTCGAGGGAACGCTCGAAGCGGATTCACCAAGGCGCGCCGAGACACTGCTCGCGACGATGGGCGTGCGCGTCTCGTCGCTGCGGCCGGCGCGGCGGCGGGCCTTCGTCGCGCCGCTCTCGGTCGAGGACTTCACGTTTTTGAACGAGCGGCTGGCGGCGCTGAGCGATGCGGGCCTGCCGCTGCCGGAGGGATTGCGCCGCCTGGCGGCCGACAGCGCGTCGCGGCGAATGAAGCGTCTGCTGATTGAGCTGGCGGCCGACCTGGAGCGCGGCATGCCGCTGGATCAGGCGCTGGCGCTTCATCGGGCGCGCTTTCCGACCGACTATGCCGCCGTGGTGCGGGCGGGCATGCGCAGCGGCGACCTGAGCGCGACGCTGCACGCGCTGACCACGAGCCTTCGCATGCGCAGCGACGCGCGCCGCGCGGTTCTCGAATTGGCCATTTACCCGCTCGCCACGCTCGCGTTTGCGCTGCTCATCCTGCGGTTTCTGTTTCTGGCGGTCGTGCCCGAAGTGCTGAGCATCGTGCGTGAGACGGAGGACTTGGGCGGCGTGTATCTTCCGGCTGAGGCTCGGCCGCTGGCGGCGCTGGCGGCGGCGTGGCCGACAATCCAATGGATTGCGGTGAGCGCCGTCGGGGTTGCTGCGCTGATGCTGATCGTCGCGCACATTCCGGGCATGCGCGGATTTCGCGAGGGCCTGCTGCTCAGCATTCCGGGCGTGCGGGGCGTCTACTGGTCGGGCGTGCTGGCGCGCTTTTCGCACACGTCGGCAGTGGCGTCGCTCTCCGGCCTGCCGCTTACGGAGCTGATTTCCTGCGGGGCCGAGGCGGCGGGCAGCCCGTCCCTGCTGCGCGCCGCCGCGCGCTTGAACGCGAACCTCGATCGCGGCGACGCGCTGGCCGAGGCGGCGGAGAATGAGCCGCTCATTCCGTCGCTGTGGGTGTGCGTCGTCCGCAGCGCGGGCGCGCGCGGCGAGCTGCCTGCGGCACTGACCGAGTTGGCGCGGTGCTACGAATCCCAGGCACGGCAGCGAACGGCGCAGCTCCGTTTCGTCCTCGGGCCGCTGCTGATGTTTCTTCTCGCCGCCGGCGTCGGCAGCGTGCTGGTCAGCATCGTGCTGGTGTTCAGCGCGATCATACGGGCGCTTGGCGGTCTGTAGCGCCGCCTCCACCGTTTTGCGGATAACGATGCTCTTTCTTGTCTTTGCCATCCTGCTGCTCGGCATTCCCATCGTGGGCGCGCTGCGCTACTGGCTGCACGCGCGGGAAGCGCGTGTCTGGGCCGCGCTCGAAACCACCGCACTGGTCATCGGAGAATGCCTGCCGCTGGTCGACGGTCTGAACGCCGCCGCGCGGGCCGAGCGCGGCCGATTCCGACGACAGCTTGAGAGCTTCTCGCATCAGCTCGCGTTCGGGCGCTCGGTGGCGGGCGCGTTTCGCCTGACGTGGCCGAACTGCCCCGCCGAAGTAAGCGGCGCGCTGCTGGCCGGCGAAGCGGGCGGAACGCTGCCGACCGCGCTGCGACAGGTCGTCGCGGCGCAGCGGCGCCGCCGGGCGGGGTCGGACCATTGGACGGCGGCAAAAATCTATCTGACGCTCATGCTGATCGGCGTGCCCAGCCTTTTCGCGTTCCTGTTTCGGTTTGTCGTGCCGCGCATGTGGTTGATTTTCTACGACTTCGACGTGCCGCGGCCGGGGCTGCTGGGCATGTTGTCGCGGATCGCATCGTTCGTCTCCACGATGCCGCTTCTGCTTCCCGGAATCTCGCTGCTGGTGCTCGCGCTGCTGGTGCAGACCTGGGTGGCGCGATATTTCCTCGTTCGCGCGCCGGACCGCTTCCAGCCTTTTGCCCGGCTGACCGATAGCCTGGCGTGGATGCTGCCGCCATTACGCAGATTTGCCTGGATCCGCGCCAGCGAGCGGCAGTTGCCCATCCTGGCCGCCGCCGTGCGGGCGGGCTACGACCTGCCGGACGCGGCCGATCACGCGAGCCACGCCGACGCGAACTGGTTCGCGCGACAGCGGCTTGTGCGCTGGGCGGCGGCCATTCGCGGCGGCGCGCCGCCCGCGGTCGCCGCGCACAGCGTCGGCTTGCCAAAGCCGTGGCGCGAGGCGCTGTGCGCCGCCGATCCGAACGAACTGGCCGCCGCGCTCGATTATCTGCATGGCTATTATGCTTCGCTCTCTGCGCATTGGGCGCGCATGTTGGCGTCGGCGCTGCTTCCCGCCCTGGTGCTGACGCTGGGCATTGTGGTCGGGACCGTGGTCGTGGCGCTATTCGTACCCGTGGTGAGCATTAATGCCGCGATTGCCGAATCGATCTACTGAGCCGCGCTCGGCGCTCCGCCGCGGAATCGCGCTCATCGACCTGGTCAGCACGGTCGCGCTCGTGCTGCTCACGATCGCGATCTTCGTGCTGGCGACGCGCGGCTATGTCGCCGCGCGGCGCGAGGCCGAGTTGCAGCGCTCGCTGCGCCTGGCGGCCGAGACGGCGCTGAACGAGGCGCGCGTCGGGATCGCGCCCCGCGACGCCGCGGGCGAATCCGCGGCACAGCGCGACGTGACCGTCGAAATCTCGCGCGTGCCCGGCGACGGCCCGTGGCGCGGCTTCACGCTCCTGCGCGCCGTCGCGTCGCGGAGACTGCCGGCGGGGCGCGTCGCGAAGGTTGAGCTTGCCACGTACCTCGCCGAGGGGGCGAACCCATGAGGCGTCACGCCCGCCGCGGCTACTCGCTCGTCACGACGCTGGCGCTTCTGCCGATTGTCGCGCTCCTGCTTGTGACCGTCGGCAAAGTCTGGCTCGACACGCTGCACGTCGAGCAGCTCGCCCGCCAATATGCGGAACGCCGCGCTGCGATGGGCGCCATCGAGCGGCAGCTTCGCAGCGACCTGCGCAGCGCCGTCTCGTACGCCGCGTCCCCGGCTCATCTCACGCTGCGCACCAGCGCGGGCGAGCGCGTCGATTGGCGAATCGCCGGCGGGTCGGCCACGCGGAGCAGCGCCACGGACGGCTCGCGCCGCTGGTCGGCCGCGCGGCTCTCGTTTTTGGCGCGAGTGGAGCGCGCCCCGAGCGGCGCGCTCCTGCGGCTCACGTACCTCGAAACCCCGCCGCGCCGCAGCATCGGCCTGCCGGCGCGGCCGAGCGAGGTCACGTTCGCGCTTCCGCCGCCCGCAACCGACGACACGGGGGCAAAGCCATGACGCTCTCCGCGCGACGCGCGAATTCGGCTTTCATCGCGCCGGCCGCGCTCGTGATGGCGGCGCTGGCCGTCTTTCTCGCCGTCGCATTGGCGCGGCACGCGACCATCGACCTTCGCGTCGAGCGCACCGCCTGGCTCGAGGCGCAGGCGGATCAGGCGCTACTGGCCGCCGCCGCCTGGGCACGGGAGCACGACGCGGAAATCTCGGCGGACGCGCCAACGAGCGTGCCCATCGACGCGCTTCTGCCCGCAAGCACAAGGGGGACTCTGGAAATGCTCCGCCAGCGCGCGCCGCGCGGCGACGGGGAGGAGATTCTCGCGCGCATCCGCCTGACCGGCCGCGGCCAGGCGCTCAGCCGGACGGCGACGTGGCCGGCTCGCGATCGGCGCCCGGGCTCGGCCACGCCCTGACGCGCGACGAGTCGGCCAGGCTCAGCAGCGAGTGGTCGAGCGCCCGCCACAGCCGCAACAGCGTGCGAACGGTGTAGAAGGGAACGAACGCCAGCAACGCGCCGCCGCACAGAAACATTGCCGCGTCGACGTTCTGGGGTCCGGCGGCGCCCAACAAAACGCCGAAAATCCCCAGTCCGAAGCCGACGAGCCAGATGGCGAAGGCCCGCAGCGCCGCATTCCGCAGACGCGGGTTCTCGCGCGTGGCCGCGTCCGCCGCCGCGAGCGGCAGGCTGCCGTACGCCAGCGCGATCGCCACCAGCAGGGCCACCTCGGAAAAGCGCGGCACGATCAACGGCGAATTCCGCAGCGCGAGAATGACCAGCGACAGACCCGCCAGCATGAGCGCCAGACTCAGCAGCCCGAGCGGCCGGGCGAACAGGGACCGTCCCGAGCGGCGCGAACTCACCAGCGCGAGCGCGCCGAGCGCAATGGGCCAGGTCAGCGGTAGCCAGAGCCACGGCAGCAGAAGCGTGAGCCACTGGACACCGGCGCAGGCACGCCGAATCCATGCCTCGTCCGCCGTCGAAAACGCGATGGGCGCCAGCGTGTGCCGGATCGGCGTACCGCATTCGGTGCATACCGCGTCGACGGGCAGCGTGCGCAGGTTATGCCCGCAGACGCGGCACATCAGATCGGCGCCGACGCGCCCGGCGCTGCGGCCGGGCGCGGCGGCCCGCTCGATGGGAGAAGGGATGGAAGCGGCGTCGCTCGCGCTCATCGATCTCTCTGGCGCGTCGGAAGCATGCGCGTCTCCGGCCCCTCATTGCGGGGGCGGATGGAGATCGCACGGATCGTATTTCGGCGCGACGTCCGCGCGTTGGCGCTTGCGGCCGGGTCTTGTCGCTACTTCGCTGGAACTTCGCCGATCAGCTTTTCGACCGCCTCCTCAAGTTGCTTGTCGCGCAGGCCGCGGTGACGGATCTTGCCCGTGTGGTCGATGACATAGATCGTCGGCCACCCATGCACGTTCCAGCGATTGGCGATTTCGCCCTTGCCCGGACTGCCGTCGTAGATGTTCGGCCAGGTGATCTTCTCGTCGGTCATGATTTTCCGGAGAGCCGACCGGCTCTCGTCGCTGTTGATCCCCAGGAGCGTGAACGGCTTGTCCTTCAGCCGCTCGGTCATCTCGCGCTCATGGGGCAGCATCGCGCGGCAAGGGCCTCACCAGAAGCCCCAGAAGTCGACGACGACGACGCGGCCGCGGAAGTCGGAAAGCTTCACCGGCTTGCCGTCAGCGATTTCGCCTGCGACGTCGGGCGCGGTCATGCCGATCTGGAGCTTCTCGATTTCGAACAAATAACCCTCGGCGCGCTTGGCGTCGGGCGCGTCGGCGTGGTTCTTGAGCACGTCGCGGAAAAGCTCGACGGCCCGCTGGCGCGACTTGTCGGTGTCCTTGTCCTTGTCCGCTTCGCCGCGCGGCGCGTTTTCGAACAGCACGACGGCGAGGCTCGTCTTGGCGGAAGCCTGTGCGGCGGCGTCCTTGTTCTCCTTGAGCACGCGCTCGTAGAGCGCCGCGATCGGCTCGACGCCGGTGTACCAGGCGCCGTAGCCGATTCGCGGAAGCGACGGGAGCAGCGCCGGGTCGCCGGCGTGGTCCCGCGCCAACCGCTCCAGCGCCCAGATCGCCGACTCGTACTTCTTGTTGGCGGCGAAGTTGAGCGTCGGGTTGTTGACCAACCACGTGAGCGCGTCGATCGCCTCCGGCTTACCGGCGTGCGCTTCGGCGAAGGTCTTGAACTTCGGAATGAACAACTCGCAGGGATCCTTGGCATCGCCGGGCGATTTCTCGCGCGCCTGCCAGTATTCCTGCCGGGCCTTGTCGAAGTCCTCCTTCAGCTTGTCCAGCTCCGCGTCGGCCCAGACGGGCAGCGCGGCGGCCAGCAAGCCGAGCAGGACGACCGCAATGCGTCGCATCAGCGGATCTCCTTTCGGGGCGAAGCGCCCGGGTCACGTGTTGGAAACACCCGAGGCGTGCAGTTTACCGAAATGTCGGATGGAGTGCATGGGAGATATGGCGCTTCCGACAAGCGCCGCGCGAGGCAAGGCGGTGCGACGCGGCCGTGTTCGAGCGAACGACGCGCGAAGGCTCAGAACTTTTGAGAGAAGGCGCGAACCTCCCGCGCGCGGCCTCAGTTCGGCAACCCATTCCCGCGCGACGGGCCCGCCTCCGCCTGCGCGGCC
>CAZHIE010000076.1:0-1390 GCA_964532435.1 uncultured Planctomycetales bacterium
ATTACCCAATCCGCCCTGGCCGGCATCGAGGGCCGCTACCGCATCATCCGCATGAACGATACGACCGTGGAGGGCGATCTGAAGGAGCTGCCCGACGGGCGGTATGAGATCCGCACGAAGCACGGCGCGATCGTCACGCTCAACCGCAACGAGGTGAAGAAGCTCATCTCGCTCGACGTCGAGCACTCCAAGCCCGAGGCCGGCAGCGCCAAGCCGTCGAGCGGCTCGACCGGCGCCGGCGTAACGCGCGTCTCGAGCGTTCGGCGCGACGTGGCCCAGAGCGAGATCGACGAGATTCTCGCCGGCATCACGATTGCGTCCGACGACGTCGAGCAGCAGGTGGGCGACGACACGAAAGAGGAGCTGCCGATCGACGAGGAGTCGGTGCAGGAGATGATGCGCATCGCCGGCTCCAAGGCCGAGAAGCTCCCCACGCCGCACTTCATGCTGATCTACACGTCCGACAAGGCGACGGCCCGCGAGCTCGGTTCGCGGCTCGAATCGATCTACCGCTGGGTGAATCGCTACCAGGAGATGCTCGAAATCCCGCGCAAGAAGCCCGAGCACAAGCTGGAGATTTTCTTCTTCGGCACGCACGAGGAGTATCGCTCGTATCAGTCGATCCAGGGCTTCATCATGCAGGACGCCCTCGGCTTCTACATGCACACGAACAACCGCTCGGCCTTCTTCGACATGAAGACCGAGCCGCGCACCGCGCAGATCCTCGAGCGGCTCAAGGAAAAGGACATCGACTACCGCACGCGCACGTACTGGACCAACCGCCTCACGCGCCAGATGGACTTCTTCAACCTGACCGTCGTGCAGCACGAGGCCGCCCACCACATCCACTTCAACTGCGGCGTGTTCGAGCGCGACAACGCCGACATCCCGCGCTGGTGCGCCGAGGGCCTCGCGCAGATGTTCGAGCTGCCGCCGACGTCGGCCGGCGGATCGCTCGGCGCGACGAATCACTACCGGCTGTACGAATTCCGCCAGCTTTACGGCCGCTCGCCGGACATTCTCAAGGCGCTCGACCTGCGCCTGTTCATCGTGGACGACAACAAGTGGCAGGGCGGGCAGAGCTACTCGCTCGGCTGGGCGCTTCAGCATTACCTGTACAAGACGAAGCGCGCCGGCTACGCGAAATTCATGCAGAAGCTGGCCCAGCGCGAGCCGAACGTGCAGGTCTCGATGACCGAGCGGCAGAAGGAGTTCGAGGATCTGTTCGGCGAAGTCAACGAGAAGTGGATCGAGGATTTCCACAAGTACGTCATGGCGCTGCCGTTCAAGCCGTCGGTCATTCCCGAGTAA
Source organism: uncultured Planctomycetales bacterium (assembly GCA_964532435.1). GTDB lineage: Bacteria > Planctomycetota > Phycisphaerae > UBA1845 > Fen-1342 > CAZHIE01. Next base: position 1,312 of record CAZHIE010000076.1, read on the forward strand.
TCTGCGCCGATGGACCGCAGCCGCCCTCGGCTGCATTCCGATTCGGGGATTGCGCGTCGCTTGACCTGAACTTCACCGT
>CAZHIE010000076.1:1490-19912 GCA_964532435.1 uncultured Planctomycetales bacterium
CCTCGGCTGCATTCCGATTCGGGGATTGCGCGTCGCTTGACCTGAACTTCACCGTCTCGACGGAATTCGTATCAACTCGTCGCGCAATCCGAGCCCGCCACGCAAGTGGTGGGTGGGGACGCGACGACGCGCGCGAGTTTTGTGCCGCCAGCGGGGCGTGCCTCGCGCGCCTGCTCATCGCGGCGCCAGCGCAGATTCACGCCGTCGCCCGCGCCCGCTCGCGCCGATGAGTCGCCGGGTATGCGCGAGCGTCGCCGGCCCCGCGGCCCACCACTTGCGTGGTGGGTTCGGACACGGCGACGCGCGCGATTCTTGTGCCATCATCGGGCCGCGTCGCCCGCGCCGATTCACGCGCGAGTCCGCTCATCCCGCTACGTCGCCAGACACCCGCGAGCGTCGCCGGCGCCCGGCCCACCACTTGCGTGGTGGGTTCGGATTCACCAATACTTCCGGTTTACCGGCAGCCGCCGTGCAGAATGCAGGCAACGAAGCCGTCGATGTCGCCGTTGTCCACTACGCCGTCGGCGTTCACGTCGGCCGCCATGATGTCGCAGTGCGGAAACGCGGCGTCATAGCCGTCGGTGTTGATCAGCGCGAGGACGAATGCGTCGATGTCGCCGTTGTCGACCTCCGCGTCGCAGTTCAGGTCGGCCCGCATCGGAATGACGATCAGCGTGGCGACGGCGGAATAGACCGTTCCGCAATCGTTCGTCACCGCGCAGTCGTACGTGCCCGCGTCGGCGAACGTGATCGGGTCGATGCCCAGCGTGTCGTTGTCCTCGCCCACCATGTCGATGCCGTTGTGCCGCCATTGATAAACGACTTCGCCGGAAGCCGGCGGAGAATCGACCACCACGCCGAAGAACGCCGCGCCGTCGAACGGGCCGGCGGTGTTCTGCGGCTCGGCGACGATCGTGGCGCGCTCGGTGCAGATCGTCGTCTGCACGACGCTCGCGTTCATCGCGCGAGACATGAGCACGCCCGGGGCGTGGTCCCAATCCTGCGTCTGCGGATTCCACGTGGCGACGTCCGCGAACGTCTCGACCACGATGATCTGCGTCTGCACGTAATCCTCCGGGTCGAGCGGCTCGACGTTTTCGAGAATCTCGCCCGGCTCGAGCTTCTGCAATTCGACCTCGACCGGCGTGGCCTGCTGAATGAGCGGATCATCCGGCATCAGCTCGGCCAGCGCGACCTCGCGCGGGACGATGATCGTGCTGCGGCGCACCCAGATGACTTCCTCGGGCGACTCGTTCTCCACGGCCTCGACGACCTCGCCGGTCGGCAGGACCACCGTTCGCGGGATCAGGATCGGCGGATGGCCCGGACCCGACGTCACGACCACGCCGTTGTGCTTCCAGCGGAAGACGCGGTTGGTGATGAGGTTGAAGTTCGCCATGTGTACGCCGAAGTGCTCGACGGCGCCGGGCTGCGTCGTGTGGCCCGCCAGGCGGTAGGTGATGAGGACGCCCGTGTTGCCGGGCAGCGCGACCATCGTGGGCAGGCCGTAGTTGTAGTTTCGCCAGAAGCCGTTGATGTCCTCGGGATGAGGCCCCTCGAATTCGATCTCGAACTCGTCGCAGATTTCGGGCGTCTCGTTGGGCACGTCCATGTTGGACAGCGCGCCGATGATCGTCACGTCGGCCCGGGCGGTCGGAATCAGCAGCGCGACGAACGCGCCGAACGCAATCCAGTGTCGGGCGGTCATTCTCACAGTCTTTCTCCTTTCGGGTTCTTTCTGTCCGGCGCGCGGGCGCGCCGGACGCTCATTCCCGCGCCGACACGGCGCAGGCTCGCCTTTGGGTTCCATTTCGCGGGATCGAATCGAGCGCGACCGATTCGGCAACGGCCGCGTTTCAGCCGGTTTCGGCCTCAGCCGCAGCCTCCCGACAGGAGGCACGCGACGAATCCATCGATGTCGGCGTTGTCGACCGCGCCGTCGCCGTTGACGTCGCCGCTTTGCCGATCACAGTCGGGGTATTGGGCGGCATATGCGGCCGCGTCGAGCAGCGCGAGCACGAATGCGTCGATGTCGCCGTTGTCGACCGCACCGTCGCAATTCAGGTCGCCGAGAAGCGATGGCGGCGGGCTGCCGTGCTCATACGCGCCCATGTCCACGATGGGCGGCGTGCCCTGTCCGGTGTCGGGCACGCCGGGCACGTCGAAGAAGCGCGCGCGGCCGGCGAGGTCTGTCGTAACGCCGGGAGGCACGGCGGAGTTCTGCGCCGCGTCGATGCAGGGCGAATCGGCGGCGAGGCGCCAGTCGCTCATGCCCGCGAAGCGTGGACTGACGACGATGCAACCGGGGTAGTGGGCCGGGTCGGGCGGATCCTCGCCGGGGATCGGCGTCAGAAGATCCTGGATGCAGGAGTAGCGGGCCGAAAAGCTGCCCTTGATCTGCGGGTCGAGCGGGGAAAGATCCTCCCCACTGGCGATGTTGCCCCACACGATCGAATTTCGGATGTCCAGGCGGGCGCTGGCCAGCGCACGCAGTCCGACGCCCTCGCCGCCGCGGTTGCCGGAGATCGTGCAGTTGATCAGCGTGGCGACGTCCGGCTGAAACGAGTAGACGCACACGCCCGCGCCATAGCCGCCGTCGCTGCCCGCGCCGAAATCATGCGAGTACACCTGGTTGTCGGCGAAGAGGCAGTTGACGATCTCGGCCGGATCCCAGGTCTGGATTCCCGCGCCGGCGTTGGCCGAATTGCCGAGGAACGCGCACTGTCGAACGATGAGCGTCGCGCCGAAGTTGCTGATTCCGCCGCCGCGTGCGATCTCGATTCCACCCGCAGAATAGAACGTGCGCGCCACGTTGCTCTGAAAAACGCAGCGCTCCACCGTCACGGTCAGCGGCGCGGTCAGGAAATTGATCGAAATCCCGCTGCCCTGCCCGGTGTTGCCGCCCGACTCGACCGCGATGTTCTCGCGAAATTCGCAGTCGGAGATCGACGGCGCGGCGTTGCCCACAACGGCGACACCCGCGCCGTTGCCGAGATGCACGTAGTTCTGCACAAACGCGCAGTCCGAAATGCTCGGAGCGGCGTCGTAGCAGTAAATCGCGCCGCCAGCCGCGAACGCCGCCAGGTTGCGCGAAAACGTACAGTGCCGCACGGTCGGGCTGCCGGCGATGACGTAGAGGCCGCTGCCGAACATGAGCGGGTCGCCGGCCGGCGTGCCGGCCGGGCCGGTGTGGCCGGCGGTGACGATGAATCCGTCGAGAATCGCCGAAGCGCCTACGCCGCTGCCGACGACGACGTGTCCGCTGTTGGCGGTGGTGATGTTCCAGCCCTGATACCAGGGATTGCCGTACACGTCGTCGTGGCCGACGTCGCCGGAGAGGGTGGTCGGGTTCGCGCTCCAGTCGCGCTGCTCGCGGGCGGTCTCCGCGCCGGCGAAGCCGCCGTAGAGCGCGACGCCGTCGCGCAGCACGAAACTGGCGACCGCGTCGCCGGGCGGCGCCGGCGTGTATGTGCCGGACGAGACCCAGATCTCGTCGCCGGGCATCGCGCCGCTCAGGGCATCTTGCAGGCCGTTGAACGCATCGACCCACGATGAGCCGTCATTCGCGCCCGTCGCCGCGGCGCGGACGTAGATCACGTCAGCGCTCGCTCCGGCCGCGACGGACGCCGCCAGGATCGCCGCCGCCCGAATTGCCGTTCGCGTCGCGTTGCGAGTCATCATGGTCTCCGGCTGCCGTGGGGCCGGGGATCGGCCGGTCCGATGGCGATCCCCAAGTTACCCAGCCGAGCCGCGGCGGCTCGCACTGATACGGAGTGCATTTTGCCTAGGGAATTTCCCTATGCCGTCGCGGGTCCGCGGCGGCGATCGCCACCGCCCCTGCGCAAGGCGGCGGACGCGGGGCGCCCTCGCGCCTGCCGCGTCCGCACGCCGTCTGCGCTCGCTCGAAACAACGTACCGTGCTCGCCGCCGAGCGCTGCTTACGGGCAACCACCGCCCAGCAGGCAGGCGACGAACGAGTCGATGTCGCCGTTGTCCACCGCCGAGTCGTGATTCGTGTCCGCGGCGCACACGGCGCACGTCGGATACGTCGCCGAATACGCCGCCGGGTCGATCAGCGCGAGCACGAATGCGTCGATGTCGCCGTTGTCGACCGCGGTGTCGCAGTTCAGATCGCCGCTCGCGACGAGCGTCAGCGTAGCCGGTTCGCTCGCCGTTTCCGCGCAATCGTTGGTGACGGTCGCGCGAATCGCGTAGGCCGAAACGCCCGCGCAGGCGTGTACGCCGATGTTCGTCGTCGCCGCGAACGGGTCCAGCGCGTACGCATGCCCGCCGCACGGAAGCGGCAGCGGGTCATGGCCGAGCGTCATCCACGTGCCGGGCATGGTTTCGATCTGCCAGCGATACGTAAACGGGCCATCGCCCGCGGCCGCGACGGCAAACGACGCCGGAACCTGCGAGCAGGTGGCCGCGTCGGCCGGCTGCGCAGCGATGCGCGGCGCACAGATTGGGGGCAGCCCGCGCACGACAAAGCCGCGCCGCTGGCCGTTGTACGTTCCCGTGCCGGTCAGCGCCGTGCCGTCGGCACTGATGCCGTAGCACGTGATCAGCGTCGTCCAGCCCGAAAGATTCACGCCCTGCGCCAGCACGAACGTGCGCAGGTCCACGACGCCGAGATCCTCGCGCCACAGAATCGCGCCGAGCTCGTCGTATCCGACGATGACCGAGCCATCGGCGGTGATCGACGTGGCGTAAGCCGTGGTCCGGCCTGGCGCGACGCCGAGGTCGACCATTCCCGTCGCGGCCGTCCAGCGAAACGCGCGCCGGCCGCTCGTGGAATCGCTCGACCCGGCGATGACCGTTCCATCCGCGCTGATCGCGTCGCCTTCCGACGTTGCGCCGCCGGGAAGCACGCCGAGATTCTGCATTCCCGCGGCCGTCCAGCGGATCGCGCGATCACCGGCCGGGGTGTTGCTGAAGCCCGTCCCTACCGAGCCGTCCGCATTCAGGCCGAAGATGGCCGCGGCCGAGCCGCCCGCGAGCGTGCCGAGATCGACCATGCTCCCTCCGCTGGGACACACGAACGCGTGGCCGGCGGCGCCGCTGCTGGGGCCGCCGCCGACGACGAGGCCGTCGGCGCTGATCGCGTAGCCGTACGAGACGTTCTGGCCCGGAAGCGTGCCGAGATCCTGCACGCCGCCGGCGACGGTCCAGAAGAAGACGTGCGCGCCGCCGGAAATGATGGATTGTCCGGTAACGGATGCGCCGTCCGCGCTGATCGCGTAGCCCATCGAGCGCAGTCCGCCGGGCACGGTGCCGAGATTCTGAAGTCCGCCGCCGGGGGTCCAGCGGACCGCGCGGTAGCCGCCTCCGGAGAGCCCGGCGAAGCCGGTGACCGCGGAGCCGTCGGCGCTGACGGCGAACGACTCGGAGTATGAGGTCGGCGCCAGCGCGCCGATGTTGTGGATGGTCTGCGCCGCGCTGACCCCCGCCAGCAGCGCAAGCGCGCCGAGGCCGACGAAGAGCGGACGCCGGAATGGGAAGCCTGTCATCGTGTCACTCCTTTTCACTTTGCCTTCGCGCGCCGCGGCGCGCGGCGTCCTTGCTACGGACACGTGCCGGAAAGCAGGCACTGCACGAAGCCGTCGATGTCGCCGTTGTCGACGGAGTGATCTCCGTTTATGTCGCAGCTCTCGATGTGGCATCCGGGGAACGCCGCCGCGTAATCGGCCGCACTCAGCAGGGCCAGCACAAACGCGTCGATGTCGCCGTTGTCCACGGCGCCGTCGCAGTTTGCATCGCCGATGCGGACATCGGGCGCGAAGTTGGCCACCAGCGCGCAATCGGCATTGACGGTGAAGGGATAGACCGCCGACTGGCTCACTTCCAAGCCGGCCTTCGTCCAGTTGACGAAACTGTAGCCTTCGCTGTGCGTGGCGATCACCGTGATCGGCGTCCCGTTGACATACACGCCGTCGCCGACCGTGGTTCCGCCCAATGGCGGCGACGCGCTCGTCGAAACCGTGCTCATCGCCGGAACGGCTTCGGGAATCGTGACCGTGTAGGTCTTCGTCAGGGCGGCGCCGCCGACGTCGATCGCATCCACCACAAACGTGAACTCGCCGGCGACCGTGGGCGTGCCCGCGACAATCCCCGTAAGCGGATCAAGCGTCAGCCCGTCCGGCAGCGACCCGGTGACCGTCACGAGATACGCATCGGCGCCCGGAATCACGACGCGGCGGTCGGTGTACGCGACGTCCAACTCGCCATCCGGCAGGTGATCGACCAGCGCGAGCACCGGCGCGACGTCGACGCCCGCCATCTGTGCGCCGATGAAATCGCCGACGACTTCCCACGTCGAGAGATCCACCGTCACTTCGACCCACTCGCCGGACACCGGGTCGAAGTGGTCGTTGTATGTAACGGTTCCCGCGCCGTGCCGGCCGTCGGCGGCGACCTGGTCGGCCATCGCTTCGCCCGACTCGGCGTCAAACGGACCGGTGTACTTGTAGAACTCGTAGCGGCGGGTGATGACCTCGTCGCCGCCAGGCAGGTCTTCCGGCGCGCCTTCCACGATGCCCTTTGGGTTGTCCGGGTTGGCAAACTCCGTCTGCAGCAACCGCCACTCCGTCTCGACCTCCGGCTGCTCGCCATTGGCCCAGTTCGGCGCGTCCGGATTGTCGGGGTCCGGATCGACCAGGTCGCGCAGTTCCACCTTGTTCGGATTGTGCGTCGTGGTCTTGATGTCCCACACCCAGGTGGCGTCGCCGAAGCGCAGCGGCGGCGGCACTTCCGGCGGCGGCTGGACCACGACGGCCTGCATCTGCTGCTGCTGCGGGTAATACGTGAACGTCGGCGTGGCGACGTTCACCGGCGGCCCGTGGATGAGATTGCCCATGCCGTCGTCAATGAGCCAGTTGTACATCACCGCGGTCGGGGCGCGCAGATAGCTGACGCCGAAGTGCTCGCCGCCGAAATTCACGGAAGGATTCGTGAACTGGTGCCCGTCGGTCGGCTGGATCGGCCCGGACGGAATTGCGGTGAACGCCGTCCACGTGCCGTCCGGGTTTCGGCTGGCGGCGTAGCGCACGAAGGTCTTCGGGTGATTGGGGTCGCTGTTGTCCTCGTAGATCCTCGGCACGCCGTAGTGGTTGTAGTCGTAGGTGTACCCGACGTCGACGCTGTGGATGTCGTCGAGCTCGATCTCGAATCCATGCGTCTCCTGCCCGGTGTCGTTGACGCAATCGAAGTTGTTGAGACTGCCGTAGGCGATGCTGGCCTGCGCAAATTGCGGCAGGGCGAGCATTGCCAGCAGCGATGCGACGGCGACGAGCGCCATGGACGCTTGTGGTCGGTGTTTCTGCATGACTCCGTACTCCTGGGCGCGATTCGTTGTGTTGTCTCCATGCGGGCAGGCGCCCCTTGGGCCCGCCGGAGCATTCTGGATGTCGATGAGCCCGCTCACGGGCAACCACCGCCCAGCAGGCAGGCGACAAACGCGTCGATGTCGCCGTTGTCTACAAAGGAATCGTGATTGGCGTCCGCGGCGCAGACGTTGCAATCGGGGAATGCGCTGCTGTAGGCGGCCGGGTCGAGCAGCGCGAGCACGAACCCGTCGATGTCGCCGTTGTCGACCGCGCCGTCGCAATTCACGTCGCCGGTTGCCGTCACGCGCAGCGTCGCGACGCCGCTGGTCGCGCTGCCGCACGCGTTGCCCAGCGCGCAGCGCAGATTCAGCGCGCCGCGGTCGCTGCGGAAGTTCGCAAGCGCCGACAGCGTCATCGAATCTGTGGCTGAACCGAGCGCGCTGGCGATGATGACGCCGTTGTGAACCACGTCGCCGTCCGCCAGGTCGCTCCAGACGCCGGGGTCCAGCTCCGCCTGCCACCGATACGTCAGCGGTTCGGTCCCTCCGCCGAGCACCGTCGTCGAAAACGCGCCGGTTGCGCAAACCGTCGCGCCGGCCGGCTGCTGCACAACCGCCGCCGCAGCGCAACCCGGCGTGACGATCATGTTGTCCGCGAGGAAGATCGGGCCGTAGTCCTGGCAGCGCGGCGGACGCGCGTCGTAATGCACCACGACGCTGTTGAACCCGCCCGCCACGTGGATTCGCAGCGTTCCCGTCGGCCAGGTTCCCGGAATCGGCACGGTCGCGGTGTCGGTGCCGGCGAAGGCGCCGTCGAGATATGCCGTGACGCGCATCGTGGCGGAATCGTCGCAGCCCAGCTCCTGCGGCGAGTACATGATCGAGAAGTCGCTCAGCGTCACGTCGAACGACGCGAGCAGGTCGGCCGGAAACACGCTGTTCGGATAAATGCAGTTTCCGCCGAACCCCCACGGCGTGAAGCCCATCGTGTCGGCCCGCTGAATCGAGAAGCCGCCGCCGGTGGCCGACATGTGCGCGGTGATTCCGCCCGCCGTCACGTCGATCGGCAGCGAGGTGTAGGCCGGGGCGTTGTCGAAATCGAAGAGCACGGCCGTCTCGCCGGCCGAGAAGTTGGCGACGAGCGTGCGGCTCGCGCTCGCGGTAAATGCGTAGGTCGGCAGGTCGCTGACGGGCGTGCCGAATTCCGTCCAGTTCACGAACGTGTAGCCGGCGGCCGGCGTCGCGTCGAGCGTGACCGTCGCGCCGCTGTTGTACCAGCCGCCGCCGGTCGTCGAGCCGCCGTAGACCGGCGCGGCGCTGGCGGAGATGTTGTACGCGGTGACGAAGTGCGCCACGAGCGTGCGATCGCGGTCGGCGGTGAAGCTGTACGTCGGATTGGTGCTGACCTGCGCGCCGCCTTCGGTCCAGTTGACGAATCCGAAGCCGGCGTTCTGCGTCGCGACGAGCGTGACGAGCGCGCCGGCCGGATAAGCGCCGGCGCCCTGGACGCTGCCCGCGCCCGCGGGCGACGCGCTCGCGGCGATCGAGAACGTCGCCGCGTCGGAGGTCATCAGCGTAAATGCGGCGTCGCCGGGGACCATCTGGTACATGTGCGCGCCGCGCAGCCAGCGGAAATGGCTGCCGTTTCCGCCGGTCGCCGAAGCGAGTCCCCACTCGGGAAGGCCGTGCTGCCAGGCTTCGATCTGCACCCAGTAGCGCGTGCCGGCGGCGGCCTGAAACGGCGACGGCAGCGTGAAGTGATAGTCGTACATCGCCACGCCGCCGAACGTGCCGGCGAATGTCTCGTCGGCGTCGCCGCCGGTCTCGTACGTCACCAGCGGCGGGTTGACGATGTCCGGCTCGGTGCCCGCGGCGATCGACGGATAGATCGCGACGGTGAAGTCGACGATCGAGCCGGTGTACTGCCCGCCGTACTGGTAGCCGCCGCGCCAGGCGACTTCGGTGATCGCGCGGGAGTTGGCCAGCGTGAAGCTGTCCCACACCCACTGGTCATAGTCGCTGTCGTCGGGCTCCCACCATGAGGACTGGTAGAGCGTGCCGCTGCCGTTGTGCGGCTGCGAATACGCCACGGCGGCCCGCGACTCCGGCACGGCGCATGCGACGAAGAGCGCCACAACGGCCGAGCACGCGGCGAAACCCGTCAGAACACGTTGCACAAGTCACCTTCCATTTCGACGCGGCCGGCCGGCCGCAAAACCGCACCGTTACTGGCAGCCGCCGCTCAGCAGGCACTGCACGAACCCATCGATGTCGCCGTTGTCGACAGCGCCGTCGTGATTCGCATCGCCCGCGCAGATCGCGCAATTCGGAAACGCGGCGGAGTAGCTCGACGGATCGAGCAGCGCGAGCACAAAGCCGTCGATGTCGCCGTTGTCCACGGCGCCATCGCAATTCAGGTCGCCTGACAGAGCGAGCGCGAGCATGGCCGGATCGCTCGACTCATCGCCGCAATCGTTGCTGACCTTGCACCTGTAAGCGCCCGCGTCCGACGACTGCACATTTGTCAGCGTCAGCGTCGGCGTGGCCGCACTCGGGTTGACGCCGGGGTCGATCGCCACGCCGTCCTTACGCCACTCATAGGTCAGCGGCGCATTGCCCGACGCGCTGACGGAAAACGTCACCGTGTTGCCCGCGCAGGCGACCACGTCGGCCGGCTGGGCGCTCAGATGCGGGCAGCCGACATATGGCGGATCCTCGCTTTCGTGAGTCCCTTCTTCGCCCTCTTCGGCCCGCAGATCGGCGATGAAGACGGCGCTGTCGAGGATGTGGTCGTTCACGTCGCCGACTTCGAAGATCAGGTAGTGCTCGCCGGCATTCAGACGCGCGGTCGTGGTCGTCAGGTGGTGAATCAGGCCATGCGGTTGCGAGAAAGCCGTGTTCAAATCCTGCGTCGTCTCCAGCCCCGCGAACGAGCTGCCGACCTGCACCGCGTTGCCCGCCGCGTCGAACGTGATCTGGTTGACCGGGTCGGTCCCGTCGAGAAACACGAGAAACGAATCGGTGAACGAGCCGGTGTAGAAGGGAAACTCGACCGAGCCGAAGATGAAGTCGAACTTCACCGGACTGTCGTTTTCGAGCGTGAAGTCGACGCGCAGCGCCGCCACGTCGAACGAGCCGTTGAAGTTCTCGATGTTGCCTTCGGTGAAACCATAGGCATCGAACTCCGGCGTGGCGCCGGTGATCGGCTCGGGGTTCATCTGGCTGTTAACCTGTGGCGGGGGCGTGGCGGGGTCATAGTTTGGATCCTGCGCCTCGGCGAGCGGGCCAAGCTCGGCCACGTAGCCGCTGGACAGGACGACGCCGGGGCGCAGCGTGACCGGCCGCAGCTCGAAGTTGGTGAACGTGCCGAACTGCCCGTCGACGCCGTTCTTGATCGAGATGTCGTTGATCGAAAGGCCGATCGGGTTGAGGGCGACCTCGAAGTCGCCGGGATTCATGGTGGGCGTCGTGCTCACCTGAGCCAGCGCGGGCAGCGCGGCCAGCGCGAGCGTCAGGACGATCACCAGCCCCGAATTGGGGGCACGAACTGTTGCGTTCATGACAATTGCTCCTTCTGTGGCGGGCGTGCAGTCATCCGAAACCGGGATGCGCTGGCCGGCGCCGACCGCCCTAGGGGCACGCGCCGCTCAGCAGACACTGCACGAATCCGTCTATGTCGCCGTTGTCGACGGCGCCGTCGCGATTCACGTCGCCGTTGTAGATTTCGCAGAATCGCTCGGACGCGGCGTATGCGGCCGGGTCGAGCAGCGCGAGCACGAACGCGTCGATGTCGCCGTTGTCTACCGCGCCGTCGCAATTCAGGTCGCCGGTCCGCCCGCGCGCTCCGCAGCGGAACGACGCGGTGTAGGTCGGCCCCTGGCCGGACGGCTGCGCGTTGTGGAACTCGAAGTGGAACCACGGCTGCTGGAGCGGTTCGTGCAGCGCGGGCGGCAGTTGCACGCCGCCGGCGGAATAGACGAATTGCACGCTGCCGCCCGTCTGCGGGCCGCAGCCGAAGCCGCTCGCGTCGACGCGGCCATTGGTGAATCCGATTCGCAGAACCTCGGTCTGGTTATGCATGAAGAACACGATCTGGCCGCCGGTGACGCGGCCGTCGAGTTCGACGCGCATGGGCGGCAGCCACATGGTGCAGTCGGGAAAGACGCCGAGCGGCGATTCGAGATCGATGCGGGGCGGGCCGCTCCATCCCCCGTAGAGGCGAAACCCGCTGAGCCCGAGCAGGAACATGGTTTCCCCGCCGCCGCCCGGCAACGGGTCGTCGAAGCGCGCGATGTCGTCGGCCAGGCTGCGCGGCGCGGCGGACAAAGACAGCGCGACGACGACTCCGCCCACAATGCAGTGCAAGTTACGCATGGATTCACACTCGCGTGCTGAAAAACCGCGGCGCCATCCGGCAAATCGCCCGATGCAGCGCTCCCCTATATGAGATGCGCGCCGCCCGCCGAATACGAGCGCACATGCATAGGGAAATTACCTTGGGAAATGACTTAACAGCCCGCTGGGGAGCGGGCCGCGGTCGCGCTCGGGAGCAAGCTCTCGCGGGATTCGGCGCGGCGCATCGGCCGCGCCGGACCATCGGACATCGGCCTAGGGAATCGGCCTATGCCCAATTGCACGCCGCAGCGCGCTATGGGAGCGTGGGGGGTGGAATGGGAGATTCGCGGCCGTGCAGCAGCATGTGAAATCGGACCAGCTCGGCCATCGACTCGACGCCGAGCTTCGACATGACGTGCGCGCGGTGAATGTCGATCGTCTTGCGGCTGATTCCCAGCTCGGCGGCGATGTCCTTCGACGACGAGCCCTGCGACATGCGCTCCATGACCTGCCGCTCGCGCGGCGAGAGCTTCTCGAACGCGGCCAGCGCGGCGCTGCGCGTCGCCTCGGCTTTGCGGCGTTCGGCGTCGAGGAGCAGGCACTGCTTCACGCGCTCGAGCAGCACCTTCGGGTCATACGGCTTGGGCAGAAAGTCCACCGCCCCGGCCCGCATGGCCTTGATCGCGCTGGTCACGTCGGCGTGACCCGAGATCATCACGATCGGAAATTGCGGACGGAGAGTGGCCAGCCGCGCCTGCACGTCCAGCCCGCTTGCGCCGGGCATGCGGATGTCGAGCACAAGGCAGCCCGGCTGATCGGCGTTGAAGCGCGACAGAAACTCCTCCGCACTGGCCGACGCCGTGACGTTCAGTCCGGCGGACTGAAGCAGCCGCGCCAGCGCCGTGCGAACGGCGTCGTCATCGTCGACCACGTGAACAACCGGCGCATCCGACACTTCTCAGCTCCGCACGGGGTTCAGCACGACTCGAAACGTCATTCCGCCCTGCGCGTTGCGGCGCGCCGAGATGTCGCCGTCGTGCGAATCGACGATCATCCGGCAGATCGACAGGCCCAGGCCGAGCCCCTCGGCACGGGTCGTGAAGAACGGCTCGAAAATGCGCCCGATCTGCGCATCGGTCAAGCCCGCGCCGGAGTCGGAAACCTCAATGATCGCGCGGTCGTCGTCGCCGCGCAGCGTTCGCACCACGACCTCGCGTCGATCGTGCGTCGCGTGCTCGGCCGCGGTCAGCGCGTTGCGAATCAGGTTTACGAGCACCTGCTCGATGCCCACGCGGGCCGCCTCGACGCGCGGCAACTCGTCGAACAGATCTGCCTTTAGCGCGACGTGCCGGCGGCGGGCCTCCGCCGAGAGCAACTTGACGACGTCGGAGGCGACGCGGTTCAGATCCAGCACGGCCCGCTCGGGCGTCGGCTTGCGGACATAGCCGCGCAGGAAGTGAATGATCTGGCCGGCCCGCTGCGCCTGATTGGCGATCTCGCCGACGTCGGCGAGCAGCTCGTCGCGCGCGTCGCCGGTGTTGCGGGCACGGTGGCTGCACGCTTCGGCCAGCGTGGCGATCGCCGCGACCGGCTGGGCCAGCTCATGCGCCAGGCCGGAGCTCAGCTCGCTGACCGTCAGCAGCCGTTCGAGGTGCGCCAACTCGGCGTCGCGCTGCCGGCCGCGCTCCACCTCCTGCCGCCCCTGGATCAGCGCGGGCGCCACGCGGCACAGATACGTCAGCGCCGCGCCGAGCAGCAGCACCAGCGGCGGCGGAAGCCAGCGCAGCAGCACGCCGCCGCGCGCGGCGCGCAGCTCGGCCGACTCGTCGCTGACGAGCCGGAGCTTCCACGGTTTTCCGTCGGCGATCGCCACGCCGGCCGTGATGACGCGCGTGCCCGTGGCGGCGGGCGGGTCGTCGCGCTCCGGCTCGCGCGGCGCGGCAGCCAATCGCGCGGTCGCATGCCCGTCGTCCGGAATCGAGCGCGCCACCACGTCGCCGCCGGGGGATTCCAGCACAATGTGGCTGTACAGCCCGCTGGCGGCGAGCTGCTCGTCGATAATCCGGGCGGGGATCATGCCGGCGACGATTCCGAAAAACCCGTGCTCGCCGAAGATCGGAACGGAGTAGACGATGCCCGGCTCGCCGACGCAGAGCATCACCGGGCGGCTGACGACTGCCGACAGCTCGGGCGATCGCTCGAACCGCCGGATTTGATCGATCTGCACGGCGTACTCGGCCGCCTCGCGCTCGGGCGAGTGAATCTCCTCCACCGAGCTGGCGCCGTCGCCAAGCTCGAACGTCATCGACGGGCGGCCCGAGCCGTCGAAGCTGCGCTCGATGACGTACACCTCCGAGAGCTGATGCCGCGCGTAGTTCTCGGCGAAGACGGCCTGAAGGTATTCGTGGCTGTCCGTTCTACCCGCCCGCACGTCGCGGTGCAGCGCCATGGTGCGGAGCGAGACGTCCACGTGCGCCAGGTATGCGGCGACGCGCTCGCGCGCGGCGGCCAGCTTGAGCGCGTTCTGCTGGCGGACGTGCGCCAGCGCCGTCTCGTCGTCGCGCATGCCGCGCCAGATCAACTGCGCCGCGACCAGCATCGCGAGCAGCGCCGCGACCCACGCGCCCCAGCGGAAGGCGGCGAAGCGCCAGTCGTCAGCAGGCCGAGCCGCCACGCACAACTCCCCGCGATCGTCCCGTCCGGCGGCCGACGGCGCCGCGCAGCGCCACGCGCGCCAGCGCCGCCTACGACCCGGGCCTCAGCTCGGCGCGAGCGGTCGCCTGCGGCGCGGTCGCGTCGAGGAATTCGGCCGTCGCGGAAAGCTCGCCCGCCTGCGCCTCGCCGTCGGACAGCAGGCGGAATCGCAGCGCCTGCGCCTGGTCGTAATTGCCGACGTGGAACTTCGCCGACTCGGGCTCGAGGCGCCAACCCTTCGGCGCGGCGAGCCGCAGCGTTCCCGCAGCGGTCAGTCCGAGACGATTCGTCACCGTCACAATCGCCGTCCGCGCGACCTTGCTCTCGCCCGGCTCGAAGCGAATCGCCAGCTCCGCCAGATCGCACAGGCGGACGACGATCGGTTTCGTCAGCTTTCGTGCTTTGCCGTCGAGTTCGTAGAGCGCGTCGGCCGCCAGCGAAACCGGACCCGTCCACGCCTGCCCGCCATCCAGCGAAAACGCCACGTCCGCCGCGCCGCCGGCCGCGACGTCAAACGGCTGCTCGGCGAGCGCCGGCAGCTTTTCAGGATCCACGCATGTGTCATCCGGCCCCGGCCGCACGACCAGCCGCCCGCGAATCGCCGCGCCGCGCGACTCGACGCGCAGCGTCAGCTTGTACGGCTGCCCGCGCCGGACGCGCGGCGGATCGCAGATCGCCGCGACGCGCAGGTCGTCATTCGCCGCACAGAACATCTCCAGCTCGTTGGCCGGCAGCGGACCGACGTTTGTATCGAAGACAATCAGGCTCATTCCGCCGCGCCGCAGCACGCCCACCACGCGCTCCGCATGCGCCGGGCCCGACCACCCGGACGGATATCGCCCATATCGTGCGAACAGCGGCGCGAGGTCTGGCCGGACAAACACCAGGTCGCCGATGACGCCGGTGCTGCGCGTGTAGTGCAGCAGCGCCAGGCCCTCGTCCGTGCCGCCGTCGCTGCGGCCCGCGGCGCAGTACACGTTGTTCAGCCAGCGGTCCGAACGCAGCGCCTCGTCTGAGGCGTCCAGCCCGAGCGTACGAGATTGCACGAACTTCACGCTCGTCGTGTCGAGCATCAGCCAGCGGCGCGCTTCGGGCGCTACCGCGCGACCGTCAAAATTCTCGGGCGGCGTGACGACGCGCAGCCCGCGCTGCGACAACAGCGCCTCCAGTTGCGCCTCCCCCACATCCGGAAGCTTCGTCGCCCAATCGGCCGACACGTCGTCCCAGCGAAAATAGGGCACGTCCTCGCGCTGCGGGATGACGGCAACGCTCGCGCCGACAACCGACTCGTTCGGCCGCGCCGCGGAAAACGTCAGGTTCTCCAGCGGGCGGTTCTGCACGTCTGTGAACCGAACCGCCAGCGGCCAGGCCGGGTTCTCCTGCTCATGCAGCGCGACCAGAATGCGGTTCCAGCCGGCCATCAGCACGACCGTCCGCGACGCGCCATCCGTTTCGACAGGACTGCCGGTCAGCAGCACTTGATGCGCGTTGATGAAGACGGCCGCCGGCGTCGCGCTGGTCAGCCACAACCGACATTGCAAGCGCTGCGGGCAGCGGACGTAGGCATGCGCGAGCGCCAGCCGGTCGCGGCCCGGCTCGGGGATCATCGCCCGCAGATCGCACGCGCCGCTCGCGCCGGGCGAGAGCGCTTTCCACGACGAGCCGCCGATTCCCGGATTCCCCACGTTCGGAATGGTCGTCGGCGGTGCGAGAAAGTTCGGGTCGAACACGTCGGCGCGCGGGATGCGATTGGCGCCCACGCGC
This sequence comes from uncultured Planctomycetales bacterium, assembly GCA_964532435.1. GTDB lineage: Bacteria > Planctomycetota > Phycisphaerae > UBA1845 > Fen-1342 > CAZHIE01. Next base: position 17,608 of record CAZHIE010000076.1, read on the forward strand.
AGATGCTCCGGCAGATCGATTGGCCCGGCGACCAGCCAACCGGGAACGACGCCGGCACGGGGCGGCACGGTCCCCGACTCGACGGCGGGCGACGGCGGCGCGCTCGCGGCCGCGATGGTCCCGTCGCGCGTGTAGGAGAGCTTGAGGTCGCCGAGCGGCAGGATGCGCGGCGGCGGCTCATCGGCAAGAATCAGCGAACCACACAGGAGATGCGCGAGCAGCGCAACGCGTCGACCGATCACCAGCATTCCGCATCCTCGTTCGATCAGCGCGCATCGTACCGGACCGGCGGCGGCGCGGCGAGCGCGGTCCGATCATCGCCGATCCGCAGGCACCGGGCCGCGGGGCGCTGTGCCAGCGGCGGACCGTGCCGGCCGGGCCGTGGGAACGGCGGCCGATCGCGACTATAATCGTCGGCGCCGGCGCCCGGCGCTTTTGCAGCGCCGATAAACTCCGGCGCGCTGGGATCTGTCGGGGAGCGCTGCACCGGTAGGCGGGCCTGTTTCGTCGTTCGTGTGAACAGGTTTCGAGCAGAACTGCGCAGCGGCGCGCGCTGCGTCCGCCGGGAGACGGCGGATCGCCGCACCGATCCCGCCGATCGTTCGTCCCGCAAGAACAGGAGAGGGTAGATGCACCGACGAATTTTCGCCGCATCCGTGATGTCGCTGGCCGTGGGAGCTTTTGGCGCCGTGGCGGCCTCCGCCGCCGGCACGCCGCTTACCACCGAGCAGGTCGCGGGCGGGCTTTCGTTTCCGGTGTTCGTCACGCACGCGCCGGGCGACACCAGCCGCGTATTCATCGTGGAGCAGCGCAGCAACACGACGGGCCGCATTCGCGTGCTCGACCTGACGACGCCGTCGCCGAGCCTGCTCGAAACGCCGCTCTTGAGCATTACGCCGGTGGCGATCGACTCGGAGCAGGGCCTGCTCGGCCTGGCTTTTCACCCCGACTACGCGAACAACGGCTACATCTACGTCGATTACACGCGCGGCAGCGACGGCGCGACGGTCATCGAGCGCTACACCGTGAATCCGCCCAGCGGCAACGTGGCGGACCCCGCGTCGGCGCTTCAGATCCGCGTGATCAGTCAGCCGCAGCCCAACCACAACGGCGGCTGGATTCAATTCGGCCCGGACGGCTATCTCTATGTGGCCATGGGCGACGGCGGGAACTTCAACGACACCGGCGGCGGCCACACGAGCGGCACCGGCAACGCGCAGGACATCACCACAAACCTGCTCGGCAAAATGCTGCGGCTGGACGTGGACGGCGACGACTTTCCGGCCGACCCGTCGCGAAACTACGCCATTCCGCCGACGAATCCGTTTGTCGGCGTTACGGGCGACGACGAGATCTGGTCGTACGGGCTGCGCAATCCGTGGCGACCCGACTTCGACAACCTGACGGGCGAGCTGTACATCGCCGACGTGGGGCAGGACGTGATCGAGGAGATCAACGTTCAACCCGCCGGCGTGGGCGGCAGCAACTATGGCTGGCGCTGCATGGAAGGGCTGAATTGCACCGGGCTGACGGGCTGCACGTGCGACGCGCCGGCCCTGACCTTGCCCATTCACACGTATGAGCACGGCGGCACGCCGTTCCGCTGCTCGATCACGGGCGGCGTGGTCTATCGCGGCTGTCGGATCTGGGATCTGCGCGGCACGTACTTCTTCGCCGATTACTGCTCGGATCAGGTCTGGTCGTTCCGCTACGCGGGCGGCGCCGTGACGCAATTCGCCGAGCGCACGTCGGAGCTTGATCCCTCCTGCTGCACGATCAATGACATCTCTTCGTTCGGCGAGGACGCCAATGGAGAGATGTACATCTGCGATCGCGGCGGACAGGTGTATCGCCTGGTACCGAATGGTCCGGTCGTCGGCGACATGAACGGCGACGGCGTCATCGACAACGGCGACATCGATGGCTTCGTGCTGGGCCTGGTGGACGAGGCGGCCTACCGCGCGGCCTATCCCGATTTCGACCCGGACATTCTCGGTGACGTGAACCTCGACGGCGTCTTCGACAACGGCGACATCGACGCCTTCGTCGCCCGCCTGCTCGCCGGGGACGGATGCTAACTGGAAATGCTGAATGCTGAATGCTGAATTCTGAATGAAAGACACTGGCCGCTGAATGTAGAGCGCGGAACGCAGAACTGTAGCGCCATCGGCTGCGCGCCTCGTCGCTCTTTCGCCTGCATTCAGCATTTGGCATGTAGCATTCAGCATTTGGCATTCCGCGTTTGGCATGCCGCTTAGAAGACGCCGAATCGCCGCCTGCAGACATTCGGCCGGTCGATTCGTAC
>CAZHIE010000077.1:0-19738 GCA_964532435.1 uncultured Planctomycetales bacterium
CAATCGCGCACCCCTGTACTTCTGAATTCTTCATTCCAACTTCTGCATTCCAATCCGCCGCCCCCGCTCGCTCATCCACCACTCAACGGCGACCAGCGCGAACAGCAGCCCCGCCGTCAGCGCGCGAATGTCGGCGCGAGCCAGCAGGCTTGCGAGCAACGGCGCGTCGCCCTCGTTCGATGATTCACGGATGAATCGCACGCGCTCCGGCCCGAGCGTCTGCGCCAGCGCATCCGGCGCCAGCGGCGTCAGGTCGGCCTCCTCCGCCGCGACGTTCACGGAATAAAGCGCCCGCGCGTCCCCCACCGACGCCTCATACACGCCCGGTTCATCCGTCGGCCAGCCGCTTTCCGGCCGACCTCCGTTGAGCGTTACCCACTTCACGGCGGAGCGGCCGGGCATGATCCGACGCACAGACGCATTCCCGCGCGCCGGCAGTCCGGCAAGCACGGCCGTCTCGACGTTTCCCGCGACGAAATCGCTCGGCGCGGCGAGCTGCGCCGGGTCGGCGGCCAGGCTGTGAACGAGCGTCAGCAAGCCAGCCGCGCGAATGCCCAGATCGCTCCAGCGCGGCGCCGGCGACGTCGCCAGCAGCACGACGCGCCCCTGCTCCACGCGCCGCCACAAGAGCGCCGGCGCTCGATCGGCGAAGCCCAGCGCCGCGATCGCCCCGGCAACCGGCTCGCCCAATCGAACGCGCGACCGAACGGCGCAGCGCAACAGCTCTTCCAGCCAGGCATCGCCTGCCGTCGGCAGCGCGGCGCCCCGGTTGCGCACCATCGTCTGCGCCGACGCGAGTTGCTCATATTGCGGCGCCGAAGCGCACAGCAGCGCCCGCAGCCCCGGCCAATCGACCGCCTCGTCCGCATCGTCGGGCACGAGCAGCAGCGTCGCGCCACGCTCGACCAACCCGCGCAGCGCGGCTTGATCGCCCGGCGAAACCTCCACGCCCGAGAGCATTACGACGAGCGCCGGGCGCGCTTCGTCCGGCGCATCTGCCTTTGCCAAGCCCGCGAGCAGCGCCTCGGCGGCGCCTTCAATCAGCTCCAGTCGCTGCTGATCCGCCGCAAGCCCCGCCGGCGCGAGCAGGTTGCGGAACAGCCGCGCCGTCAGGCTCTCCCCGCGCGCCATCAGCCACACGCGCGGGCGCGGGCCGGCCCGCACGGCAGCATAGAGCCGCTGGTGAAACGGCAACCGGTCGGCCGGCTCAAGCTCCGCCGCGATCGCGATCATTCCGTCGCGTGTCGGCGTCCAGCGCACCGGAATGGCGCGCGTCTCCCCGGCGGCAAGCTGCGCGGATGATACGGCCGCAGCGGCGCCGTCGGCGGCGCGAATGCCGACGCGCACACTTGCCGCGGTCGCGTTGCTGGAAACCTCGACATCCACCGTCGCCGACACCCCGATCGGCAGCGGACCGGGCGGCGCGATCAGGCTGCGAATGGCCAGGTCCGGCCGGCGCGCGTCGCCGAACAACCGCACTTCCAGCAGCGCCGATCGGCACGCCGCCAGCGCATCCGGCGCAACGTCGCGCCAGGCAGACGCGCTCTGGTCGCTGAATACGACGATGCGCCGGTCCGCCTGCTCGACGCGCGCCAGCAGCCCGGCCGCGGCGCGCAGCGCTTCTCCCAGCGGCCGGCCGTGCGGCGGCGGCTGGCGATCCGACAGCCGGCTGCGCAGCGGGGCCGGGTCGTGCGCCGACTGCCACACCAACGCGCTGGGGTTCTCGCTCAGCCGCAAAAGCGTGACAATCGACCCGGCCGGCCAGCGCGGCGCCTCGTCCATGCTCCGCAGCGCCGCTTCGCACACGTCGTCGAGCGTCGTGCGGCCCGGTGAAGTCTCGTAACGCACGCTCGCGGAATCATCGACAATCAGCACGACCGCCCGCGGCCCGACCGCAACGTGCGTCTCGGCCGAACGGCAGCTTGGCCCGGCCAGCAGCAGCGCCGCGAGCGCCAGGCACGCGGCGCGCACAAGCAGCAGCGCGAGATTGTGCGTCCGCCGGGCACGCTGCCCACTTTCCAGCGACCCACGCAGGAGCGCCAGCGCGGGAAACCGCACGCGCCGCGGCCGCGGGCGCAGCAACAAGTGAATGAGCACCGGCACGGCCACGGCCGCCAGGCCGAACAGCAGCGCGGGTTGGGCGAATTCGACGGCGCCGAACATGCGGCCATTGTCGGGAATGGCGCTCCGCCTGTCATGTGCAGCGTTCGGCTATCAGCCTCACAAGTCCGCGATCCGATAACTGCTCGCCGCACGTCGCGCCGGCCGCGCCTTCGGGCGGGCCGCGCAAATTCCGTTGATTCGCGCGCCGCCGGCCGCATATGGTTGAGCATTGTGTGATGGCGCAGTCGGCCCGCCCGCGCTGGGCGCCGGCCGCTGCGGAGATTCGCCCGGAGGAGGCGAGAATGCTGTTCGTCTGGACGCCCCAGCGCGTCCGGATCGCGGTCTACTTTGTGGCCGCGTATCTGGCGCTGTGCTGAATCACAATCCGGCTGATCGCGACTTGGCGGCGCGCTGCCGCGCGCCGCGCGGCACTACAATCCGGCGATGACGCCGCGCGTGCCGCCGCCCGAAGCCCTCGCTCCGTGGATCGAATACACGTTTGAGCGCGCGGGCGGCGCCGGCGGGCAGCACGTCAACAAGGTCAGCTCGCGCGCGACGCTCTGGTTCGACTTCGACGCGTGCCCGGCCCTTTCCCCCGCCGATCGCCAGCTCATCCGCGCGCGCCTGGCGCGGCGACTTGCCGCCGACGGCCGGCTGCGCATCGTCGCGCAGGAAGACCGCAGCCAGCACGCCAACCGCGCGCTGGCCCTCGAACGCCTGCTAGCGCTGCTCGCCGCCGCACTGCACACCGAAAAGCCGCGCCGCCCGACGCGGGCCACGCTCGGCTCAAAGCGTCGGCGAATGAACGAGAAGCGCGCCCGCGGAGAAGTGAAACGCCTGCGCGGCCGCGGCCCGAGCGCCGACGATTGATCGCAGTTCCCGCGAGCCGCACGGCATGGCCGCGCGGTCCCCTTATTGTGCCGCGCCGCGCTTCCGCCCCAGCATCAGACCATCGCCGATCGGGACCAGGCTGCACGTGACCCGCGCGTCGTCGCGCATCTTTCCGACCAGCGCGCGAATCGCCGCCGTGTCCGCGTCGTTTTCTCCCGGATCCGCGACCCGGCCGCTCCACAGCGCATTGTCGATCGCCACAAGTCCGCCCGGCCGCAGAAGCGTCAGGGCGCGCTCGTAATACGCGGCGTAATTTCCCTTGTCGGCGTCGATGAACGCGAAATCGAACTGCCCGGCCCGGCCGGCGGCGATCAGCTCGTCCAGCGTGTCCAGCGCCGGGCGCAGTTGCAGATCGATCCGGTCGGACACGCCCGCGCGGGCCCAGTATCGCCGCGCGATCGCCGTCCACTCCTCGCTTACGTCGCACGCGATCAGCCGTCCGTCGGGCGGCATCGCCAGCGCCACGCAGAGCGCCGAATACCCGGTGAAAACGCCGATCTCCAGGCAGCGCCGCGCCCCGAGCAGCTCGACCAGCAGCCGCATGAACTGCCCCTGCTCCGGCGAGATCTGCATCCCGGCGCGCGGCAGGCGCGCGGTCTCTTCGCGCAGCTCGCGCAGCACATCCGGCTCGCGCATCGTTTCGCGCAGCAGCCATCCGTGGACAATCTCCGGCAATTGATATGTTTTTGACGACAAGCGTCCACCGTTTCGCCAGATCGCGGCGCTGCGTCTCCGCGGCGCGGTCCGTCCTTTGCCTATCGACCCGTCAGCGCTCGTCGCGGTCGATCAGGCCGAGCTGGCGCAGATGCGCGAGGATCGTTGCCGCCGCCTGCTGGGGCGTGACGGCGCCGCTGTCGATCACGAGCTCCGGCCGCAGCGGCTCCTCGTAGGGCGCGCTGACGCCCGTGAAGTCCTTCAGCTCGCCGGCGCGGGCCTTTTTGTACAGCCCCTTCGGGTCGCGCTGCTCGCACAGCTCCACGGACGCTTTCACGTGAATCTCGATGAACGGAAGCTTTCCGTCTTCGTGCAGTTTGCGAACGAGGTCGCGGTCGGCCCGGTATGGGCTGATGAAGCTGGTGAACGTGATCACGCCGGCGTCGGCGAAGAGCTTGGACACTTCGCCGATGCGGCGGATGTTCTCCGTGCGATCCTCGGGCGAGAAGCCGAGGTTCTTGTTCAGCCCGTGGCGGATGTTGTCGCCGTCGAGCACGTACGACAGGCGTCCGCTTTCGACCAGCGCGTGCTCGGCCGTGTAGGCGATCGTGCTCTTGCCCGAGGCGCTGAGGCCGGTAAGCCAAATCGTCGCGCCGCGCTGCTTCAGCAGCTCATAGCGCTGGGCGCGTTCGACGTGCCCCTCGTGCCAGGTGATGTTGGTGGCGGTCTGGTTGGACATGCGGCGTGTCTCCCTCCGCGCGCGGCGGCACATCATCGTAACGGCGGGACAACGGCGAGCAAGCGCACCGCGTCACAGCAGCGTGCCGCGCAGAATGAGCGCCGCGATGCCGAAATAGATTACCAGTCCGGTCACGTCCACCAGGGTTGCGACGAAAGGCGCGGAGCTGGTCGCCGGGTCGAGGCCCAGGCGGCGCAACAGAAACGGAAGCATGCTGCCGGCCGTCGTCCCAAAGCTGACGACGCCGACGAGGCTGATCCACACGGTCGCCGCGACGAGCAGATAGTGCGGGCCGTAGTCGTAAATGCCGGCCCTCTGCCAGACGACCACGCGCAGAAACCCAATCAACCCCAGCCATGCCCCCAGGGATACGCCGGAGCAGATCTCACGCCCCAGGACGCGCAGCCAGTCGCGCAGCCGCAACTCGCGCAGCGCCAGCGAGCGCACGATCAACGTGGCCGCCTGCGATCCGGAATTGCCGCCGCTGCTGATGATGAGCGGCACGAACATGGCCAGCACGACGGCCCGGGCGATCTCGCCCTCGAAATAGCCCATGGCCGTCGCCGTGAGCATTTCGCCCAGGAAGAGCACGGAAAGCCACATGCCGCGCTTCCGCATCATCTGCGGAAAGCGCACGTCGAGGTACGGCGCGCCCAGCGCCTCCACCGCGCCCAATTTCTGAATGTCCTCGGTAGCTTCCTCCTGAACCACGTCGACGATGTCGTCGACGGTGATCACGCCCTTCATGCGCTCCTGCGCGTCGACCACCGGGACGGCGTTCAGGTTGTGCGCGCTGATTACCCGGGCGACGGCCTCCTGGTCGGCGTGCTCCTGAACCGAAACGACGTCGCGCTGCATAAGCTCATCCACGCGCTTCGCGCCCGAAGCGGCCAGCAGCTCGCGAAACGACACGACGCCCAGCAACCGCTGCCCGGCGTCCAGAACATAGGCGTAGTAGAGCGTCGCGAGGCCCCGCTGAGTCTGCTGCCGCAGATAGCGGATCGCCGTCTCCACCGAGACGTCGGGCCGCAGCCGCGCAAAGCGCGGGCTCATCAGGCCGCCCGCCTCGTCGACCGCGTAGGCCAATAGCGCTCGCACCTCGCCGCGCACGCGCTCGTCGAGCATCGCCTCCAGCCGGGGGCGCTCGTCGTCGGCCACAGCCTGAAGAACGTCGACCGCGTCGTCGGGGGCCAGGAACCGCATCCACATCGTGGCTTCCGCCGGCGGAAGACGGAGAATCACGTCGGCCTGATCGGCGGAGGAGAGCGTCTCGAACAACTCGCGCGCTTCGACCGTGCTGAGCAGGCTGAAGCCGTCGCTGCGCTCCTCGTCGTTGAGCGCCGGCCACACGCTGCGTAGTGTTTCGGCATCCAGCCGCTCGGCGGGATCAGCGATCATTTGCGTCTCCGGAACAACGAAGGTCGCACTATACCCGTGCGGCCGTAGGCCGCGTTGCCCGGCTTCTCGCCCGCGGGCGGGCACAGCGGCGCGTTGCCGTCATTGCCAGGAGAGATGGGCCACGCCCGGATGGGAAGGCGCGCGGGCTCGGCCACGGACTTCACGCGAACGGGGACACGCGTGGGGACGTCAGCTCAGCGCCGGCGCCAGCTCGCTCAGCTTTTCGCGCGTCGCGACGAACTCTTCCTCCGCCGCCAGAAACGCGCGCACAAGCTGCGGGTCGAACTGCTTGCCTTCCGCCTCCAGAATGATGTTGCGGGCGATCTCGTGCGTGAAGGCGTCCTTGTAGACGCGCTTCGTCGTCAGCGCGTCGTAGACGTCGGCCAGCGCGACGATGCGCCCGGCAAGCGGGATATCCTCCCCGCACAGCCCGCTCGGATAGCCCGTGCCGTCGAAGTGCTCGTGATGCGTCAGCGCGATTTCCTTCGCCAGGGTCAGATACGCAACCCCCGGATATTGCCGCTCGGCCGCGGCGAGCGTCTCCGCCCCGATCGTCGTGTGCGACTTCATGATCTCGAATTCGCGGTCGCTCAGCCGGCCGGGCTTGAGCAGCACGCTGTCCGGAATTCCGACCTTGCCGATGTCGTGCAGCGGGCTGGTCAGGTACATCAGATGCACGAAGTCGGCGTCGACCATCCCGCACAGGCGCAATTGCTCCGCGAGCACCTGCGAGTAATTCCGCATCCGCTCCAGGTGCTCGCCGGTCTCCGGGTCGCGCGACTCGGCCAGCTTGGCCATCGCGAAGATCGCGACCTCACGCGTCTCCAGCGAGAGGATGCGGGCGCCGGTTCGGATGCGCATTCGCAGCTCGCCGGGGTGAAACGGCTTGGTCAGAAACTCGTCGGCCCCGGCCGCCAGCCCGACCACCAGGTCGTCGTGCGAATCCTGCGACGTGAGGAGGATCACGTAGACGTAGCCGCCGAAGTCGCCGGCGCGAATCTGTCGGCACAGCTCCAGCCCGTCCATCTCGGGCATCAGCCAGTCGGAAATGACCAGGCGGAAATCGCCGCGTCGGAGCTGCGCCAGCGCGTCGCGCCCGTTTCGCGCGCACGCCACGTCGTAGCCCGCGTCGAGCAGCGTGCTTTCCAGCGCGTCCAGCGCCAGGTCATCGTCATCCACGATCAGAATGCGCATCATTCCGACTCCACGGTTTCCGTCTCCGCGCGCTCGGGCGCGCCGCCGGCACAGCGGCGCAGCTCCGCCTCCAAAGCCGCGCAGAGCGTCGGCAGCTCGGCCAGCTCGCCGCGCCGCGCCAGCGACTCCAGCCGCGCCGCCACGTCGCGGACCTGCTGGGCCTCCACGTATGAGGCCGCCCCTTTCAGCTTGTGCGCAAAACTGGCGATCGCGTCGGGATCGCGCGATCCGGCCAGCTCGCGCAGCTCGTCGATCTCCGCCATGATTCGCGATCGGAACTTCGCGAGCAGGCGCTTGACCAGCTCTTCGTTGTTGCCCCAGCGCTTCGTCAGCGCGTCATGATGAAACGGCGAAGCCTGCGGAGCGCGCAGTTCGCCGCCCGCGCTCTTCCAGCCCGGCCGCGTCGCCCGGCTTTTGGAAAGCTGCGCGTCGATCACCGCCAGGAGCCGCTGCGGCACGAGCGGCTTGGTCACGTAATCGTCCATGCCGGCGTCGAGGCAGCGCTCGCGATCGCCCTGAATCGCATTGGCCGTCAGCGCCACGATCGGAACGTGCCGGATGACCGACGAGCGATCCGCCTGCTCCCAGGCGCGAATCGCGCGAGCCGCCTCGAAGCCGTCCATCTCCGGCATCTGGCAATCCATCAAAACGAGGTCGAACGCCTCGAGCTCGGCCGCCTCGACCGCCTGGCGGCCGTTCGACGCCACTTCGCATTCCAGCCCGAAATCGCGCAGCACGGTCGCGGCGACTTCCTGGCCGATCTCGTCGTCGTCCGCCAGCAGCACGCGTGCGCCGGGGAACTCCGATCGCAGCTTCTCGGCGTCCGCGGGCGCGTGCGGGGCCGGAGCGCGCGGATCGGTCGTCGGCGCCGTTCCGCAGGCCAGCGCCTCCGCCAGCGTGCCGACGAGCTGCGACTCGCGCACCGGCTTGAGCAGGAAGGCCGAGAAACCGAGGGCGCGCAGGTCCTCGGCCCGCCCCATCACGTCTTCCTGCGAACTCAGCAGTACGAGGGCGGTGTCCTGGATGCGCGGGTCGGACTTGATCAACCGGGCGACGGCGCAGCCATCCATGTCCGGCATCTGCTGGTCGATCAGCGCCAGGGCGAACGGAGCGTTGTCGTCCACGCCGCGGCGCAGCGCCGCCAGCGCGCTCGCCGCGTCGGCGGTTGACTGATGCTGCAACCCATAGGTCTTGAGCTGCTCGCCGATGATCTCGCGATTCGTCGCGTTGTCGTCCAGAACGAGGATGCGGGCGCGCCGCAGGTCGTCGCCCGCCAGCGGCGCGCTGGGGACCGTTCCGCAGGTCCGCCCCAGCGCCGCCGTGTACCAGAACGTCGAGCCCGACCCGACGATGCTCTCCACGCCGATGGATCCGCCCATCAGCTCGGCCAGACGCTTGGCGATCGCCAGCCCCAGCCCCGAGCCGCCGTATTTCCGCGTCGTCGACGAATCCGCCTGCGAGAAGGAGTCGAAGATGCTCCGCAGCCGCTCCGCGGGAATGCCGATTCCGGTGTCCGTCACGGTGACGCGCACGGCCGTGTGCGCGTCGGTCTCGCTCTCGGCGCACGCGCGGACGACGACTTCGCCCTGGTCCGTGAACTTGATGGCGTTGCTCAGCAGGTTCATCAGCACCTGCTGAAACCGGCCGGAGTCGCCGACAGCCGACTGCGGCGTGGATGGATGCACGTGGCAGGCGAGTTCGACGCCCTTCTGCTGCGCGCGTGTCGCCAGAATCCGGACGACGTTTTCGATCGCGAGGCGGGGATTGAATTCGATCTGCTCGAGCTCCAGCTTGCTCGCCTCGATTTTCGAGAAATCCAGGATGTCGCTGATCAGGCTGAGCAGCGCATCGCCCGACGACTTCGCCAGCCACGCATAGCGGCGCTGCTGCTCGTCCAGCCGCGTGCCCAGCAGCAGCTCGGTCATGCCGATCACGCCGTTCAGCGGCGTGCGCAGCTCGTGGCTCATCGTCGCGAGAAACTCGCTCTTGGCGCGACTGGCGTTTTCGGCCTCGACCCGGGCCGCTTCCAGCTCGATCGAGCGCTTCTGCTCGTCCACGTCGGTGCAGGCGCCGATCCACTGCACGGTCGCGCCGCCGGCGCCGCGCACGGCGACCGCGCGAACGACGAACCAGCGATAGACGCCGTCGGCGTGGCGCTTGAAGCGGCACTCGCTGCTGTACGGCTCGCCGCTGGCCAGGCAGCGCTTCCACTCGGCCACCACGTCCGGCAGGTCGTCCGGGTGGATTACCGAGCCCCAGCCCCAGCCGCCGGTTTGTTCCAGCGTCAGCCCGGTGTATTCCTGCCAGCGCTCGTTGCAGTACAGCGCGTCGCCGCTCGGGCTGGCGATCCAAAGGAGCTGCGGAATCGTCTGGGCGATCGTGCGGAAGCGCTCCTCGCTCTCGTGCCGCGCCTGCTCGGCGGCCTTGCGCTCGATTCCGGCCGCGATGTAGTTCGCGATCGACTTCATGGCCCGCAGCGTCACGTCCGACAGCGCGTGCCGGGCGAACATCGCGACCACGCCCACCAGCCGGTTGTCCACCAGCAGCGGGTAGCCGGCGAAAGCGACCATCCCCTCGCGGGCGGCCCAGGCCTGGTCGCCTACCTGCGGATCGCCGATCACCGAGTTTGTCAGGTGCGCTTCTCGCGTCTCGGCGATGCGGCCGATCTTGAACTTTCCGACCGGCACGCGGCCGTGCGCGCCGTTCAGATGCGTGTACATGCCGGAGCTGGCCCGCAGCTCGAGCACGTTCTCCCGGCTGTTGAGCGTCCAGATGCGCGCGAATGCGGCCTCGAGGTGCGTGGCGATCGCCTGCGTACAGAGCGACAACGTCTCCGCCAGCGAGCCGCCGCACGTCAGCGCCGCGCCGATCTCGCCTTCCAGCGACGAGAGCCGCGACCGCTCCAGCAGCGCCCGCTCCGCCCGCTTGCGCTCCGTGATGTCGGTGCGGATCGAAATGTACTTCTCGACATTGCCATCGGCGCCGCGCAGCGGCGCGATGATGCTGTCCACCCAGTATTCCGAGCCATCCTTTGCCCGGTTGCAGACTTCGCCGCGCCACGCGCGAGCCGCCTTGATGCAGCTCCACATCGCCGCCCAGAACTCCGCCGAGTGGCGACCGGAATTCAGAATCCGATGATCGCGGCCGATCAGCTCCTCGCGCGAATAGCCGCTGATCCGGCAGAACGCGTCGTTGACCGCGCTGATGCGGCCCTCGGCGTCGGCCACGGAGACGACCGCGTGCTCGTCGAGCGTGCGCAGCAGCGCGTCGGATTCGCGCAGCGCCGCCTCCGCCAAATCGCGCGCCGACATCAGCTCCGCGTTGCGCAGGTGCGATTCGGTCACGTCCTGAAACGCGCCATACAGCCGCACGCTGCCGTCGGGCCGCCGGTCGGCCTGTCCGCGCCCGCGCACCCAGAGGCGACGCCCGGTCGCCGAGACAAACGGCAGGGTGTAGTCGAACGGCTCGCCCGTCGCCGCGGCACGGGCCAGGTGCCCGCGAACGATTTGCCGCGCCTCGGCCGGAAAGAACTCCATCGTCGCTTCGACCGAGTTCTCAAACGTTTCGGGAACGTCGAAAATCCGGTAGATCTCCTTCGTCCAGGTGACCTTGCCGGTGACCGTGTCGAGTTCCCACCCGCCCACGCCGGCGATCCGCCCCATCTCCTCCTGCACCTCGATTACGTGGCGCAGCTTCTGCTCCGCCCGCTTCCGCTCCGTGATGTCGTTGCGGATCGAGACGTACTTCTCGATGCGCCCGTCCGCCCCGCGAAACGGCGCGATGATGCTGTCCACCCAGTATTCCGAACCGTCCTTCGCCCGGTTGCACACGTCCCCGTGCCACGCCTGACCCGACGAAATCGTCCGCCACATCTTGACCCAGAAGCTCTTCGGGTGATGGCCGGAATTGAGCACGCGATGGTCCTGGCCGATCAGCTCCTCGCGCGCATACCCGCTGATCTGGCAGAACGTTTCGTTGATGTCGATGATCCGCCCCGTGGCGTCCGCCACCGACACGATCGCGTGCCGATTCAGCGTCCCGCGCAAGGCCGCGGTTTCGGCCAGCGCCGCCTCGGCCACCCGCCACGCCCGCACCGCGCGCCGCTCGCCGGCGCGCATCGACGCGGCCGACTGAATCAGCGCGGCAATCAGGAACAGAACCAGGCCGGTTCCGGCGAGCATCGAAGCGGTGTGCGTGCGGGCCTCGCGCGCCTCGCGGGCCAGCCAGTCGCCGGTCGTGCGCAGCATCACGTGAATGCCGCCGCCTTTCAGCGTCGCGAAGTCGCACAGCCGGAACACGCAGACATAATCGTCGCCGAGGCGCTCCAGCACGTGATCGCCCTGTCCGGCGATCAACGGCGCGATGCTGGCCGAGAGTTGCTCGGGCGGCAACGGCGGCAACTCGCGCCCCGCGACAATTGTTTCCGAAAAGAAGTGTCCGTCGTCCGTCAGAAAGTCGATCGAACCCTCGTTCGCCGCGAAGGAGCGCTTGCGGATCAGCGACGTCAATCGATCGAATCGCAGCCGCGCGCTGGCCACCCCGATCCGGCAACCCGTCTGCGGATCATGCACCGGCACGGAGTACGCCACCGACAACCCGGCGGAATCGAAGTACGCCGGCGTGATGTCGCAATTCGTCTGAAACTCCAGCGCGCCGTCGCGCACGTCGCCGCGCAGACAACCCTGTATGATCTCCCGCCCGTCGAATTTGGCGCCGAGGACGCGGGCGATCCGCTCCGGCGCGACCGGATCGCCGCTCGCGTAGACGCTGTTGATCGCCACGATCCGCCCGGCCTCATCAAACAGCGCAAAGGCGTCGATTTCCGTCGACGACGTGACTGCGCGATTGCACGCCGCCGTCAGAGCGTCCGGATCGCCCGCGAGCAGCGACTCGATCACCGTCGCGTCGCGCGCCAGCTTCTGCGTTCGATCGATCGCCGGCAGCACCACGCCCGCGACGCTGGCCCGCACGGCGCCGCCGATGTCGAGCAGCGTTTTCATCGCGCGAGATTCGGTTACGTCGCTCGGCTCGACCGGCGAGAATCCCCGGTAAACACCGAAGATGACGATTGCGCCCGCGACCACGTACAGCGCCGCCCGCGTTCGACTCTGGAGCAAAACGTCGAGCAGCCGGCCGCGCCACGTCACCGCGCCGGGCGGGTCCGCCGCCGCGCCGCAGCACTCCGGGCCGGCGCTGGGGGCCGCCGTCGCCGCGTCCGGCCGCTTGGCGCGCTCGCCGACGGTGAACGCGGTCACGTCCTCTACCTGATGGATGATGTATGCCACTTCCCCGTCGGGCCCGAGCACCGGCGAATTCACCGGGCTCCAGTAGCGCACCTCAAACTCGCCGCCCTGCGCCTCCGGCCGGCGGATGTCGTATTTCTGCACCGCCATCGCGTCGGTGGCGCGGCGTTGCAGAACCCAATTCAGCGACGAGCGCAGGTTTCGCGTTCCATCGGCGGTCGGGTCGTTCGGATTGTCGGGGAATACGTCGAACAGATTGCGTCCGACGATGTCCTCGCGGCGCGTCATGGTGGCGGCGAGGTATGCCTCGCTGACCGCGACAATGGTGAAATCCGGAAGCAGCACCAGGTAGAGCCCCGGCGCCGACTCGAAGAGCGAACGAAAGTCTGGGGCCAGGTTCTGCATCGCTCTTCAATCGGCGTTTTGCGTCAACCCATCGCCGCCCGAATCCTCATCGGCGAAAGGCGCCTCCAGCGAACGCCTCATTCCGCCGCGCAAGCGCTGCGCTGGCCGGCCCCTTGCACGGTCGGGGTTCCGCTATGATTGGGACAACGAAAGGTGGAGTTCCATGACAGACGCTTCGACGACCGGCTCGGGAACAATCGTCGGCAGCGGGCTTTTCAAGTCGCGCGGGTGGATCAGCGCGGCCATCTTTCTCCCGATTGCCCTGCTCTCGATCTTCAGCGCCCCGTGGACGCTTGAGGGGACGTGGGCCGACGTGTGCGTCGATCTGGCCGGCTGGCTGGTCCTGGGTGCGGGGATCTTCATCCGGCTGTGGGCGACGCTCTATATCGGCGGTCGCAAGAGCATGGCGCTGGTCACCGACGGGCCGTACGCGCTATGTCGCCACCCGCTCTACGTCGCGTCGTTTCTGATCGTGCTCGCGCTGGGCGTGTTCCTGCTCAGTCTTTCGATCATGGTCGCCGGCGCCGCGCTCGCCGTCGTCTACGCGCTGGTCGTCGTTCCATCGGAGGAGCGGCACGCGATCGCGTGTTTCGGCGACGCATATCGACAATACGCGAGTACGACGCCGCGGTTCTTTCCGCGCTGGCGCCGGGCGCAGCGCCCGGGAATGCTCGAAATCAAGGTGGCCGCGTTTCTTCGGGAGTATGCCCGCACGTACGGCTTCATCGCCCTCGGCGCCGCGGCCGATTGCCTCGCCTATCTCCGTTCGCAACCCTGGTGGCCGACGCCGTTTCACCTGCCGTAAGGCGCGGGCCCGCCCGGCCGCTACGAGTCTGTTGAGGAACCCTCGCGAGACGGGAATGCATTGCGTCCGTCTCGAAGAAAATGCAGCCGAGGGCGGCTGCGGTCCACTTCTGCGACGGTCCCCTACGGCCCGTATACAAAATTCACGTGCCGCACGCCGTGGCACGTCAGAGTGCAGCTCCCCGAAAATCGCCCGGTATCCGTGAACAGCCGCTCGCCGCTCACGATCGACACGTCGAAATTGATCAGGTGGCTGTGGCGCGACGCATCCCCGCTCACCCCGTGCGCCGTGTGGCACGCGCTGCACGGCGTTCGCCCGTCGACGACGTGCCGGCGGTGCAGGCTGAAACTCTCATCGCCCAGGATCGAGCTGCGATCGTGGCAGCGATAGCACAGCGCGAACGTCTGCTGCGATTCGCTCGAAAAATCCGCCGTCTCGTACCGATCCACCAGCAGAAACGGATAGCGCGAGCCGTGCGGACCGTTCGGACCGATCCCGCCCAGGGCCCGCGCGTCGGGATTGTTGTGGCAATCCTGGCAGCTCAGGTATTGCTGGCTGCGCACGCCGGGAACCAGACTCGGCGACTCGCCCTGCCGCCGCGCGGCAAACGTCACCGGATGCGCCGACGCCGCCGTGGGCAGGAACTGACGCCGGATGTTTCCGCCGTCGTCGCGCTGCCGGATGGTGCGCCGCGGCATCGGCACGGCGTTGTCCGAGTGGCAGCGGAAACAGACCTCGTAGTAATAGCGCGACTCTTCGCGCGGCAAACCGCCCAGCGAAACGCCGGCCACATGCTCCATCGTCGGCTTGAACAGCGGCCCCTGCCCGCGCAAACCCAGCGTCGATTGCGCCAGCGGATCCGCCTGCGCCGCGTGCGGATTGTGGCAATCCACGCAATCGACGTGCCACGGCATCCCGCGCGGATCCTCCTCGGGGTCGTGCCGCTCGACAAAGCGGTTCGGACGATGGCCCGAGCGCTGTCCGATCGCGCTCGCCACGTCGATGCCCGTCAAGCCGTTGTGGCACTCGATGCATAGATTGAACGAGCGCGCCCGCAGCAGGCGCTCGCTTTGCGGCGCCCCATGCACGTCGTGACACGCCAGGCACGCCGCGTCGGCCATCGACGTGTAGCGCAGAGGCTCGTCCGCCGTCAGCCCCGGTGGCACCGGCTTGCCGCTCAGCGCGTGCGCCGCCGTGTGCCATCCTTCCATCTGATGACACGTCGTGCAGAGCGCCCCGTCGCGCAGCGGCAGGCGCAGAAAATCCCCCAGCTCGTTGTTGTGCGGATCATGGCAGGCCGTGCATTCCAGCTCGCCGCGCCGACCCAGCATGACGCGATGATCCACCTGGTCCGGCGAGCGTAGCTGCGGATCGCGGTTCGACAGCATCCTGTCAAATCGCAGACCGATCGGGTGATCGTCGGACAGATCGTTGGTCAGATTGCTCGGACCCGTTGGCATGAACGGGTGCGTCATCGGAATCTCGCTCGGCCGGCTCAGCACCATGCCCAGCGCGATCGAGCCGTCGTGACACGACAGGCACAGCTTGCTCGCGGCGCCGGGCTGATCGATGCGCGCGTCGGTCGTGCTGCTGTCGTAGATGCGGTAGTACGTCTGCGGACTGTGGCGGTTCCACAGCGGCGCGACGGGGCTGGAATTGTGGGGCGTGTGGCAGAAGATGCAGACTTCGCTCTCTGTCGTCGCACGGATCGGCCCCGGACCGAACGCCGAAAGATCGTGCTTGGAGTACACGACGCTGTCGTCGGCCCGCAGCGCCGCCGGGAAGCACAGGATCGTCGCCGCCAGCGCCGTGCCGAGCCGTGCCGCGCGCGTTCTGCTCATGGCTGCGTCCATGCCGCGCCCTCCTTCCGATACTGAAAGACCTGCACGCGACGATTGTACGTGTCGGCGACCCAGATGCGGTCGCGCTCGTCGATCGTGATCCCGGACGGAAGCTGAAACTGCCCGCGACCCGCTCCCCCTTCGCCGAACGCCATCAGCAGCCGAAAGTCGCGATCGAACACCTGCACGTTTTCGAACTGGTTGTCGAGCACGTACATGTGACCGTCCGAATCCGTCGCTACGTCGCGCGGCAGCGAAAAATTCCCCGCCGCGTCGCCCTTGCGCCCATACTGGCCGACGAACTCGCCCAGCGCGTCGAATACCTGAACGCGGAAATTCATCGCGTCGGCCACGATCGCGACCGGACCCGGCTCGCGCGCGGCCAGGCAGAACCCCGCCGGAAAGTTGAGCTGGCCCGGCGCGGCGCCGCGCGTTGCGATCCGCCTCAGGCGCTGCCCCGATTTGTCGAACACAACCAGGCAGTGCGCGCCGGCGTCGAGCACCCAAAGCGCGTCGTCCGCGTCGCCCCATGCCACGGCCGCGGGCCGAACCAGCTCCCCCCGGCCGATCTCGCGGCGCAGCCGGCCGGACTCGTCGAAGATGAACACCACCGCCGCCTGCGCATCCGCGACGGCCAGCCCGTCCGCGCCGCTGGCGACGTCGATCGGCCAGCGCAGCTCGGTCGCGTCGGCCGGAATGCTGCGATACCCGCGATTCTCCACGTCCAGCACGTGAACCCGTCCGACCCCGCCCGCCGCATCCGCGACGAACACCTCCGGCCCGCGGACGGCCACCGCCATCGGCCGCACAAACACGGCGCGCGGCTTCGGCCCGGTCAGCGCCTCGCCCAGCGCCGCGAACCCGGATGGTCGCCGTGCGACGCTCGCTTCGCCCGTCAATTCGCCGACGTAGCGAATGCGCGGCGCATCCGGCGGCGCCGGCCACTCCAGCGGCGGCGCGACGGCGGGAAACACCGGCCCCAGCGGACGCTGGCAGCCGACGATCGCGCACGCAACGATCAGCAGCGCCGCGCGCGGGCGACGCGCCGCGGCGGCGCACGCTTCCCTACGGCGGCGCATCACGGCTGCCCCCGCGCGATGATCGGAAAATCCCGCCGCAGCTTGATCCATGCCGTAAACGTCCCGTCGCTCGACTGCGAGAGATCGAGCAGGTCGTACTCGACCTCGAAAAGCGCCGTGAACAGACCGATCTTCCAGTTCAGCGAGGCGCTCAGGTCGACGCCGTGTGTCCGGCCGAACAGCGAATCGTTCTCAAACCGATACGCCGCCGCGGCGTTTCCTTCGACCGAGCGCGAGAAGAGGTAACGATAGTTCAGTCCGGCGTCGGTCAGGGTCGCGTCGCGCGCTGCGAGGTCTTCGCGGCCCTCATATCGGAAATACGACGCGCGCCCGCGGGCCGAGAGCGATTGGTCCGCCGCCTCCAGCAGCGCGACGTCGCCGTTGAGATGCCCGGCCTGATACGGATCGATCGAATCGTTGTTGTACTCGTATTCGGCGCTGGCCGAGATGCGCCGCACGCGAAATTCGACGCCGACGCGATGCCGCACGACGCGCCGCGGGTCGTACGGCAGGAAGCGCTGCCGGTCGATGTCCTCATCCTGAAACGACGCGGCGTAATACGGCGTGATCTTTCCCGCAAACGTGTGCTGGATGCGCAGATCGACGCGATCGCGGCTCAGCTCCAGCCCCTGCGACGTGCGATACTGGTACGTGACCAGCACCGTCTGTCCATCCACGATCGCGCCCGTGAGCACGCGCTGGATGAATGTGTATCGCCCCGTGTGCAGAATCAGGTAGTCGCGACCCGGCAGATACAGCCGCCGGCGCGTCGAGTCGCGCACAATCACGGAAAGCGGCCGCACGTCGCGGTGATTCAGGTATATCGGCAGCGGATCGCGAAACGTCTGCGACTCGTCGAGGACCAGCCCGTCCTGATCGCCGCCGTCGTCGCGCGACTGCACGTGGTTGTACGTCAGGTTGGCGGCGAATCGGCCGATGCCCGTCTCCTTCGCCAGCGACCAGGCCGCCGAGCCGCCCCACTCGCTCACGTCGCCGCCCTGTTCGGCCTGCTGCCGCAGGCCATAGGCATCCACGCTGCTGGTCAGCGCATCGCCAAGCACGTGCGTCAACCCCGCGTCGCCGCGGAAGACTTCGATCGTCTGCTGCTCGAATTTCTCCTTGAGGAATTGAGCGCCCGCCCGCGCCGCCAGCGTGTCGGTGACCTGCCAGCGCACGCGCGGCGCGAGTTCATACGTGTCGCGCGAGAGGTCGCCCGACTCGTCCTGAAACCGCGCGATCGTCTCCAGCCGGCTGCGCCCGTCCGCGCCGAACTGAACCACGTGATTCAGCGTCAGGTAATTTCGCGTCGTGTCGAAACGCGTGCGCTCGCCCGAATATTGCTCGCCGCGGTCGTTGTACTCGTACTCCAGCCGCAACTGATGCCGTTCGCTCGGCTGCCACGTGGCCTCGTACTTGAGCGTTCGATCGGTGCGGCGCTCGTCATCCAGCGAGCGCCCGGGCGCGAGCAGCTCTTCGTAAAGATCCTCGAACGACAGCCGCATCGGCAACACGCGGTCGTTGTATAGCACCTCGGCCCCATAGCGCTCGCGCTGCCGATCCAAGCTGGGCAGAAACGGCCGCGGCACGCGATCGTCGCGCTTCGACGCGAACGCATTGGCAGTGATCCGACCGGCGGGAAACAGGCTGACCCGCGCGTCGCCTTCCAGCAGATCGCCATCCGGACTGGCGCTCCGGTCGCGCAGGTAGCCGGCCTCGACGTGGTCCTGCTGCTCCAGGCCGTAGCGGCCGTCGAATGAGAATTTGAGAACCCGCTCGTCGAACAGATTGCCCTCGCCGCGCAATCCGCCCGTTTCTTCGACGCGCCGATACCGGTCGATCTGAATCCGCCGGCGGAAGTCCGGCCGCCCCGCTTCGGTGATCGTCTGCCGGCGCTGCCATTCGGCCTCGGCGCTCAGGTCGAAGGCGAGTTCGTCGAAGTGAAACACGCGCTCGGCGACGGTCGCGGGCGGGTCGGCCGGCGCCGCCGCGCCGGATGCGTCCGCGGCGATTGGCGCGCTCGTCGCGGCCGGCTGGCTGGCGGGAGATTGGCCGTCCGATGCCGCCGGCGCGATCGGAGTCTCGCCGCCGACGGCCGGCGTCTGCGCGCGTCCGCGCGGACCGGCAGCGCCGAGGCTGATGACGAGCAGAGAGCACGTAAGCCTGCGTCGAAGCATCCTGTCCGCCGCGCCTGCGAACACGTTGTGACGGGCAACCGCGATTACCGTACGTGCGCGGCGATGCGTTGTCCAGCAAGGCGCGCGACGCTCGGGCGAGCGCCGTCCGAGCTTCGCACGCAACCCGCGGCGCGCGTATACTCACGCCCTCATGAAGTCCCCGGCCGGCGAGCGCTCGCGCATCCTCATCATCAAGCCGAGCTCGCTCGGCGACGTAATCCACGCGCTGCCCGTCCTGGCCGACCTCCGCCGCGCCTGGCCGCGCGCCCACGTCGCCTGGCTAATCGCGACGCCGCTCGCCCCGCTGCTGGCCGATCATCCGCTGATCGACGAATTGATACCGTTCGACCGGGCGCACTTCGGCCGGCTCTGGCGCAGCCCGCGCGCGCTGCGGGACTTTGTCGCCTTTGTGCGCGGGCTCCGCGCCCGCCGATTCGACGCCGTCCTCGATTTGCAGGGTCTGTTGCGCAGTGGATTGTTCGCCCGGCTTAGCGGCGCTCCGCGGCGTATCGGACCCGCCGACGCCCGCGAACGCCTCACCGCCGCGTTTTACACCGAGCGCGTTTCGCCGGACCCGGGCGCCACGCACGCCGTCGAGCGGAATCGCGCCATCGGCCGAGCGCTGCTCGGCCGACCGCGCGCGCCAAACGACCCCCCGCGATTCCCGCTGCCGATCTCCGACGTCGAGCGCAGCACCGCCCGCGCGCTCGTCGAATCCGCCGCCGGCGCCCCCGTCGAGCACTACTTCGCCGTAGCGCCCGGGGCGCGCTGGCCGTCAAAGGTCTGGCGCATGGACCGGCTCGCCGCCGTCTGCGAGGCGCTTACGCGCGCCGGGCGCGGGCCGGCCGTCCTGATCGGCGCGCCGGCCGACCGCGCCCTGGCCGCCGAACTACTGCGCAACGCGACCATGCCGCCGATCGACCTGATCGGCCGCACCACCGTCCGCGAAATGACCGCCCTCATCGCCGCCGCCGACTTCCTGATCTGTCCCGATTCCGGCCCCATGCACGTTGCGGCCGCGCTCGGCCGGCCGACCATCGCCCTCTTCGGCCCGACCGATCCCGCGCGCACCGGTCCGTGGTCGCCGCGCGCAACCGTCGTTCGCGTCCCGCTCGAGTGCTCGCCCTGCCTGCGCCGCGTCTGCCCGCTCGGCCACCACGCCTGCATGGAGCGCATCGCGGTCGAGACCATCGTCGAAGCAGCCGGGCGAAT
>CAZHIE010000078.1:0-19737 GCA_964532435.1 uncultured Planctomycetales bacterium
TCCGCTTCTGCCCCGGAGGGGCAGCGGAACACTCGCGCGCCAACGCCCGCTCCCCGGATCGCCGGCCCTCCCTCCGAAACTCGCTGCTCGCAACCGCCGCTCCGGCCACGCGAGGGCGCGGGCCGCTACGGCGTGCTTGCGAATACGGGAGCATTGCGCCCGATTTTCATTGGATATGGCGTCGGACGCAGAGGTTCGGCGCTACGGCGCGCGGATGGGATCAGCGGCTTCAGTCGGGCGGGACGGCGGCGGTCGCCGCGACATCAATACGACAGCCCGCCGCGCAGGGGCTTCTTGCGCTCCTTTTTTGGCTTCGGCGGCTCGCCGATCGGAAGCGCGGCGGCGGCTTCGGCGGCGACCTGGGCCGCGGGCGTGCGCAGCGAGAGCGAGATGCGGCGCTGCTCGCCGTCCACACCGAGCACGCGCGCCTGCACGACCTTGCCGGGCTGCACGACCTCGCCCACCGTCTTGACGTGCTTGTCGCTCAGTTCGGAGATGTGAACGAGCCCCTCGACGCCGTCCTCGATGAGGACGAACGCCCCGAAGTTCGTGATGCGCGTGACCGTGCCGGCGACGGTCGCGTCGGCCTGATAGCGATCGGCGATGCCGACCCAGGGATCCTGTCCGAGCGCCTTGAGGCTAAGCGTGAGCTTTCGCTTCTCCGGATCGACGAGCAGCACGGACGCGCGCACCATGTCGCCGGGGTTGAGAATCTGCTTAGGATGCGCGACGCGCTGCGTCCAGCTCATCTCGCTGACGGGGATCAGCCCCTCGATACCGCTCTCCACCTCGACGAACGCGCCGAAGTCCATGATGCGCGTGACGC
This sequence comes from uncultured Planctomycetales bacterium, assembly GCA_964532435.1. Classification (GTDB taxonomy): domain Bacteria; phylum Planctomycetota; class Phycisphaerae; order UBA1845; family Fen-1342; genus CAZHIE01. The sequence continues at coordinate 827 of CAZHIE010000078.1, forward strand.
GGCCCTCCACGGTCTGCCCCACCTGATAGTTCGTCGCGACCAGCGTCCACGGATCGGGGGCGAGCTGCTTTCGGCCGAGGGAGATGCGGTTCTTCTCCAGGTCCAGCTTCAGAATCTTGACGTCGAACTCGTCACCGGGCTTGAGCACGTCGCCCGGGCGATTGACGCGCGCCCAGCTCATGTCGCTGACGTGCAACAGCCCCTCGATGCCGCCGCCGATGTCGACGAACGCGCCGAATTCCGCCAGCCGCCGCACGACGCCCTTGCGCACCTGTCCTTCGGCCAGTTCGGCGCGAAGCTGCTGGCGTTCGCCTTCGCGGGCGCGTTCGAGCAGGCGCCGCCGGCTAAGCACCATGTTGCGGCCCTTGCGGTCGATCTCGGTGACTTCGGCTTCGAGCCAGCGGCCGATGAACGACGCGAAATCGTCGTGCCGCACCAGGTCGACCTGGGACAGCGGCATGAAACCGCGCGCCCCGCCGACGCGCAGCTCGAGCCCGCCGACGTTCATGCCGGTGACGCGGGCCTTAACCATGTCGCCGACTTTCAGCGCGCTCGTGTCGCTGTCGGTGCGAATCTCGCTGAGCGAGAGGCGCATCAGACCGGAGTCCTTGTCGAAGCCGTGCGGCACGAGGTCGAACGAGTCGCCGATCTGCGGCGGCTTGTCGGGCGGGAACTCGTCGAGCGAGAGGAAACCCTCGCTCTTGCCGCCGATGTCGACGAACACGTCGGCGCCGCGGATGCTGAGGATGCGTCCGCGAATTCGCCCGCGCTCCTCGGCATGTCGCACGGGCGGGGCCGCGGCGGCCATGCGGCCCAGATCGGCGGCGGTAACTCCGCCCAGCTCGCGGTCCAGTTCCTGCTTGATTTGCGCGTCGTCGATCTCGTGGGGATTCATCTACTCTGCCCAGTCGTGAAAGTGATGGCGTCGCGCAGAAGCGGCGCTGCGCACGCTTTCCGCACGTATCCTATCGGTTGGGTCAGCGATTACAACCAGAAGTGCGCGAAGCGGAAAGTGCGGCCGCGGCCGGGCGTCGCCGCCCGATGTTCGCGCGCGCCGGCCGGCGCGCGACGCGCTGGCATGGTCGTCAAACAGGGCGCGGGGCGGACCGGCCGAAACCGATTCGCCCCGCGCGGCTGAGTCGTCTCGTTTCGTAGGGCGATGCCTTACGGAACGACGATCGCGTCGGTCTGCGTCAGCGGGCCGGCGGTCGCGTTCGAGCCGCCGGGCATGACGCCGAGCAGCGAGTTTTCAAACGCGAAGCCGTTCTGGCGCGTGTAGATGTTGTCATTGTTCACGCCAGTGATCGGCTTCTTCTCGAAGTCGACGTGGCCGTCCTGATACAGGACGTTCTGACCTTCGCCGTTGTGGTTACGGCTGTTGTACGGACGCCACCGATCGTTGTCGAGCTGGAGAATCTGGCTCGGGTTGGTGGTGCCGACGTTCGGCGTGGTCGTGCCGGGGGTGAAGCCGGCGCGGGCCTGGTCGCGTGCGGTTCCGTCAGCCTGCTCGCCGGCGGACTCGAACCACGGGCCCTTGTCAGCCATCATGACGTCGCGCGGATCGCGGTTCTCGTTCGGCTTGGCATTGCGGCCGAACGGGAGCTGGTAGCCGTAGCTCAGGTACGGATAGCCGCGGAAGTCGAAGCGGTTGATGCCCGGCTGGGCGGCAACCTGAACGGTTCCGGTGCGATTGCGGAGATCATCTTCGGAATCGCCCGAGCTGGGGCAGATGAACTGCTTGGTCGTGCAGGTTCCGTTGATGACCAGGATGAACAAGGACCGGCTGGGGTGCTGGTTCGACGCGATGGTGGCGACCGACGTGACCGACGAGATCATGTTGGCCGACAGGTTTCCGACGAACGATACGCCGATGCCGTTGCCAGCGCCGGCGAATTCGGTGTAGCGCTCGTGCGGGTGCCAGTCGTCGTTGTCGTTGGCGTAGACCTTCATGCCCTGTCCGATGCCGCGCAGGTTCGACGCGCAGACCGCACGCTTGGCGATCTCACGCGCACGAGACAAGCTCGGCAGCAGGATCGAGATGAGCAGGGCGATGATCGCAACGACCACCAGCAGCTCGATCAGTGTAAATGCTTTCCTCTTCACTGAAACCTCCTGCATTGCTGACCCATGACACCATGAGGATCGCCGCTCCGTGCGGGCGTCCCAGGTTGATCGAATCCGATAAGAACGAGTCGTGGCCGGACCGCACAACGCGGCCTCACAGCCCGGTTCCGGCACGTTCCGCACGGGCCGAAGCGACCATCGCACCGCGTGCGCTTGTCGACCGTCGACAGGCAAGCACGTCTGGCCGCATGGGTTACGGCCAACTGGCGCGGGTGGTTGGTAACGATGTTTGTGGCAGCATGTAGCGCGCAGACTCTCTGCGCACCGTAGGTTGGTCCCGTTTTTCGAGACGCGCCGTAGCGCGACCCAAACGGGAAAGGCGGCGGGAACGAAATTCCGGGACTCAGCGAATGAGGGTTGGCTGCTTATGAGTTCGATGAAAGCGTTATGACGAACGAAGTATTGCGTTCGCGTAATAAAATAGAGCAACCCTGATTCGTTACCCGTCCACAACCGTACGACCTATTAGAATAACATCGGTCGAGCGCGTGTCAACGCAAAAGTGGGGAAAGTAAAAATCGCGTTGGCAGGGCCGAATCGCCGGGAACGGTTCCGGACTTGCCCTTCCCCCCTCCGGCACGCGATTCGCCCGCCCCCGGCTTTCCAGCCGGGCGCGGCCGGGCTACGATCGCCCCGCGGCGCATTCCCACCGCAGAAACTACCCGGACTCGAAACATGCCGTCCCAAACCGGCTTTGATGCGTGGAAGCAGAAGCTCGACGGGTTTGGCCAGGGCCATCTGCTTGCCTTCTGGGACCGGCTGACCGGTTCGCAGCGGGCGGAGTTGCTCGCGGATCTGCGCGAGATCGACTTCGCGCTGTGCGAGTCGCTTCTGCATACGTACGTCCGCCAGCGGCCCGTTGTGCGCCTTCCCAGCAACATCGAACCGCCGAAAATCTGGCCCAGCGAGCCGGACCCCAACCTGGCGCCCGAGTATGCCGCGGCGCGCGAGCACGGCCGGGAGCTGATCGCGGCCGGCCGGGTGGCGGCATTCACCGTTGCGGGCGGGCAAGGCACGCGGCTGGGGTTCGATGGGCCGAAGGGGGCGTTTGCGATTTCGCCGATCCGCGGCGCCTCACTCTTTCAGCTTTTTGCCGAGCAGCTTCGCGGCGTGCAGCGGCGCTATGGCCGGCTGCCGCGCTGGTACATCATGACCAGCCCGCAGAATCACGCGCAGACGGTCGCGTATTTCGAGTCGCGCGACTACTTCGGGCTTCCGCGAGACAGCGTGCAGTTCTTTCAGCAGGGGCAGATGCCGGCGTTTCTGCCGGACGGGCGCATCGCGCTGGCGGCGATGCATCGTGTCGCGCTTTCGCCGGACGGGCACGGCGGGAGTCTGCGCGCGCTGCGCGGCAGCGGCGCGCTCGACGAGATGCGGCGCGAGGGCGTGGAGCACATCAGCTATTTCCAGGTGGACAATCCGCTGGTGCGCGCGGTCGATCCGTTGTTCATCGGCCTGCACGCGCGGACGGGCTCGGAGATGTCGAGCAAGGCGGTGACGAAGGCGGACGATCTCGAGCGGGTGGGGAATTTCTGCGTGGCCGACGGCAAGACTTCGGTGGTGGAGTATAGCGACCTGCCGGAGTCGCTGGCGCGGGCGCGCAACGCCGACGGCTCGCGGCGTTTCGACGCCGGGAGCATCGCGATCCACGTCTTGAGCCGCGAATTCGTGGAGCGGCTGACCGCGCCGGGATCGGCCGTGCGGCTGCCGTGGCACCGCGCGGACAAGAAAGTGGCGTGGGTGGATCCGGCGGACGGGGCCGGCCGCGTGATCTCGCCGGTCGAGCCGAACGCGGTGAAGCTGGAGATGTTCGTATTCGACGCGATTCCGCTGGCGCGCGATCCGCTGGTGATGTACACGCGGCGCGAGGAGGAATTCAGCCCGGTGAAGAATGCGGAGGGGGTGGACTCGCCCGCGACGGCGCGACGCGACCTGATCGAGCGTGATGCGCGGTGGCTGGTTGCGTGCGGCGTGGGGGTTCCGCGCAAGGCGGATGGCTGCGTTGACGGGATGATTGAGATCGGGCCGAGCGTTGCAGTGGATGGGGAGGATCTGCGCGGGCAGCTTCGAGAGAAGCCACGGCTGGCGCCGGGCGGGCGATTTCTGCTGGCGTGATGCCGCGGCGGAGAACCGCCTCATACCGCGGCGACCGGCAGCCGCATCGAATTTGCTCGCGAGAGTGGAGCAGCCAGAGGCGGCATTTCGTCGTATGTTCGCCCGTTGATCTGGCGCCCAGTCAAGTCCTTGCGTACGCCGCCCCATTGCTTGAAGAAGAACCGGACGCCTGCTGTCCGGCACTGGCGGCGAATGGACTTCTATCGTGCGCCATACGTGCGAAGAGAGGAAAGGGAAGGTGGGGTCGCGGTCCAGGGGCTGAAGCCCCTGGCAACCATCGTGCGCCCTGACGGGCGGAGAGAAGAAGACAGAAGTGGGGGGGTTCCAGGGGCTGATGCCCCTGGAACCCCGACGTCACACGAGAGCCGAGGCGCGCGCGGCGCGTACGCTATTGCCCGCCGTCCGACGGCACGCCGGTTCGCGGCAACTCGACCGGACGCGGCGCGACTTCGATGTGCAGCTCATGCGGCGAAATCCGGCGCTCTTCATAGCCGACGCGCATGCCCCCGTGCTCGGCAAACTCGCGATTCAGCATGGACGCCACCAGTCCGCCAAGCTGGGGCAGGCCCGTAATCGTCGCAGAGAGGCGCAGCTCCTCGTTGCCATGATGCAGCACGAACGCGCCCACCGTGTCCTTCAGCAGCGGCAGGATCGGCTGAAGCTCGCGGTCCGGCTCGCCGGCAAACGCCGTCGCCAGCTCCACGCAGCGCCCGGCGTGCGCGATTGCCGCAATCGTCGCGTTTCGATCGAGCCGCGCCAGGCTACGCGACAAACTCGCGTCGTCATACACCGACTTCCCCCCGCGCAGCGCGCCGAGCGCGCGGCCGATGGCCGTCCGGCTCGGCGACAGGATCACCCGGTTTCTTTCCGCCGCGAGGTAAATGCTGATCCCTTCGGGCAGCGAGAATTCCTGCACGGCGGCCCCGTCGATCTCGATGGACTGGCCGTCGAGCGTGCCGTGGCCGGACGCGACCGAGCCTATGCCGAGCGCTTCGGCCCACAGCGCCTTGGAGCGAGCCGAGTCTTTGACCGACATCACGAGCGCGGCGTCGGGCATCGGAATGCCGCGGCCGGGCGAGAACTTGCTGGCCGGCGGCAGCACGAACGCCGCATATCCGTTGATGTTCGCGAAGATTTCGCGTCCGACGTCGAGCAGGCTGACGATGGGCGCGGCGTTTTCGCCCGTGGCGGGAAGCGGCGCGACGCCCGGCGTGCTCGCGTCGTTGAGCGCGCCGGCGAAGAACGCGGCCGCGCCTTCGGGCACGCAGCGGAGCGTGGCTTCGTCGATCGCCGGCGTTCGCAGCAGGTTGAACGCGAGATTGCGATGGCCCTTGTCCAGCCGCAGCGACAGCTCGACGTGCAGCCCGTCGGCGGCCATGCCGATCCGCCCGGAGAGCGCTCGCAGGCTCTTGAGGTCGAGCAGTTGCCCGGCGATCGCGATCTCGCGGCTCTGCGAGCCGGCGGCGCCGATGCCCACTTGCAGCAAGGGCATCACGGGCTTGGCGTTTACGCAGAAAAAGAGCAGCGCGTCGGAGCGATCCTTGAGGACGTCAAGCACGTCTTCGTTGGTTGCCAGAGACGGCTCGCTGGCATCTTCGAGCCGCGTCAACACGCCTTCGATCTCGGACGGCGAATTGCTGACGATGACGAGCCGGGCGCTGAGCGCGACGAGCACCTCCGGGTCGCGCGGTCCGGTCTTGATTCGGTACGCCGCGCAACCGTGGATCGGCGGAGCCGGCTCGGCGGCGGCGGGCAGAGCGGTTTCGATCAATCCGCGGACGGCGTCGATCTCGCCGGGGTGCAGGACGGCGACGCCGCTGGGCGTTTCGTTTTTCACGTCGAAGCCGGTGATCGCGACTGCGACCCCGCGGATCCCGAGCAGGCCGCTGACGAGCGCGGGGCTGACGGCGAGCCGTCGGCCTTCGGTCTGCACGGCGCGCTCAGCGTCGGCCAGCAAGCCGAGTTCGGCGAGCAGGCGCTTGACGTGTTCGCCGGGCGAATTGACTTCCGCATAGACGAGCGCGCCGGGCGGCATCAGTCGCGCGAGGTCGGCGCAAGCGAGCTCCTCGCGGCAGCCGGCGAGACGTGTGCGGGCCTGCTTCGCCAGATCGGCGGGCGCGCCGCGGTCCGCTGCGATTTCGTCGTAGAGCTTGGCGGCGGCGGCATAGTCGCGGCCGGATTCTTCCAGGTAATACGCGCGGTAGTACTTTTCCTGCGCGGTTTCGGCGTGGGCGGGGGCGGAACTCGCCAGGACGGCCAGCACGAGCACGGCGGCTCGGAACGTGTGAGGCATGATTGCGAGCATGAGACGGTCTCCCGTACGAGGTGCAGCGCAGCGGCGGCGCGGCGGGCCCGCCGCCGCTGAGAATCCAACCGGACCGGGTTGCACGACGCGAAATACTGACGATGGCGACGATGAGCCGCAGACGCGGCGCGCCGGCTCTTTGGACAGTATTCGCGGTCGAGGGATTGTTATTCCGGCGCGGTTTCGCAGCGCTTCCGGCGGCGGAACCAGCGGAACGGCGGCCGGCCGGGCCGCTTGCGGGGCGGCGCCACGAGCCGGGTATGCGATGCAAATATGCAGGTTGCAATTACTTACGGCTCTTCGGACGGCTGGCCGGCAACCGCAAGACTGGGCTTGCAATTTTCGACAACGCAAGTGTATTGTAACGCTTGCTCGCGCGCGGCTAGCGCCTGCCCTCGTGGCGGGTGCGTTCGTTGGCCGCCGGGATTCAGCGGAGAGACCATCGAGCAGTCATGTGCTGTTCGATGGAGCTGTGATGTCGAGCGGTCGCGAGCGGCTCGGGCCAATCACTTCGTCCGTGTGTTCACAAGACAGTTGCAGGTCGAACGTGTGTACGTCGACCGCACGAACCGCGTCTACACGTCTGGAGGGTTCTCCATGTCTGGCGTCACGTACGTCACTCGCTCACTTCGCAGGTTCGGATTCACAGTCGTCGCGGCCGCGGCGATCGCATCGCCCGCGTTCGCCACCGATCCTTCGTTCGTCGACGCCTCGGCGACGACGGGTGTGTCCAATCGGCACAATCCGTCGGGCGGCTTCCGCCTCGGGCCGATGGACATTTCCCCGATGACCGCCGGCGGCGGCATCGGCGACTTCAATAACGACGGCTTCCAGGACATCTACGTCATCACGAGCGGTGGAGCGCCGGACCGCCTGTTCATCAACAACGGCAACGGCACGTTTACCGACCGCGCGGCCGCGTGGGGGATCGCAGAGCTGCACATGGGACTGGGCTGCGCCATCGGCGACTACAACGGCGACGGCTGGCTCGACATCTTCGTGAGCAGCGTCGGCACGGGCACGAATTTTCCCGCGCCCGGGCTGAACCGGCTCTATCGCAACAACGGCAACAACACGTTTACGAATGTGGCGGTGCAGGCGGGCGTCGCGACGACCAGCCCGACGATGCCGGACGGCTTCGGCTCGGTCTTCGGCGACTATGACCTCGACGGCGACCTCGATCTGTACACGTGCTGCTGGCTGCTCAACTCCGGCGGCAACTGCCTGTTCCGCAACAACGGCAACGGCACGTTCACGGACGTAAGCGACGCGGCCGGCGTGCGCAACATGCCGATGCGCGGCTTCTCGCCGAATCTGGTGGACACGAACGGCGACTTTTACCCTGAACTCATCGTCTCGGCCGACTTCGCCACGAGCCGGTACTACCGCAACAACGCGAACGGCACGTTCACCGACCTGACGCTGGCAGGCGGTCTCGGACGGGATGGCAACGGCATGGGCGCGGCGGTGGCGGACATCGACGGAGATCTGCGGATCGACTGGTACGTTACGAGCATCTTCTCGCTCGCCAGCGGCATGGCTGGCGTGCCCGGCACGGGCAACATGCTCTACCTGCAGAACGGGACCCACCTGTTCAACGAGCGCTCGGTGCAGCGCGGCGTGAATGACGGCGGCTGGGGCTGGGGCACGCTGGCGCTCGATGCGAACAACGATGGGCGCGTCGATCTGCTCGAGACGAACGGCTGGTTCGAGGCGAACGCGAATCACGTGTTCGAGTGGCGCGGGGAGCAGTCCTACTGCTTCCGCCAGAATGCCGACGGCACGTTTACGGACATAGCGATACCGTGCGGCCTGATCGACAACGGCGAAGGCCGCGGCATGGTCAACCTCGACATGGACAATGACGGCGACATGGACATTGTCACGTTCAACTACGACCAGTTCCTGACGATTTTCCGCAACGACACGTCCGGCGCGGCCGACGCCAAGTATCTGCGCGTTTTCCTGAACACCGGCGCCAACCCGCGCATCGCGCCCAACGGCGTCGGCGCGCGAGTGATCGCGACGGCCGGCGGCCGGTCGCAACTGCGCGTCGTTGGCGGCACCACGAGCTTCCTGGGCGCCGGCGAGCTGTCGGCCCACTTCGGCCTGGGCAGCACCGCGACGATCGATGAGCTGCGCGTCGAGTGGCCGAACGGCGTTGTGACGACGCTGAACAACGTGGCCGCCAACCAAACCATGACGATTTCGGCGCCGGGCATTCCGGGCGACCTGAACTGCGACGGCAGAACCGACAATGGCGATATCGACGGCTTCGTCCTCGCCATCACCAACGAGGCCGCGTATCGCGCCGCCAACCCGCGCTGCGACTGGCTGGCCGCGGACTTCAACGGTGACAGCGACGTCGATTCGGCGGACATCGACGGATTCGTCGACATGCTGCTCGGCCGCTGACGCCGGGCGGAAAGCAACCCGGTAGAGAACGATTGCCGCTGCGGTGCTTCGAGCCAGCTCGAAGCGCCGCAGCGGTTTTTTTTGTGGCGTGACCCATGGTGGAGACGGCGCGGAAAACGGGCAGCGCGTGAGCGTATTCGGGGCGCGAGGCTGCTCGTGAGAATCGCCGCGGTCGGGAGGAATGCCCCCGCGCTGGCGCTTGGGGTTCGGATCGGAGGGCCTGCGCGCATCGACGCGCGCGGTCCGCTCCGATACGCTCTGCGCGACCGCAACGATCGCCCTACGGAGAATCGTGGAATGGCTCGCAAGCGCCCCGTACAGATCGACGACCTGTTTCAGCTTCGCGCCGTCGGACACGTCGCGCTTTCCCCCGACGGAACGCGCGTCGCGTATGAACTCAAGCGATTCGACGCGAAGGAGAACAAGAACTTCACGCAAATCATGCTCGTCGACACGGCCAGCGGCGCGACCCGCCCGCTGACCGGCGAAAAGTACAGCTCGTCGTTGCCGCGCTGGTCGCCCGATGGCGGCCGGCTCGCGTTTCTTTCCGACCGCGAGAAAGGCGCCAGCCTGTGGGTGCTGCCGATGTCCGGCGGCGAGCCGCAGCGCATCACCGACCGCGATGGCTGCGTCAGCGATTTCGACTGGTCCCCGGACGGCAAGCGCATCGCGTTCGAGTATCAGCCGCTAACCGAGCGCCAGAAGCTGGAGCGCGACGAAAAGCACGACGAGGTCAAGAAACGCCCGCAGTTCAAGCACCTGACGCGCCTGCGGCACAAGCTGGACGGCGCCGGCTGGTGGAACGGCCATTACAAGCACATCTACGTTGTCGCCGCGGTCGGCGGACGAGCCAAACAGCTCTCGCGCGGCGACTTCGACGACACACAGCCGCGCTTCAGCCCCGACGGCCGCTGGGTCGCGTACGTCTCCAACCGCGCGCCGAACGCGGACATGAACCTGGAGAACGCCGACATTTACGTCGTGCGCCCAACCGGAGGGGCCACCCGGAAAATCAAGGACATGCAGGGCGAAGTCGGCGGATACACATGGTCTCCGGACAGCCGATCCATCGCGTACATCGGCAATCCGGCCAGCCCCGGCCAGTGGTGGAAATACCTCGATCACGTGTGGGTACTCGACATTTCCGGCCGCGGCCGGCCGCGCGAGCTGACGAAGGAAATCGACAATGCCTGCCGGAATATGACGCTGGGCGACGTGACGGGCGCCGCGTCCGAGGCAGCGGCGCCGCTCTGGTCGGCGGCGGGCGACCGGCTGTATTTCTTGGTCAGCGAACACGGCGCGGCCCGGCTCTACAGCCGTTCGCTTACGAATCGCGACCTGCGGCTGGAGATTGGCGGTGACATTAACCTGCTGCACATTCACGCCGCGCGGCCGGGCGGGCCGATCGTGTTCAGCGCCGGCACGCAGACCAACCCCGGCGACGTGTACCTGTACGACGCGTCGGGCGGCGACACCGCGGCGGACGGTCTGGAGAGCCGCGTGATCCGGCGGCTGAGCGACGTGAACGGAGCGGCGCTGCGGAAGCTGGCGGTCGGGCAGCCGGAGCCGATCCTCGTTCGGAACGGGGCGACGACGGTTCCCGGCTGGGTTCTCAAGCCGCCGGGCTTCGACGCGCGGCGGAAGTATCCGGCGATACTGGAGATTCACGGCGGCCCGCACGCGCAGTACGGCCATTCGTTTTTTCACGAGATGCAGTGGCTGGCGGGGCAGGGGTACGTGGTGGTCTTCACGAACCCGCGCGGGAGCGCCGGCTATGGGCTGCGCTTCATGAACTGCATCCACGCCGATTGGGGCAACCTCGATTACCAGGACGTGATGAAAGTGGCCGACTGGATGTTCGCGTTGCCGTACGTCGACACGAAGCGCGTCGGCGTGACGGGCGGCTCGTATGGCGGGTACATGACGAATTTCCTGGTCGGCCACACGAACCGCTTTCGCGCCGCGGTGACGCAGCGCAGCGTCGTGAACCTGGAATCGATGTTCGGCAGCAGCGATTTCGGCTATCACCTGGGACTCGAATTCGGCGGGAACCCGTGGGAGAACCAGAAGAGCTATCGTCGCCAATCCCCGCTGAGCTACGTGAAGAACATCCGCACGCCGCTGCTGATCGAGCACGAGGAGGAAGACCACCGCTGCCCGATCGAGCAGGCCTGGCAGCTCTTCTCCTCGCTCAAGGTGCTCGGCCGCGACGTGGAGCTTGTGCAGTTTGAAGGCGAGTCGCACGGCCTGTCGCGCGGCGGGCGCCCGCAGAACCGGGCCGAGCGGCTGCGCCGGATCGGGGAGTGGTTCGCGCGGCACATGAAGTAGTGTTCCGGCCCGAGTGGCCGCGTCCGCGTTGCAGGAATTCGCGCCGCAAATGCTCAAAGGCCTCGTCAAGAAACTTCTCCGCCCGACGCCCGTGCCCGCCGGCTACGACCCGGCCGGCGCGGGCGCGTGGCTGCCGGCTGTGCTGGCAGGCCCGCCGCGAGCGGTGATGATTCCCGCGCGGCGGGCCGGGTTTGGAATCGCCGAGGCGCGGCAGATCATCGAGCGCGACGTCTTCGTCGTGCAGCATCACAAGCCGGTTCACCTGCCGCGGCCGGTGACGTGGCGCGAGGATCCGCTTGGCGATCGCAACTGGCGCTTCTGGTTCCAGGCGTTCGCGAGCGTCAGCTACCTGCTTCAGGCATTCGGAGAGACGCGCGACGCCGCATTGCTCGAACGCGCGGTCGAGCTGGTCGACGCGTGGATCGCGACAAGCCTGGAGAACGGCGAAGCGCCCGACATGACCTGGAACGACCACTCGACGGCGCTTCGCGCGCTGGCGCTGCTCTATTTTCTCGAAACGTGGCGCGCCAACCGCGGCGCCGCGCCCGACGCGCCGGGGGACAGGTTCGGCCGCCGACTCCTTGCGGCGCTGGTCGAGCATGGCCGGCTGCTCGCGCGAGACGATTTTTACGTTCCACGACACAACCACGGCCTCGATCAGGCCCGGGCGCTGTTCGCGCTCGCGCTCAATCTGCCTGGCGTGCCCGAGGCCGCTGCGTGGGCCGAGCTGGCCGCGCGCCGCGTCGCGGACCAGGTTCGCGAAACGATCCTGCCCGACGGGATCCATTTCGAGCACACGCCGGACTATCAAGGCCACGTCTACATGATGCTGGCGGAACTGGAGCTGTTCCTGTCGCGGCATGGCCGGCCGTGGCCGTTGCTCAGCGAGACGTGCGCGCGGATGGTCCGCTTCACGACGCACTGCCTCAAGCCGTGGGGCGACTGGCCGAATGTCGGCGACACGACGCCCGGCGCGCCGACGAACCTGGCGCGCTCGATGAACGAGCGCGACGCGACCGACCCGCACTTTCTCTACGCCCTGACCGGCGGGCGCGAGGGGCAGCCGCCGCCCGAGCGCGATCTGCTCGCGCCGGACAGCGGATTCGCGATCTGGCGCGAGACCTGGTCGCCGGAACGGACGCGCGCGGCGCGGCAGGTGATCTTCACCGCCGGGTTCAACACCGTGACGCACAAGCATCACGACGACCTGTCCTTCGTCCTGCACGGCTTCGGGCTCGATCTGCTCATCGACGCGGGAAAGTACAAGTACGACTACGACCACCCGATGCGGCAATTCTGCGAATCCGGCTGGGGGCACAACGTCGTGCTCCGCGACGACGCCGAGACCGACCTGCGCCGGCTGCACGTCGGGCGATCGGGCATCACCGCGGTCTTCGACGCGCCAAGCGTGTCGGGCGTCGAGGGCGAGCACCATCTGTACGCCAAGACCGTCGTGCGACGGATGCTGGCGTGGGTGCGGCCGGAAATCCTGATCGTGCATGACCGCGTGGTCGGCCCCGCGGCGACGTTTCGCCAGTTGCTCCAGATCGGTCCGGAACTGCGCGCGACGGCGAACGGCGCAAGCGTGTGCTGCGTAGCCGAGCCGGCGCTGGCAACCCGCGAGACGTCCGACGGCGGCGACGCGCGCCAACCCGGCGAGCGACCCGCGCTGCGGATCGTCGCGCTGCAACCTGCGGCCGCCGGGTGGACGCTTGTCCGCGGACAGGAGGAACCGCCGCGCGGCTGGGTCTCGCGCAAGCACTCGGCGGTCGAGCCGGCCACGACCGCGAGCTGTGTGCAGACCGGCGCGGCGCTCGATTGGGTGACGTTGATCTTGATCGAGGCGAACCACGATCCGCGGCGCGAGCTGCGCGCTTCGGCGGAGCTGACGCCGTCGCCGGCCGCGGCTGACTCGTACGCGTTGCAAGTCGTCTGGCATCTGGACGGGCGGGCCGGTCATCTGCGCTACGCGCGGACCGCCGTGTCGGCGACGCTGGAATGCGGCGAGCGCGTGAGCAGCGACATCCGCGCGCTGCCGTATCGGCGGGCGAAGAGCGGATAGCGCCGCGCGTTTCCCTATCTCCGCATCCGCGTTCATAATGCCGCGACGCGACGCGACGGCCCGGCGATGGCGCCGCGCTGGCGCCTTGCGACCGGGATCGGCATATGCGCACCGCCGACAGCGCCCTGCAAATCGCCGCGGACGTCCGCGCCGGCAAGCGCCGCGCGCTCGACGTGACCGATGCGGCGCTGGCGCGGATTTCCGGCCTCGATCCGCAACTCCACGCATTCCTCGAAGTGCTGCCCGAATCGGCGCGCCAGGCCGCCGCCCGTGTCGATCGCCGGGTCGCCGCCGGCGAAGACCCCGGCCCGCTCGCCGGCGTGCCGATCGCGCTCAAGGACAACATCTGCACCATCGCCGGCCACACCACGTGCGGGTCGAACATTCTCCGCAACTACCGATCGCCCTACGACGCGACCGTCGTGCGGCGAATCGAGGCGGCGGGCGGCGTGATCGTCGGCAAGACCAATTGCGACGAATTCGCGATGGGCTCGTCGACCGAGAACAGCGCGCGCGGCCCGACGCGCAACCCGTGGGACGTGCAGCGCGTGCCGGGCGGATCGTCGGGCGGGTCGGCCGTCGCCGTCGCCGCCGGCATGACGCCGCTGGCGCTCGGATCGGACACCGGCGGCTCGATCCGCCAGCCGGCCGCGCTGTGCGGCGTGGTCGGTTTCAAGCCGACGTATGGCCGCGTCTCGCGCTACGGCCTGGTCGCGTTCGGATCGAGCCTGGACCAGATCGGCCCGTTCGCCGGCAATGTCGCGGACGCGGCCGCGCTGCTCGGCGTGATCGCGGGGCCGGACCCGGCCGACTCGACCTGCCTGGCGGGCGCGGCGCCGAATTACGTCGCGGCGCTGGCGGACGATGCGCTGCTCGATGGCGCGCGGGGCCTGCGAATCGGCGTGCCGCGCGAGTACTTTGGCGAAGGGCTCGACCATGTCGTGCGCGCGGCGGTGGAAGATGCGATCGCTCGTTATCGCCGGCTGGGCGCGAACGTGCTCGAAGTATCGCTTCCGCACACGCCCTATGCGACGGCCGTGTATTACCTGATCGCGACGGCGGAGGCGTCGAGCAATCTGGCGCGGTTCGACGGCGTACGCTATGGCGAGCGCGCGGGGCAGCCGACCGACCTGCTCGACCTGTACTGCGCGTCGCGCAGCGCGGGATTCGGCGCAGAGGTAAAGCGCCGCATCATGCTCGGCACGTTCGCGCTGTCGAGCGGCTATTACGACGCGTATTACAGCAAAGCGCTGAAAGTGCGCCGCCTCGTGCAGCAGGATTTCGTGCGGGCGTTCGATTCGGCCGACCTGATCGTCTGCCCGGCCACGCCCACGCCCGCGTTCCGCCTCGGCGAGAAGATGGACGACCCGCTCCAGATGTACCTGGCCGATATCTACACCATCGCGGCCAACCTGGCCGGCCTGCCGGCGATCGTGCTTCCGTGCGGCCGCTCGGGCGGCCTGCCGATCGGGCTTCAGCTCATCGGCCCGGCGCTGGAGGAGACGCGCGTGCTGCGCGCCGCGCGGCTGCTGGAGCGCGAGCGGGCCGAGGCGCAATCGGCGAGCAGCGGCTGACCTGACGAGAGACCCGGCGACCCGTGCAATCCCCCACGCAAACCAAGCTCATCGGAACGATCGGTCCCGCGTCGGGCTCGCGCGAGCGGCTCGCGGAAATGCTCGACGCGGGGCTCGACGTTTGCCGTCTCAATTTCAGCCACGGCACGCTCGACGATCACGCGCGCGTGCTGGCGATCATTCGCCAACTCGCGGCCGAGCGCGACGAGCCGATCTGCGTGTTCGGCGACTTGTGCGGGCCGAAAATCCGCCTCAACGGCGTCGCGCCCGGGGCCGGCCCGCTACGGGCAGGCCAGCGCATTCACATCGTGCCGGGCAGCGCTGATTGCACGTCCGACCGGCTGACGACGAACACGCCCGCCCTGCTCGAAGAGGTCGACGTCGGCCATCGCGTTTATATCGACGACGGACTCGTCCGGCTGCTCGTTACCGATCGCTCGGCCGGCGAGTTGGTCTGCACCGTGACAGTCGGCGGCGCGATCTCGAGCCGCAAGGGCATCAACGTGCCCGACACGCCGCTTTCGCTGCCGGCGCTGACCGACAAGGACCGGCGCGACGCGGCCTGGGCGCTCGAAAACCAGCTCGATTACGTGGCGCTCTCGTTTGTGCGGCGGCCCGAAGACGTGCAGCAGTTGCGCGAGCTGATTCGGCGCAGCGGCCACGATGCCGGCGTGATCGTGAAAATCGAAAAGCGCGAGGCGCTCGCGCGGCTGGACGAGATCGTCGCGCAGGCCGACGCTGTTATGGTCGCGCGTGGCGATCTTGGCGTCGAGATGGACGTGTGGGAAGTGCCGCTTGCGCAGAAGCGCATCGTGCGCCGCTGCCTTCAAACCGACACGCCGGTCATCGTCGCGACGCAGATGTTGCAGAGCATGGTCGCCGCGCCGACGCCCACGCGCGCGGAGGTCAGCGACGTCGCCAACGCGATCCTCGACGGCGCCGACGCCGTCATGCTCTCGGCCGAAACCGCCAGCGGCGCCTGGCCCGTCGCCGCCGTAGACATCCTCCGCCGCGTGTCGAGCGCGACAGAGCGTTACATGCATGGCGGCGAAGCGCTGCGGCCCGCGAATCCCCCGTCGAACGATCGCTCGGCCACGTCGGCGATCGCCGAGGCGGCCGTTCACGCGGCGCTGCACCTGAATGCGAAGCTCGTCGCGGCGTGGACCGCGACGGGCGCGACGGTGCGGCTGATCTCCGGGCATCGCCTGCCGATGCCGGTCGTCGGCCTCACGCACAACGAGCACGTGAGCCGGCGGCTGAATCTGCTCTATGGCGTGCAGCCCATCCGCGTCGAGCCGAACGAGAACCCCGCGGAAATGGCGTCGGGCATGGACGCGCTGCTCATCCGCCACAAGCTTGCGGCGGCAGGCGACCTTGTCGTCGTCGTGACCAGCACGCGCCCGACGACGCCCGGCGCGACGGACACGGTGCTCATTCACCGCGTGGGCGGCCGATCGATGCCTCTGTAAAACGCCCGCGCCGCCGCCTCCCAGATTCTCCGGAAAACGACGCGGGTCGCCCGACCGCAGCCGGACGACCCGCATCGCAATCTCAGATTGTCGGATCCGCTCGTTAGCGACGGCGCAGGAGCGCCAGGGCGCCCAGCGCCAGCGCGCCGAACGTGGCCGGCTCCGGCAGATCGCCGCGAATCGCGCCGCCGGGGAACGCCGCATTGTGCAGGTTCACGTAGTGGCGCGTCGGATCGGCCAGCACGTTGACCAGGTCGGCGTCGGCGATCGGGCCGCCGATCAGCGAGGCGCTGAAATCGACCGTGACGGGACCATTGCCGCGCGGCGGCGGCGGGTTCGTCATGCGGTGGATGTGGTCGGCGCTGATCGGGTCGATGTTGAACGCCGTGATGAACCAGGTGATCGTCGGCGGGCTGGGGGCGTCGTCGATCAGCAGATGCGCCGTGCCGAATCCATCCGGATCGGCGGGCGGAATCTCATTGGCGCCGCTCAATTGCACGACGAATGAATGGATCGTCGCGTTCGCCGGCACGGCGAGGCAGGCGAGACCCAGTAACGCGCACAGACACAGATTTCTCATGCAGTTCTCCTCCGGATTCGCAGATGTGAAGATTGCGGGGCGCGCCGCGGCAGCCAGTTTTCTGAGAATTCGGCTGCGCGGCGATCCTCCTTCGTCGGCTCGTAGAGATACTTGTACCCGAAGCGCGGGAGCGAAGTCAATTCGACTGGGATTAAACCCGGCTCATCTGGCGACCGCTGTGGCACGCGATGATCCCGAGGAGAAAAACGGCGCCGGCCGGGATTCATAAACCCGGCCGGCGGCACGCACTTACGTGTGCTGATGCGCGGGCTTCGGCGCCGACGGCGGCGGCAGCGGGCCGAGTTCCGGATGCACCTGATCGCCGATCAGCAGCGCCTGCGCAATCTGGTCGGCCGTCTGCGACATGCCCGTCGGGCCGTACGGCATCATGATGATCGTCGCCTTGCTGTTGGCGCCGACCGAGGTGACCGTGTCGTAGTGCTGCGTGAGAAGCACCATGCGCGTCGCTTCCTCGGGCGAGATTCCGGCTTCCGAACAGGCCGCGACCGACTCCTTCAACCCGTTGGCGATCGCCAGCCGCTGCCGCGCGATGCCGACGCCCTGCAACTCCTTGGCGCGGGCCTCGGCCTCGGCTTCGGCGATCACGCGGATCTTCTTGGCCTCGGCCTCGTTGCGGGCCGCCTCGCGAAGGCGCGCGCTGGCGTTCACCTGGTTCATCGCCGCCTTGACCTTCGGGTCGGGCTGAATGTCGTTCACCAGCGCCTGAAGGATCGTGTAGCCGAACTGATCCATAATGTCGGACAGACGCTCCTTCACCGCGTGGGCGATCTTCTCCTTCTCGGAGAAGACGTTGTCGACGAGCATCTCCGGCACGAGCGCGCGGACGGTGTCGAACACGTATGAGCTGATCTGCTGATGCGGATTGGTCAGCCGGTAATACGCCGCATGCACCGCCTCGTCGGTCTCCTTCACGTAAAACTGCACGGCGATGAGGAGGTCGACGAACACGTCGTCCTTGGTCTTCGACTCGACCTTGATCTCCAGCTCGCGCACGCGATGCGTGATGCGGGCCGCGATGCGGTCGATCACCGGAATTCGCAGATTCAGGCCGGGCTGACCGATGCGCAAAAACCGGCCGAACCGTTCGACGATCGCGCGGGTCTGCTGCTCGACCGTAAACAGGCCGGTCGAAAGGATGCCCAGGACGATCAGTCCCGCCACCGTTCCCAGAACGTACGGAACATACTCCATGCCAAGCTCCCTTCTGAAA
Source organism: uncultured Planctomycetales bacterium (assembly GCA_964532435.1). GTDB lineage: Bacteria > Planctomycetota > Phycisphaerae > UBA1845 > Fen-1342 > CAZHIE01. The sequence goes on from CAZHIE010000078.1 coordinate 19,030, forward strand.
CGCCCGGCGGATGAACCGTCCGCCTCGGCCGGGGAAGGCTCGTCCCCGGTCATCCAGCCGCGTTCGTCGCGGACGAGAACTCCGCACTGCAAAAATCGACCGCGATGCGCCGCACCGGGGCCGGCAGGTCGTACGACGAGACTTCGACCATCGCGGTCGCGCCGCGCGGCAGATCGGGCAGGTCGCGCGTCAGCGCCATGACCTGCTCGGCGGCGTCGTTCCAGCCCAGCACGCGCAGGCTCACGTTGCACAAGCCGTGTCCGGCGTTGAAAACCGCGATCTCGCAGCCCTCGGCGTCGGTCAGGCGCGTGTTGCCCGAAAGCGGGCGGCAGCGGAAGAGCAGATTCGCGCCCGATGCCATCGCCTCAAACCCGGCGGGCGCCGCGAGCGGCTGCGGGTGCGGCGTTCGGCCCGGGGCCGGCGCCGCCGTGAGCGCGACGCCACAGCGCCGGCAGAATCGCGCGGCCGGGGGATTGGATTCATGGCATCTCGGACAGCCCAGCTCCACGGAACTCTCCCGCGGGCCCGAACCGAAGTATCCGCCCGCCCCCGCGCCGACGCAACGTCGCCGACGCGCACTCCGGGCGGCCCTTCTACGGGAAGTGTAACACGAATCGGAAGCCCGGGCCGTTCGACTTGACCGGCGTTTCTGGAACCACCGGCGTCGATCAAAGGAGTGCGGCGGCGAGAAAACGCGAAGGCACGAAG